>NZ_VSLZ01000001.1:689026-1033539 GCF_010747475.1 Halorussus sp. MSC15.2 | reverse complement strand
ACCGCCGCGGCGTCGTCGGAGACGGACTCGGCGTCGCCCGTCGTGTACTGCGCGACCACGAACGACGGGCCGAGGCGACTGGCGAGCCACGCCTGCCCCCGGAGGAGTCCCCCAAGGACGAGCGGCGTCGTCGCCGCCAGTCCCGAGAGGAGTCGCTGAACCGCGGGCGTCACCTCGCCGACGTCCGGCGGCGTGGCTCCGGCGACGACGTCCACCCGACTGATTCGCTCCGGGTGGGTCGCCGCAGTCGCCAGCGCGTACGGACCGCCACCGGAGAACGCGACCAGTCCGGCCTCCTGTATGTCGGCGTCGTCGAGGACGGCACCGACGAACTCCCCGGCGTCGTTCACCGAGCGAGTCGGCCACGGCGAGGAGCGACCGTAGCCGGGCCTGTCCGGCGCGAGGACTCGGAGTCCGCGCTCTCGGGCGGCCGCGTCGAGCAGTTCGCCCAGTCGGCGCGACCCGGGCGTCCCGTGGAGGAAGACGACCGGAGCGCCGTCGGAACGGCCGTATTCGGCGTACGCGAGTCGTCGGTCGTCGTCCAGTGCGACCGTCGCTAACTGTTCACCGTCCGGTTCCGACTCGGGACGCGACGATTCGGAGGCCCGCGTTTCCATCGGTCGTAGATATTCACGTCGGAGACGTGTGCGTGGTGCCGGATAGATGCGGTGGTTTATACGATATGGGGGACGGGTCGGTCGAACGGGCGTGATGGTCGGGCGACAGAAGAGAGGCGACGCATCAACCGAGCGGTGCACAGACCTCCGCGCCGAGTTCCGCGAGGCGGAGACAGACCTCGCCAGCGTGCCGAACGACCAGTTCGTCGAGCGCGGCGAACCCGCGGAAGGCGTAGCCGAAGACCAGCGCGGCCGGAACCGCGCCCGCGACCAGCGCCCGGACTGCGGAAGTGTCGTGGACCTCGCGGAGACCGACGACGAACAGCGCCGCGCCGTACGTCGCGCAGGCCGCGCGGAGCGTGGGACTCGGGACGCCCGCGAAGACGCACGGCGCGGTCGCGTACGCGATGACCTGCACCGTCTCGCTGGTACCGGCGCGGTCGGGCACCGTAGCCATCAGGAGGACGGTCTGGAGCGCGGCGGTCAGGTGCAGGACGGCGGGCGCGACGAACAGCGCCACCAGCGCGAGGCCGAACAGCGCCGACAGCGCGGGTCGCCCGCCGAGCGTCGGGGCCGCGCCGGGGACCAGCGCGAACCGGGTCGCCTCCTCCGCGAGGACGACGACCACGGCGAAGACGAGGCCCGGTGCTTGGTCGCCCGGCGCGATTCCGTGCCGGAAGAACCGCCGAGGGCTGACGAGTACTTCGACCCACGCCCGAGCGAGCGCCGCGGGTCCGCGGTCGCGCCCGCCCGAGGGGTTCTCGACCCACTGAGTCACGACACGCCCACCTCGCAGTCGGTCTCGGAGTACATCACGGTCGGTTCACCACGCAGTACACAGTCGGACTAGTCGGTCCGGAGAGTATGACAGTTCCGACATCGGGCCTCGTAGGACTCGTCGGCCCCGACCACGATGGTCGGGTCGTCGACGTGAGCGGGTTCGCCGCCGACGAGTCGCTGGTTCCGGGTCGCGGGTTCGCCGCACTGGGCGCAGATGGCCTGATACTTGTCCACGTACTCGGCCAGCGCGACGAGTCGCGGCAGGGGTTCGAAGGGTTCGCCGCGGAACGTCTGGTCGGTGCCCGAGACGACGACCCGGCGGTCGTCGTCCGCGAGGAACTCGCAGACCTCGACGAGGTCCTCGGAGAAGAAGTTGGCCTCGTCGATGGCGACGACCTCCTCGCCGTTGAGTTCCTCCGGGATGTCCCAGACCCCGTCGTCGGGGTCCACCACCGTCGCGTCCCACTGGCGACCGTTGTGGGACCCCACGGTCCCCTCGCCGTAGCGGTCGTCGAGCGACGGCTTGAAGGCCGCGACCTCCTGACCGGCGATTTCGGCTCTGCGGAGTCGCCGGAGTAGCTCCTCGGTCTTTCCGGAGAACATACAGCCGGTGACGACCTCGACCCACCCGCTGTTCGTTATCTTGTGCATGTCCGTTCTGCGCTCAATCGAGGGAGAAAAGGGTTGCCGATTCGGGTCGCCCGCGCGGCCTCCGGTTCGCCCGACGGTCGACCGCGGGGCGACCGTCTCACCGCGCGACCGGGCGTCGGGCCGCGGGGACCGACGGCGTCGGGTCGCCGCGGTCCAGAATCTCGTCGACTATCTCGCCGAAGTCGGGCGCTTCGCGGTCGTCTCGCGGTTCGTCTGACGGGTAGTGCGGTACCACTGTCACGGTCGGCCACCTCCTCGTTGCCCACTAGTCGGTTCCGTCGAAAAATTAGTTACTGTCTCTTTCAACTCGAGCGCACGGCTAACGTATGGAAAGCGATTCGCCGGGCGAACAGCGTGGCGGTAGAACTCGTCGCCGCGGAGCGCTACGCGTCGCGCTCGCCGACTTTCACGAGCTGTTTGCCGATGTTCTCGCCCTCGAACAGGCCGAGGAAGGCGTCCGGGGCGTTCTCCAGTCCCTCCGTGACCGTCTCGCGGTACCGAATCTCGTCCTCGGCGACCCACTCCGCGAGTTGGCGGGTCGCCTCCTCGAACCGGGGCGCGAAGTCGCCGACGAGGAGACCCTCGACGCGCGCTCGGGTCTCGATGAGTTTTCCGAGCTTCCGCGGTCCAGTCGGCATCTCCTCGGCGTTGTACAGCGAAATCTGGCCGCACACTGCGACGCGAGCGTCCACGTTCAGTTTCGAGAAGACGGCGTCGGTAATCGGTCCGCCGACGTTGTCGAAGTAGCTGTCCACGCCGTCCGGGGCGGCCTCGTCGAGCGCCGCGCGGTAGTCGTCGGTCTCCTTGTAGTTGATACCGGCGTCGAACCCGAGTTCGTCTTCGAGGAACTCGACCTTCTCGTCGGACCCCGCGAAACCGACCACGCGAGCGCCCGAGAGCTTGGCTATCTGGCCCGCGACCGACCCGACAGCGCCCGCCGCACCCGTGACGACGAACGTGTCTCCGGCCTTCGGTTCCGCGACATCGCGGGTACCGAAGTAGGCGGTCCGGCCCGGCATCCCGAGGACGCCGAGCGCGGTCGAAACCGGTCCGAGGTCGGGGTTCACCGACTGGAGTTCGCTCCCGCGCGCGGTCGCGTAGTCGGCCCAGTCGAGGTTGCCCGTCACCACGTCGCCCGCCTCGAAGTTCGTGCCGTTGGACTCGACGACTTCGCCGACGACTCCGGCCCGAAGCGGGTCGCCGACCTCCCACGGTTCGGCGTACGACTCCCCGGCGTCCATCCGGCCGCGCATGTAGGGGTCCACCGAGAGGTAGAGCGTACGGACCAGCACCTCGCCCGGTCCCGGTTCCGGCACGTCTTCCTCGACCAGTTCGAAGGTGTCTCGGTCGGGTCTGCCCTCGGGGCGCTTCGCCAGTAGGTACTTCCGATTCGTATCCGGCATGCTCGGATAGAGGGTGGCTACCGGGAAGGGACCTGCGGAAGGGGCAGATACGGTCGGAAGATTGACAGTCGCTTCCGCACCGCGGCTGAGGCGGCTACTCCACCGCCCCGACGTTCTCCTCGCTCTCCATCGTCGGCGGACTCGGTTCGATGTTGGCGTAGTTGACGACTTCGCGGCCGAGTTCCCGGACGCGCTCGGCGACGTCCTCGTCGGTGAACGTCCCGTCCCGGACCGCCGAGTGCGAGCGCGGGACGGCGGCCTGATGCGGGAGGACCCACGCGTCGAGCGCCCGGCAGACCGACCGGAGGTGTTCGAGCGCGGTGATGGGGAAACTCCCGCCGGACACCGCGAGCAGGCCGACCGTCTTGTGCTCGAACTCGTCGAACCCGCTGTAGTCGAGGGCCGTCTTCAGCACCGACGAGTACGACCCGTGGTACATCGGCGACCCCAAGAGGATAGCGTCGGCCTCGCGCAGTTCGCGGGTGAGTTCGGCGGCGTCCTCCGCCTCGTCGTCCACGTCCGGGTCGTACGCGGGCAGGTCGTAGTCGCGAAGGTCGAGCAGTTCGCCCTCTCCCCCCTTCTCCTCGACGCCTTCTAGGGCCTCTTTCAGTGCGACTCTGGTGACGCTTTCGTCCCGAAGACTCCCGCAGACGGCAACGATGTGTGGTGTGTCCGGCATAGGATGGTCGTCGGAGGCGAGCGTCAAATAGCTGTGTGCCGACCGACGGAGCGCGAACGTCACGCGAGCGGAACGTGATGCGGTAAGCGGGTCGCGCCTTCGGGGGTCAATCGAGACTCGTCACACGCCCGAGGAACAGCGGCGTCTCGGTCGGGCGGTCCCGGACGTAGAAGAGGAACGGCCGGTCCACCGTCATCTCGACCTGCTTGGGCGGGGCGTCCTCCTGAATTATCGCGGCGGTCGCGGCCGCCGCCTCGGTGCCGCGCTCGTCCACCGACACGAAACTCTGGTGGACGACGTCGCCGACGAACAGGTCCTCGCCCGCCGCCTCGCTCATCCCCGTCAGGTCCGCGGACGGCGTGAACGCCTCCGTCACGCCGAGCGACTGCATCGCCTCCACGAGACTGAACGACGACTCGACTTCGAACTTGGGGAGCGCGAGGTCAACCAGCGCGTCGGAAGTCCGGTCCAGCACGGTGGCGAGTCGGTCCACCGTCAGCGACTCCTCGAACGCCTCGAACTCGCCCTCGGCGGGAAGGACGACGACCATGCTCGTCTGGCGGTTGGCGTAGGCCAGTTCGACCAGTTGGTGGCCGTCGATTCGGGCGTACTGGGTCTCGATGGACTGGTGCATGGTCGGTACCTGCGCGGTCGAACCGTCGAGCGACGTGAACGCCCGCTCCTCGGTCTCGTCCTCAGAGAACGGGACGCGCCACCGCGCCGAGAAGTAGACGGCGTTGGTCAGCACGAGGCGAGTCGCCTCGTCGATGGACCCCCGGGGAAGCAGGTCCTCGATGCGGTCGCCCGTGTTGTCGGCGACCCACGAGTTGATTCGCTTCCGGGCCGCCTCGGGGTCGCCCGAGAAGTCGGCGAGTCGCAGGCCAGCGCCGTAGTACGCGTCGAGGAGGTCGAGGAACTCCTCGCGGAAGGGGAACCCCTCTTGACCCCACACGCCGTTCGCCGTCGTGAACTCGAAGGCCGGACCCGCGTCCGTCTCGCGTTCGGTCACCACCCGTCCGCTCGCCTCCGTCCCGTCGGCGTTCCGTCGCTCGAATTCGGCGTCCAGCGACGCGAACGCCCCGTGGAGGTTCTCCTGGTCGAGGACGAAGTGGAGCGCGTCGGCCATCTCTGCGGCGGTACCCCCGCGGGCACCGGCGTACGTCATCGCCAGCGCGACGGAGACGCTGTAGGGCGAGAGGAACAGGTTCGGGGCGTCTTGCTGGTCGCGCAGGACCGCGAGCAGGTCGAGCGCGAACGCAGTGTTCCCGCGAATCTGGTCGGCGAGCAGGTCCTCGGGGATTTCGGGGTCGGTCACGGGGTCGATTTCGGGGAAGGGCGGTGCGTCGAGGTCGTCGAAACCGGGGGATTCTCCGGTGGTCGTTCCGGGCGTCTCGTCGGTCGGTGATTCGTTCGCGGGGGTGTTCTGCGAGTCGTCGCTTCCCGTACAGCCGGCGAGTCCGGCGAGGAGGGCACCGGAGAGCGCGAGGGTTTCGCGGCGGCGGAGGGTCATGCCCGGTCGTTCCACCGGTCTGGATAAACGCTTTCTGTAGGGTGAAGCGGGCGCTTCAGTTACAGGTCGAGACGGACTGTCGATTCGAACTCAGCGTCGGAGGCGGGCGACGAGTTCGTCGTTCGCGTCACCGCACTCGACGTCCACCAGTCCGTCGTCCGAGAGGTCGTTCAGGAGGCCTTCCAGCCACTCGCGGCCGTACTCTCCCTCCGGCGCGTAATCGACCCTGACGCGCGGGCCGAGTTTCGAGAGCGGGAGTTCGTCGTACTCCTCCAGAATCGAGATTACTTTCCCGCGGAACTGCCGCCTGCTTCCCTCGAAACTCGGTTGGGTTGGCACGTCCGGCGCGGTGAAGTCGCCGGTCTCGTAGGCGTGACACCACTCGCGCCACGGGCATCCCGCCGAGTCGCACTTCGGCGTCTGCTCGCAGGCGACGCCGCCCAGTTCCATGATGGCGTTGTTCCAGACTCGGGATTCGCCGTCGGGCATCACCTCGCTGGCGGCGGCCTCGAACGCGGCGTCGTCGTCGGGCACGTCGAAGGCCCGATGGAGGACGCGCTTGACGTTGGTGTCCACCACGGCGTCGCCGTTGTTGAACGCGAAGGAGGCGACCGCGTTCGCGGTGTACGGCCCGACGCCCATCAGGTTCTGGAGTTCGCCGGGCGACTCGGGGAACTCGCCGTCGTACTCGGTCACGACCTGCGCTGCCGCCTCGTGGAGGTACTTCGCGCGGTTGTTGTAGCCGAGGCTGTGGTCGGTCCAGAACCCAACCACGTCGGCGCGGTCGGCGTCCGCGAGGGCCGCCGGAGTCGGCCACCTGTCGAGGAACGCCTCCCACGCCTCGACGACCCGGCCGAGTTGGGTCTGCTGGCTCATGACCTCCGAGACCAGAATCTCGTAGGCGTCGTCAGTCTCGCGCCACGGGAACTGCCGGTGGTCCGCCTCGTACCACGAGACGAGTGCGTTGCGGACCGCCGGGAGGTCGTCGGGCAGCGAGTAGTCGGCGTCGTCCGATTCGCTCATTGGCGCGGGGTAGGGACGACGCGGATAAAGGGACGGCGGTTCGGTTCGTCTCCGCGCTACTGGAGCGCGCGCTCCCGGACCGCTCGGGCCTGTTCGCTGAGGTTCTCGCTCGGACGGTACGTGTCTCGACCCATCGCCTCGTTTCCGGGACACGTCTGCGTGAGGCCGGTGACGGTCAGAACCGCACCGACTGCGAGCGCGCCGGCAGTGACCGCGGGACGGAGGCGGACGGTTCCCTGCAGCGACGCTATCGAGAGTACCACCAGCAGCGGTCCGAGCGTGATTCGAATCCCCTCGTCGAGTCCTCCGACGTTCTTCTGCATGTGTGACCCCGAACCACGGGACGACGCCGCGACACTTGAAGGTGGGTGTCGGTCGAAAGGCGTTTCCGCCTCACGCGCGAGGCTCCCGACATGAGTCTGGACGACCTGCAGGCCGACATCGAGGACGAGTACACCGACCTCGGCGACGAGGTGGGCGTGTCGCTCGACCGCGAGACCCGCAACGAACTGTCGATGCTGAACGCGGCGTTCGACCCGGACGACACCGACGAACTCCTCCGGCGGGCGGTCCACATGCTGTTCCAGAGCGCGGTCGAGACGGGGAACCTCGACTTCCACCTCCGGAGCGAGTACGACGTGACGTACGACGAGTACCTCTCGGGGATGACCTACGACGAGATGACCGGCGGGAACCAGTTCCCCCAGCAACAGCAGAAGGACGACCGACGATACCAGTTCTGAGGACGCTCTCCGTCGGCGTTTTCTCTGTCGGTCAGTCTCCGCGAGCGACGGTGACGGTCGCCGGAACGGAAGGGACAGACCCAAAACGCGGCCGGGAGAACACACGCGACGAGAGTACAGTCCACCATGCCACGCTACGAGGGCGTCCACGCCTACCCCGACGGCGACAGCACCGTCGCGCGCTTCGCGGCCACCGCCGCCGAGTACGACTTCGACGGCGTCGTCGTTCGCAACCACAGCGACGCGACCGGCGAGTACGACGCCGAACGCATCGCCGACGAGTACGGCGTGGACGTGGTGGACGCCATCGAGATTCGGGCCGACGACCCCGAGACCGCGTCGGGCCACGTCGGCAACTACCGACCCAAGCACACTGTGCTGGCGCTCCACGGCGGGACCAACGCGCTGAATCGCTTCGCGGTGGAGTCCGACCGCGTGGACGTGCTGGCCCACCCGATGCGAGGCCGCGGCGACTTCAACCACGTGCTGGCGAAGGCCGCGGTCGAACACCACGTGCACGTGGAGTTCGACCTCTCGCAGGTCCTCCGGTCGGACGGCGGGCCGCGCGTGCAGGCCCTGCAGGACCTCCGGAAACTCCGAGAGATAGTCGAGAAGTACGACACGCCCTACGTCGTCAGCGCGAACCCGACCAGTCACCTCCAGCTGCGGGCACCCCGCGAGTTGGTCGCGGTGGGCGAGACCGTCGGCTTCTCCGCCGACCAGATTCGCGCGGGCCTCCGAGCGTGGGCCGACCTCGCCGAGCGGAACCGCGAGCGCATGTCCGACGCGTTCATTGCACCGGGGGTCAAACGCGGCAGATATGAAGAAGAGCCTTGAGGAACACGCCTCGCGCTTCGACGAGGTAGCGGGCGAGTACGACGACAACCAGAACGACACCGAGGAGTACCGCGCCGCCGTCTCGCTGGTCGTAGACCACGCGAACCCCGACGAGAGCGATACCGTGGCCGACCTCGGCACCGGCACCGGGGCCATCGCGCTGGCGCTGGCCGAGGACGCAGGGGAAGTAATCGGCCGGGACATCAGCGAGGGGATGATGGAGCGAGCGCGGGAAAAAGCGGCGGAGCAGGGCGTCGAGAACGTCGAGTTCGGCGAAGGGCGCTTCCGGGAACCGAACGTGGAGAGCGCGGACGTCGTCGTCTCGAACTTCGCGATGCACCACCTCAGCGACGAGGAGAAGCGCGAGGCCATCGAAGCCATCGCGGAACTGGGGCCGCGGAAGTTCGTGCTGGGCGACGTGATGTTCTTCGGCGAACCGAACCCCGACGAACCGTTCTACAGTCCGGAAGTGGACGACCCCTCGACGGTGGGCCATCTGGCGGACGTAATGACCGACGCTGGGTTCGCGCTGACCGCGGTCGAGCGCGTCCACGAGCAGGTGGGCGTGCTGGTGGCCGAGCGCGGCAACGGCGAGTGAACTCGGCGACGGACGCCACCGCTCGGTGACGTGCCTCCCGCTCGGAGACGGTCTCTTGCTCGGCCGCGCATCACGGTAGCGCCGACGCGGTCGTCCTCGTTTCCGTGCGGCGTTCTCCTAACGGCACGTTAATGTCGCAACAGCCGACACGTCAAAATGATGTCCATGGACGTAACCGAACTAGAGAACGGGAGCGTACTCGTGAAGGTCAGGTCGAAGCGAGGGACGGGGACCCGCGACCAAGACGAGGTCACCGTCGAGACGACGTTCGAGGACCTCGACGAGGCCGAGCGCAAATCGGCGCGTGTGAACGAGTTGGTAGCGGAGCGAATGGCTGACGCTCGCGAGGTCGGGAACTCGGAGGAGGCGGAGACGGTCGGCGTTCCCTCGGGGACGGAGAACGACTCGGGTCCCGACGTCTCGAAGGTCTATCTCGGAGAGGGGTCGCGGATAAGCGGGTGGGTCCCCCTTCCGAAGGAGGTCGTGTTCCAAGAGATTGCCCCTCGCGTCAGGAAGAGCGAGGTGGACGACGAACACGTTCCCGGCGTACAGGTGAACTTCAGCGAGGACGTGCCGACCAGCGGTTGGACCGAAGTCGATGCCGAGGTCGTCTCCGAGGAGATTGAACCCCTCGTTCGACGCCACCGCGTGGACGAGAACTGACTCGGTGGCTCCGCCCGAGAAGATTGGTACCACCGTAGACGCGGTAGCTAGCCGCCGAAAGGAGAGATAGCCACGGCGGGAAACACCGCTGGAATCCGCCATCACGCCCGATAAACCCACCTTTCAAGCCACCACGCGACCAATCACCGCCAACTACCCGATGAAGCACCTCCCGAAGCACCTCCGACCCAGATGGCGATACCTCGCCGTCGGACTCGAAGCGTGGCCGGACGCCGACTTCGACCGCCGGGACTTCCAGCGGAGCGTCTGGTTCGCGGCCCAGAACCTGCTCGGCGACGCCGGGAGCGCCGACGCCGACCTGCAGGTCCTCCAGTTCGAGTTCGGGGACGGCACCGGGGAAGCTATCGTTCGCGCCCGACACGGACACGCCGACGAGGCACGGGCCGCGCTTGCCTGCATCGACGAAGTGAAAAACGACCACGTCGGCGTTCGCGTCCGCGGTATAAGCGGTACGGTCCGTGCCTGTGAAGAAAAGTATTTAGGAGCAGACGGCCAATTTCCTGACGAGAGAAAAGTCGTGTTCGGGGACGCCCAGCGGTCGGCCGTCGAGCGAGACGGACTCCTCGACGTGCGAACCGACGGCGCGTTCGCGGGCGCGACGGAACTCGATTTCGAGTGATACTATGCAGGGACAAGCCCAACAGCAGGCCTACGACCGTGGGATTACCATCTTCTCCCCGGACGGACGGCTCTACCAAGTCGAATACGCCCGTGAGGCCGTCAAGCGCGGCACGGCGAGTATCGGTATCCGCACGGAAGGCGGCATCGTGCTCGCGGTGGACAAGCGCATCCGTTCGGAACTCATGGAGCGGACCAGTGTCGAGAAGATTCACAAGGCCGACGACCACATCGGCATCGCCTCCGCGGGCCACGTCGCCGACGCCCGCCAGCTCATCGACTTCGCCCGGAAGCAGACGCAGGTCAACCGCCTGCGCTACGGCGAACCCATCGGCGTCGAGACGCTGACCAAAGAGGTCACCGACCACATCCAGCAGTACACGCAGGTTGGTGGCGCGCGCCCGTTCGGCGTCGCGCTCATCATCGGCGGTATCGAGGACGGCGAACCGCGCCTCTACGAGACCGACCCCTCGGGGACGCCCTACGAGTGGAAGGCGCTCGCGGTCGGCGCGGACCGCGGCGAACTGCAGGAGTACCTCGAAGACAACTACGCCGAAGCGATGGACCTCGACGGCGGCATCGAACTCGCGCTCCGCGCGCTCGGGTCCGTCAACGACGAACTCACTCCGGAGGGCGTCGGCATCGCCACCGTGGACGCCGAAACCGAGCAGTTCATGGAACTCTCGAACGACGAGACCGAAGAGTACCTCGCCGAACTCGGCCTGCTCGGCGGCGAGGACGACGGCGAACCGGAAGAAGAAGAGGAGTAATCGGCCCTTCTTTCCCGCGGTTTTCGACGACTCGGTAGTTACGGCTCCGCAGAACGCGTTCGCAGAGGAAACATCGTCGAGACTTCTCAGTAACCGATATTTTTCGCTCGCAGGGACGCCTCACCCGCAGGAATCCTCAGACGTCGAGGACGCCGACGCGTTCGCCGCGGTAGCCGAAGACGTTCTCGTAGCCGTACGGCGACATCAGCACCGGATGGAACGGTTCGTCGGCGACCAGTTCCCGCCCGTCGGCGGCGGCGAACGCTTCGCCCGCCGAGACGCGTTCGAAGTTCTCGGCGAACACCTCGTACTCGTCGGCCGCGTTCTTGGGCACCGGGTGGCCGAGGCTGAACACCTCGACCTCGCCGCGGTCCTCGCCCGCGACGGGTTCGGCGTCTGTCAGCGCGCCGGTCGCTTCGAGGAACCCGTGAACGAGTTCCACGGCGTTGTCGGCGGCCTCGTCGGACCCCTGCAGACCGCACTCGGCCTCGACGACGTGGGGGTACTCGATGAGTCTGCCGTCGCTCTCGGCCCCGGTCTCGACGACCACGGAGACCGGGAGGTACGGACAGACCGAGCGCGCGACCGCATCGACCGTATCGACCAGCGCGAACGGGTCGGCGTACGACTGGGTGGAGTGCAGCGACAGCGTGGTGCAGTCTCTCACCTCGCGTGCCAGCGCGTCTGCCAACCGTCGCTCGTGGGTGTCCGCGTCCGGGTCGCCCGGGAACGCACGGTTGAGGTCCTCCTCGACGTACCGGACGTCTCGTTCCAGCGCCGCCTCGTTCGCCACGACGAACTTGACGGGGCGCTCGACCGCGGGGGATTCGGCGAGAACTCGCTCGATGGCCCGGACGCCACACGGTTCGTCGCCGTGAATTCCGGCGACCACGGCAATCTCGGGCGTACCCTCGCCCAACTGCTCGATTCGCATCGGGGAAAAAGGGGCAACGCTACGTATTGAGGGTTTCGACTTTCAGTCGTCGGACGGGTCGCACAGCGCGCGCGTCGGGGATTCCAGTGCCCGGCCGACGTCGGTCAGCGCCACGTAGTCGTCCTCTTGGTCGTACGCTACCAGACCCGTGTCCGCGAGTTTCGGGACGTGCGTGTGGTACAGCGAGAGGTAGACCCGCAACACGTCGTCCGGGTCCACCTTCGAGAGGGGTTCGCCGCGCTCGGCGACCGCCACCTCGTCGGCGAGGTCCGGCAACGAGAGGTCGTCGTGTCGCAGGAGCGTGAGATAGGCAGTCCGGCGGCGGAAGTCGGCCAGCAACTCGAACAGCGTGTCGAGCGGGACCGGTCGGTCGGCCGACTCGAACCCGGCGATACCCTCGACCATCGCCGCGTACCGGGAGTCGAGACAACTCCGGACGAGTCCGCGGTCGGTCTCGTACGCCACCAGTCCGGCGTCGTCGAGTTTTGGTAATACGGTGTGGTGCAGGCGGGCCGTCAGTCGCGTCTCGGCGTTGCCGGTCGCGTCGTCGCTCTCGGTCCCGTCGGTAAGTCGCGCAGCGAGGTCCGTGACGAGGAACGTTTCGTCGTCGCTCTCGGCGAGTCGCCAGAGCAGGTCCCGACACTCCCGGTCCGCGAGCGCAGCGAAAGTGGCGTCGAGTGAAACGCCGCTCTCGGGACCGCACGGTTCGGCGTCGGCCGTGTCGTCGGGGTGGGTGTCGGTCGTAGTCATGTCGTGACCTCCGGTTGGGTATCGTGTGCGCGGTCAGGGACCACTCTGACTACACCATCGGCGGGGAAGCAATATAAGTTGTCGATTCGCATTGACTGCCTATCGGAACCGGGGACGAGAGCGAAATTAGGGGGATAGAGGCGCCAAAGGCGGGAATAAGGGACCGATGAGAGACCTGAGACCCGGGCACCGTTCACTCCAAGGACTCGGCGTAGGCGAAGTCCGAGTCGTCTGCGGTCGGGGTTCGCCCGTCGAGTTCTATCTGCCACCCCTCCAGCACCGAGGGGTCGTCGAGCGCTCGCGTCATCGTCTCGCGCACGTCCAGTACGTTCACGCCGTAGTAATCCCGGGGAACGCCGTGGAGGTACTGGAGCGCGGTGTCGAACAGCGACCGCATCCCGCCGTCGTCCTCGAAGTCGAAGTGCTTGTACGCGCCCGCCGCGACCTGCACCATCCCGTGGCAGAACTTCGACTCGGTGGTGCCGCTGCCGTAGTTGTACCACGCGTCCTCGAAGCAGTCGTGAGACTCGTGGAACTCCCCGGCGTTGAACAGGCGCACGCCGTGGGCCGTCGCGCGTCGGAGCGTGTCGTGTCGCCAGTGACCCTCCGCCGGAAGCCACCCCGTCGGACTCCCCGTTCTGGGCGGCCCGACCGACTCGTCGCGGGTGTGTTCGTCCATGTCGGTTACGTGGACCTGTAGCCGTGTAACGTCGTCGGACAGTGGGGAACAGAGTCGAGAATAGCGGGACTCGACGACACGGGTCGAGGAAGCCCGAGACCGAAGCGGGACGGAACAATTGAAAGTTTACTTACGAAAGTGATATTTAAGTGCGATTTCTACGCCCCGGTAATGAGTTTCGTGGCGGAGTTCTCGGTCCGCTACCCGATACTGCGCGAGGCGAGAGCGTGCGTGCCAGACATGGAACTGGAGACCGAGGACGTTCGACCGACGCCCGACGGCGGCCAGCGGTTCGTCTTCTGGGCGAGCGGCGACGACTTCGAGGCGTTCGAGTCGGGCGTCGAAACGGACACGACCGCCACGGACTACAGCGTACTCGGGGACCACGGAGAGCGACGACTCTACCGCGTGACCCTCTCGGAGTCCGCCGGCGAGCGAACGACGCACTCGGTCGCCGCGAAACACGACATCGTGTTCCTCGACGTGACCGCCGACAGCGACGAGACTCGAATTCGTGCACGCGTTCCGGACAGAGACGCGCTGTTCGCCTTTCGAGACGCCTGTCGGGAGCGGGACCTCGCGTTCCGGCTCGTGGGCATCTACGACGGGGAGGGGGAGACCGCCGACGGACGGCAGTACGGCGTCACTGCCTCCCAACGGGAAGCGCTCGTCCACGCGCTGGACGCCGGATACTTCGACGTGCCGCGCCGGACGACGCTGTCGGAACTGGCCGACGACCTCGGTATCTCCGACCAAGCGCTGTCGGCGCGACTCCGGCGCGGGCAGACGAGTCTCGTCAGAGGTACGCTCGGGGGTCGGAACGACACTTAAATCGTTGGCCATTCAACGTGGGCGGATTCACGTGTCGTGGTTCATCTGCCGGTATGGGAGAGCGCGAGGACTCGGTTGGCGTCTCGACCGACGAACTCCGGTATCGGGCCGACCCCAGCGAGACCGCGAGCGAAGCGGTCGTCTCGGCCATCACGGCGGTCGTTCGGGACACCGAATTCGAGCGAACCGACGACGTGACTTCCCTGCCGCCGCTCTACGACGCCGTAGACGCGGACGCGATGAACCAACTGTTCGACCCGCCGTGGAACGAGGGGGACGCCGAACTCTCTATTACGTTCGTCTACGCGGGCTACCGCGTACACATCGACGACACCGGACTGGTGGTCGTCACAGATTGCGACGACCGGAACTGAGTCCGCGCTGACCGGCCCCAGAGTCCGCGGCGACCGGCCCGAGTTCGCGACGACCGCAACAGATACGCCGGTAGCGAACGAACCAGCAGTCGTGTCCGTCGTCCACGACTATCACGTCCACTCGAACTACTCGGACGGTACGCAGATGCCGCGGATGCTCGACGCCGCCGCCGACGCCGGTCTGCGTGGGGTCGGGTTCGCCGACCACTGTAACGTCGCCGAACGCGAGGGCCTCCAGCGCGAGAAGCGCGAGTACGGCATCAACCTCGACCGGACCTATCCGCTCCGGCGGGAGGCCATCGAATCGCTCCGCGAGCAGTACGACCTCCGAATCTTCGATGCGGTAGAACTCGACTACGACCCCCGCGACGAGGGCGACATCGCGTCGTTTCTGGACGAGGCCGACTTCGACTACGCCGTCGGGAGCGTCCACCGCGTGGCGGGGACCAACGTCCAACGGAGCGCACCCTTCGCCGACCAGTCCGAGCGCGAGCGCCGGGCGTTCGTCGACGACTACTACGAGCGACTCGCCGACCTCGTCGAGTCGGAACTGTTCGCCGTCGCGGCCCACGTGGACCTCCCCGAGCGAACGCCCGAACTCCGAGGGTACACCACCGCGGACCACCACGAACTCGTCGCCGACGCCTTCCGCGGGTCGCGGACGGTGCCCGAACTCAACGCCGGGCGCGTCCTCCGAGACTACGGCGAGTACCATCCCGCGTCCGACTTCCGGGCGGCGCTCCGGGAGCGCGGCGTGGCGTTCGTCGCGGGGTCGGACTCGCACGAACCCGACGAGATTCGGAACCGGAAGCGGGCGTTGGAGGACCACTTCGCCGAGCGCGAAGCAGAACCCGTGCAGTTGTTCGACTGACTTCGGACTCGGCCGCCGGTCGCTCGACGACTCGCAGGTTCGGTGATTCCGTCACCCGTCTTCTACCGGATGCGGACTGGCTTCCAGAACGTCGAGAGCGCGCTCGAACGCCGCTCGACTCGTTTCGAACTCCCCCTCGTGGTTCCACTCGTCGTCGCCGCCGGTCGTGTACACGTCGAAGTTCCCGCCGCGGTACTCGTGGCTCTCGACGTAGAGTTCGCGCTCGACGCTGTCGTCGTCCACCAGTAGCCAGACGCCGAGTTCCTTGCCGCCTTCGAGGTCGCGCCGTCGTTGCCAGTGCATCGAACCTCGCTCACGGTTCGCACGCAGTTAGCTCTTGACGTGGGTGGACGCTCAATCGGCGACGATAGGAGGAACTATCGACTCCCAATCAGCGTCCGGTCAGAAGTGTTGCGAGGGCCCGCGTGGGCCGTCAGTTTTGCGAGGGAAGAACGCTCCGAAGCGGTCTTCCTGCATCTTTGACGCGGCGACGCCGCGCTTGCGATGCGAGGGAAGGGATTCGAACCCTTGGACCCCTACGGGAGCGGATCTTGAGTCCGCCGCCGTTGGCCAGGCTTGGCTACCCTCGCACGCGGTCGGTCTCCGTTCGGGTCTCGGCCTGGCGTTTTCTCCTAAAGAGGTAGGTATATAAACCTCCTACGGTGTCGGACTCGGCGTCCCGGACGGTCGGACGGCGGCTTCGGGTCGGACTCCGGATTCTGGTGAGAAGCCACGGTAGGCGGACCCTAACCGCGTTTCACCGGTCGTCAGCGCGACTCACAGACCCCGTTTGAGCGGGGCGCATGTACCGGGTACCGGGTCGTAGGAAGCGTATAACGATAGGCGAACCTGTCTACTATCGGTCACATGAACGTCACGTATCTCGAGTCTGCCGCCATCCTCGTCGAGGACGAACACACCAAAGTCCTGTGCGACCCGTGGCTCGTGGACGGGGCCTACTACGGGTCGTGGGCGCACTACCCCGACCCCGACTTCGAACCCGAGGACTTCGACGACGTGGACTACATCTACATCTCCCACATCCACCCGGACCACTTCGACCCCGCGACGCTGGAGCGAATGGACTCGGACATCCCGGTCCTCGTCCACGACTATCGGTGGGACTACCTCAAGAACGCCATCGAGGACCTCGGTTTCGAGGTGACCGAACTCCCCCACGGCGAGCGCACTCACCTCGGCGACGGCATGCACATCAACGTCCTCGCGGCCGACGGTTGCGACCCGGAACTCTGCGGCAACTTCTTCGGTTGTTCGTGGTACGACGAGAAGGCCGACGAGACCGGGTCCACGCAGGTCGATTCCATGGCGGTCATCGACAACGGCGAGTTCACGCTGGTCAACACCAACGACTGCCCCTACCCCATCGCCGAGTCGAGTTGCCGGAAGATAAAGCGCGACTACGGCGACATCGACATGCTGTGTCACCAGTACAGCGCGGCCCAGTTCTATCCGCAGGCCGTGACCAACTACGACCACGAGCGGAAGATTCGCGAGCGCGACCGAGTGATTCGCGAGAAACACGAGTTGGCGCTCGACTTCCTCGACCTCTTCGAACCGGACTACTACATGCCCTTCGCGGGCGAGTACGTGCTGGCGGGCGACCTCGCGCACCTCAACGAGTACACCGCGAACCCGCCGCGCGAGCAGGCCAAGGCGTTCTTCGAGACCCACGCCCCCGACGACTCAGAGTGCGTCTTCCTCAACTCGGGCGAACACGTCAGCCTCGCGTCCGGCGAGAAGTCCGCCGAGTTCGAACCCGTGGACCAGCAGGCCAAGCGCGAGTACGTCGAGGAGGTGCTGGCCGAACGCGAGTTCGACTACGAGACCGACCCGATACCGACGCTCGGGGAACTGCTGTCGTACGTCCCCTACGCCTATCGGAATCTGGCGGACAAGCGGGAGCAAATCGGCTTCACCAGCGATACCACGGTCCTCCTCCCGCTGGTCGGGGACGTGTTCCTCGAACTCTCGATGGACGGGTCGGGCTATCGCTTCGTCGCGGACGCCGACACCGACGACTACGACGGGTGGGTGAAACTCGACGTGGACCCGCGCCTGCTGAAACGCCTGTTCGAGGGACCCCACAGCGCCTACTGGGCCGACGCCAAAATCGGCTCTCACGTCGGCATCAGCAAGGAACCCGACGTCTACGAGCGCGGTCTCTACAACTGCCTCGGGTCGTTCCACGCCCACGGCTACGACGTGGAACCGACCGACTCCATTCGGGTCCGCGACGGAACTGAGTCCGGGACGGAAACGACTGACGCGGCGCGGGGCAGTGGGAGTCAGGCCGGCGCGACGCCCGACGATGCGACCCCGGCCGCGAGCGACGGGGAGTCGGCGACCTGTGCCGACTGCGGCGCGTCGCTGGACACCGACTCGGACCGCCACGTTCGACACGCCCGGTCGGACGCCGACGGCCGGACCGCCAACGACGGCGGTGCGGTGGTGTTCTGCATCGACTGCGGCGTGGCGAAACTCAACGACGACGTAGCGCCGGACGGCGAGGGGGGAGGCGACTCGGCCGGTGACCGCGAGGCGGCGGAGTAGGGAGTCCGTGTCCGCGAACAGCGACTCGGCGCAGAGGCGACGAACCGACAACACTTTTCCCGGGACGGCCGACCAACCGATATGACCGACGACGCCGAAGAGCGCCTCGCCGTGGCCAAGCGCGCCGCGCGCGAGGGGAGCGAAGTCGCCGCCGAGAGTTTCCGTCAGGGCATCGACGTCGAGACCAAGTCCGGCAAGACCGACGTGGTGACCGAGGCTGACCGCCGGACGCAGCGCCGGGTCATCGAGGTCATCCGCGAGGAGTACCCCGACGACGCCATCGTCGGCGAGGAGGAGGACGAGTTGAAGGCGGTGCCCGACGAGGGCGACGCGTGGGTCATCGACCCCATCGACGGGACGAACAACTACGTCCGGTCGATTCCGGTCTGGACGACCAGCGTCGCGGCGGTCCGTGACGGCGACCCCGTGGCGGCGGTCAACGACTGTCCCGCGCTCGACGACACGTTCGTCGCGGGGGCCGACGGCGTCCGTCGCGACGGCGAGGCGGTGTCGGTCAGCGAGCGGACCGACCCCGAGACGTTCGCCGTCTCGCCGACCTTCTGGTGGGACTTCGACCGCCGAGACGAGTACGCCGAGGTCTGCCGCGAACTCGTCGAACGGTTCGCCGACATCCGGCGGTTCGGGTCGGCGCAGGTCACGCTAGGTATGGTCGCTGCCGGGTCGCTGGAGGGCGCGGTGACGAACGTGGACCCGAACCCGTGGGACACCGTGGCCGGCGTCCACATGGTCCGGCAGGCGGGCGGCACCGTGACCGACCGCCACGGCGACCCGTGGCGACACGACTCCGAGAGCCTCGTCGCCTCGAACGGCGAGGCGCACGAGCAGTTCCTCGGCGCGCTCGAGAACGTCGCCTGAGGCGAGAAGTGTTTTATTAATTACCATAAACCCCGAGATTCTGACGGAAAGAATTCTAAGGATATTTAGTCTGAAAGAATCTGATGTAGAGTATGGAACTCGATGATACCGACCGCGAAATCTTAGAAGCCTTACAGGAAGACGCGAGAACGCCGTTCAGCGAAATCGCGCGCCGCATCGACATGTCGAGCGCGACCGTCCACGACCGCGTGAACCGGATGGAAGACGCGGGCGTCATCGAGGGGTATCACGCGAAGGTGGACCCAAAGGCGCTCGACTACGGCATCTCGGCGGTCGTCGGTCTGCAGGTCGAGCAGGGCCAAGAACAGGACACTCTCGGCCGACTCGAAGACGTCCCGGGCGTGCAGGAGGTCCACCTCACGACCGGGTCGTGGGACGTGCTGATGCGGGTGTACGCCCGGGACGCCGACCGGCTCCGCGAACTCATGTTCGACAACATCGCGCAGATGGACGGGTTCGCCCGGTCCCAGACCATGGTCATTCTGGGCACGCCCTACGAGACCGAGGAACTTCCCATCGACGGGAGCGAGGTCTGAGTGGAGTGACCGACTCCGCGAGACCGTGAACCTCGTCGACACGAGACCGGAACCGTAAAACCGCCCGGTTCCGCTGTGGGACACATGGGCACCGCAACCGAGAGTATGGACACGGAACGCCTCTGGGGCGGGACGGTCGCGGCGCTGTTCGTCGCGCTGGTCGGCGGCGCACTCGTCTTCCCGGAGCGCGTCTACTACGGATTCGTCTGGCACTACTTCTGGGGGCCGGTCGTCGCAGACGCCAAGAGCGCCCAGTGCGCGGTCTACGCCGACGGTTCGGTGTCGTTCCTCAGTGACGCGGCGGCGTGTCGGGCCGCGGCCGAACCGGTCGCCTACCCCGGGTACACGCTGGTCTCGGAGGTCGGCTACGCGCTCACGATGCTGCTCGCGCTGCTGGGCGTGGTCTTCATGCTCCGGCGACTCGACGTCGGACGGGACCGCGGCCTGTTCTACGCGCTGTTCCCCTACATGCTGTTCGGCGGGGCGCTGCGCGTCCTCGAAGACGCCTTCGACGGCCTGTCGGCCGCCGACGCCGCCATCTCGTTCCCGTGGAACACCCTCATCATCAGCCCGGTCATCTACTTCACGATGTTCGCCATCACGCTGGCCGCCCTGCTCGCGAGCGTCTGGCTCCGGGACTCGGGCGCGACCGAGAGCTACTACTACCCGCTGGCGGGCGTCGGCACGGGCCTGCTCGCGGCGACGCTCGGCTATCTGAGCGTCCTCGCGTTCACCACCGACAACGTGAGTTTCCACCCGCAGATAACGGCCGTCGTCCTCGTCGGTGCGACGCTGGTCACGTGGCTCACGTGGGAGACCGTCGAGCGCTACGCGCCCGAGGTCAACCGCGGAACGGGCCAGATGGGTCTGGTCGTCATCTGGGCGCACGCCGTAGACGGCGTGGCCAACGTCGTCGGCATCGATTGGGCGAGGGAACTCGGTCTCCCGGCCGACCTCGTGCCGAAACACCCCGTGAACCGCGCGCTCATCGGCGTCGGCGAGCAGTTCCCCGAACCGGTCATCCAACTCGTCGGCACCGCGTGGCCTTTCCTCGTGGTGAAAATCGTGGCCGCGGTGTTCGTGGTCTGGGTGTTCGACGAGCAGATATTCGAGGAGAGTCCGCGCTACGCCATCCTGTTACTCGTCGCCATCGTCGCGGTCGGTCTCGGTCCGGGCACGCGCGACATGCTCCGGGCGACGTTCGGCATCTGAAAACGGGTCAGTCCGCCGCTCTATCTCCGATTCCGGTTCGATTTTCCACCGTCTACGTTTCCAGTCGTTCCAGCGTGGTCTCGGGGAAGTATCGCCCGCCGCAGTCGGGACACTCCGCAACCTCCAGCGAATCCAGCGCGCCGAACCCGAGCGTCTCCGCGGGGACCTCTCGACGAGTCAGCGACGTTCCGCAGTTCGCACAGTCGAGTTCGTATTCAGAAGTCATCGACTCACCCCCGAGTAGTCGAACGGTATGAACGCCGTCATACGTTAGCACGTACGACGAGTCGCGGTATAAAACCTTGCCTGCGCAACCATTCGAAACTCCGAATCTCAGACCCTCAGCGTCCGCGAAAGCGCTGTCTCCGCGCCGGAGGTCGTGACGCAGGAGACGAACGCGACGGTTCCGAGTTTGCCGCCCGCCCCGACGAAGGCGGCCGCGACCGCGACGAAGACGAGTCCGCAGACGGCCCCGGCGAGCGCGACCCGTCCCTCACCGCCGAGTCGGTCCGTCGAGGACATCCCGACGAACGACGCGCAGAACGCGGCCGCGGCCAGCGTCTCGCCCGGCCCGAACGGGACCATCGGGAGAACAAGACCGGCCAGTAGCCCCACGAGCGCGGACCCGACCACCGCACCCAGTTCGAGGCGGACGCTAAGGACGACGGCCCCGACGGCGCCGACGACCGCGACCGGAACGACGAGGGCGGCGCTGGTCCACCGGAACGTCCCGCCGGCGGCGTAGGTAGCGTCGGTCACCACCGCGGTGGTCGCGCACCCGAACAGCGCCAGCGTGCCCAGTTTCCCGCCGAACCCGGCGAACGCGCGTTCGGCGGCGACGAACGCGGCTCCCGAGAGCAGGCCCGCCAGCGCGAGGTGGCCGACCGACGGGAACAGGGTGGGCGAGGCCATGCCCACGAACGACCCGCAGTAGGCAGGAACCGCGATTTCGGTGGCGAAGACACCAGCGAGCAGGCCGACGAGCGCGGACGCGACGACCGGACCGAGTCCGGCGCGAACGCTCAGGACGTAGGTGACCACCGCCGCGACGAGGACCGCGAGCGCGTCCAGCAAGTCCCCCCGTTCCGGTTCGTACGCCCCGGGCGCTTCGAGCGCGTGTTCGCGCTCGGCGACCACCGCGACGCCCCCGGCGAGCACCAGTCCGACTTCGAGACCGACGACGGGGGCCGAGAGACCGGTGGTGAGCAGTCCGCGAGCGAGCAACGCGGCCGGCGTGAGCAACAGCACGGCGTAGCCTGCCAGACGAGTCGGCGAGTACACGCGTCCCCGTAGTCCGGCGACCGCTGTAGTGGGTTACGGTTTCGGGTCCGATTGCCGCGAGGAGGAGAGGGGAAAAGAGAAGCGAGCAGCGGCGAAGAGAGAGAAAGAGACGCAGTTCGCCGAAGGTCGGACGCTCAGGGGTAGGGATGGAGGTCGCGGTCGGGACGGAACTCGAAGCCCATCTCCGCGGGGACCCTCCGGGCGCGCTCGCCGAAGAAGGTCTCACCGGTGAACAGCGGTTGGGCCTCGGGGACCAGCACGCGGACCGCCTCGAACTCCAACTGCTCGACGTCTCGGGTGGTCAGACGCGCGGCGTAGGCCGACAGGTCGGCGTCGACGAGGCGGTCGAGAACGGCGTCGAGTTCGGCCGCGCCCGCGGGGAGGTCCGACGGGCCGACGCTCGCACTGGGAATCGCGGTGTCGGTCGCGACGAACTCGCGGGCCGCCTCCGGGAAGTCGGCGTACCGGCCGATAGCGCCGTCGGCGTCGGCCGCGTCGTCCTCGCCCATCGACCGGAGTTCCATCCAGTTCTGGAGCGCCTCGGCCAGCGCGCTGCCGGCCGCGGCGTCCGGGTCGAGGTCGGCGTCGGACCCGACCGCGAACCGCGGCCACTCGCCGTCCCGATGCACCGCGACGGCGACAACCGGCACGTCCACGTCCTGCGTGACCAGCAGCGCCGTCACGTCGAGATTCTCCGCGCGTGCTCGCGACCGCAGCGTCTCGAACTGCTCGCTCTCGACCGCGAGTTCCAGCGGTTCGAACGTGGAGTACCACGCCAACATCGTGGCGTCGCGCTCCAGCACCTCGTAGAGACCCGAGAGCAGGGCCTCGACGGTCGAACTACCCAGACCCAGACCGGTCGTGATGGACGGCTTGTACCGGACCTCCGGCGGCGGGAAGTGGACGAACTCGGCCGGGAGGCGCGTCGGTTCGCCCGTCCGGAGGTTCTCGCCTTCGACCCACGCGATGCTGTCGTCGGCCGTGGGATTCGACCACCCGTCGGGACCGACGAACGCCGCCGGACCGACCGCCGAGTCGAGGTCGGCCGGGCGAGCGGTCTCGAACGCCGCGGTCCGGTAAACTCCCGCGGCGTAGCGTTCAAGCGCCTCGCCGAGCGCCTTCATCAGCGCCTCGTTCCAGTCGTCGGAGACGCCGGCGGCCCGCTCGGCGGCCTGCGCGTCGCTGAACCCCGTCGTGTCGGCCAGTTCCGCGAGGTAGTATGGCGTCGGGAACGACTCCGCCTCGCCGATTGAGGAGACGACGCCGACGCGCTCGTCCACGGCCTGCTCGGCCCGCGAGAGGGCGTCCTCCAGTTCGGTCGCGGCGTACTCGCGGTGGATGTCGGAGTCGCTCCCCGGGTCACCGCTCGACGTCTCGCCGCAGACGTCACACCCCGGCACGGGGAGGAGAGTTCGCTCGGCGTGGGGCACCTCCACGACGCCGCCGAGGGCGGCGGACTCGCCGCCGGAGAGCAACGTCGCGGTCTCGCGTCCGGCGAGCGCGCCCGCGTAGCGCGCGCTGGCCGCAGTAATTTCGACGCCGCTCCCGTCTCCGTCGCTACGCCCGGTCTCGTCGCCGCGGTTGGCCGCGACTCGGGTCCGCAGGCACTGCCAGCAGGCGGTTGCGGGTGCGAATCCGGAGACCGCGGCGTCCACGTTCGCTATCGCGTGTCCGCCGACGCCGCCGAGTTCGACCGCAAGCCACGGCGTTCCGGCGTCGCGGGCCGCGCGGTTCGCCGCGACGAACTCGTCGCCACCGGTCTCGCCGACCACGACGGCGAAGTCGGCGGCCGCGACGCGCTCCGGGTCGCACTCGACGGTTTCGGCCCGGACGTCGGCGAGCGCCGCCGTCACGGCGTCGATTGCCGGACCCGCGCCGACGAGTCCGACGGTCGGTGTACTCATACCGGGACGGTCGCAGTCGGCCGGGAAAAACGCGGTGCTATCGCTCGGGGGCTATCGGGCGAAAAATAAGTCGATTCGGGTCGTCAGTGAAGCAGGCTCTGGGCCGCGCTCGCGAGCTGGTCGGTCTCGGCGTTACGGAGGTCGTCGTTAGCCAGTTTCAGGCGCAGGCGCGGACGACCCACGTCGATGGGGACCTTCTCGGTGCCGATGAGACCCATGTCTTCGAGCTTGGTCTTCGTGCGCGAGAACGTCGCCTTGCTGGCGATACCGACGTCTTCGCCCCACTTGCTGATGTCGTACAGCAGGGCCTCGTTCTTCGCGGCCACGAGCAGGCTGATGGTCACTTCGTCGAGTCCGTTGCCGTCGCCACGGGCGGTCTCCATCGAGGACAGCACCTCGTCGAAGTCCTGCTGGGCCTCGGGACTGATTTCCTCGCCGAGCGTGTCGCGGACGCGCGAGAGCGGCGGCGTGCGCAGCGAGAACTCGTCGGCCGACTCGAACTGCGCGGAGTAGGAGTCGTACGCCTCCGAGACGAACTCGTCGTCGTCGGAGGTCAGACCGCCCACGCGGTCGTCGGCGGTCACGAGCGCGATGACGACTTCGTCGGTGACGAGCAGGGAGTTGCTCGGGACCTCGTCGGTCGTGCGCAGCGACAGCGACCCGGCGTCGATGAGGTCGGCCGCGTTACTGGCGACGATGAAGTCTTCCATCACGTCTTTCAGGGTCCCCGACTGCGCGAGCATGCGCAGTTCGGGCAGGTCGCCCTCGTACTCGGTGGCGACGTTGATTAGCTCCTCGATGGCGTTTCGCGACGGATTGACCACGAGCAGCGTGTCCGGCGCTTCGTCGATAACTGTCCGAAGGATTTCGGCGATTTCTTGGTCGAGTAAATTCGATTCGGTCTCCATGTACCGACAAACGTTTTACCCCTACTTAATTTTAACGTTAATAACGGGGGGAAATCACGGATTATACGAGGGTATTTGGTTGTCAGTCGTACAATTCTAATCGAACGCAGGAACAGGTTTCGATTTTCGGCTTGTTCGGTAGATTGTTCGTGACCATCGTGGTCAAATCCGCGACGAAACGGCGATTCCACACCGACGCAACGGATTCCTTACACGATAGAGTAGTTTTAACGCCAGATTTCCCATGTTACTGGGGCGGTACTTACAGGTGAAAGATGCGAAACAATCAAGTAGTGTGCCTAAGTAACAAGAAACACGCCATGCAAGGCAAAATTCGACAGTGGCTCGTTGACAATCCGAGAACGATGGACGCCGCGTACACCCTCGCGCTAGGAGGAGTAGTGCTTTCGGGCAAACTGACGACGCACGCGGCGTCGGGGTCGGCGGCCGGACCCTAAGTAAGAACGCCCTTCAATTCTTCGGACCAGTACAGTTCGCCGTCGTACAGTACCGGAGCTTCCGCACGGTCAAGGAACATCAGGAGTTCGTCTTCGTGTAGAGTCAGCTGGACCTCCGTTCCTTGGAGATGATACTCGCTGTGGTCCTTGTGATAAATCTGGAAAATAATCCCGTTGGTGTCCGCAGGTCTGTGTTCGTGAATTAGGTTGAACGTCCCATCGTCGTTCTCTTCGATGCTGAGGAAGATGGGGTACCGGTTTTCGGTCTGAGTGAGAACGTGGGTCCCATCACCGACCACGGCGTAGTCTTTCCCCATCATGATGCGACGACGCGCGAACCGGAGCGCGAGGTCGATGTTGAAACCGTTGATGAGTAATCGAGCGAACGCCACGCCGACCTTCGCCGCTTGCTTGTTGAGGACTTTGGTGAACGTCACTGCTCCGGCCACGCTCCCCTTCTTGACCAAATCTCGGCCCTCGTAGTACGACCCGCAGGCGTTGAGGAAGAACGTCTGGACGTTGCTTTCCTGGAGAGTGGAGACGGCTAGGTTACCGTTCGTACAGCGCAGACCGTCCTCCTCGCAGTGACCGATGTAATGGACGAAGTCGTGGGGCGATTCCAGCACCTCCGCGAGTTGGGCCTTCGTGAGGTGTTCGTGGACGGTCACGTCGATGGGAAGTTCCTCGGCGCGTTCCTCGTAAATCTCGGCGACCTCCTCGTGTTCGTCCACCATCTCCTCGTCGTTCAGGATGACGGTCACGTCGATGTCGCCGTCACCGCTTTCGTGGAGGTAGTCGAACTTGTTCTCGTACGCCTCCGGGACCGCTTTGAAGACGTCTATCGGGACGCCGTCGGCTAACCAGCCGTTGACCTGCCCCTCGTGTAGCACGGGGTCGCGCCTGTCCACTGACTTGACCGGGCCGGGACCCTGTCGGAACATCCCCGCGGCCGCCTTCGGGGGCCGGGCCTGCGGGTCGCCCGCCCGGTAGAAGTCGTCGATGGACTTGTTCAGTAGTTCGTCCTTCTCCAACTCCGACGACTCGGGGAGATAAACGAGGCTGAGGGTGTCGAGAAGGTACGGGAGGGACATGGCGTGGTCCGGAGTTGGTTCGACGTGCATCGCGAGGTGCCACTCCGGTAACTCGTCGTCGATGCGCTCGTACGGCGCGTCGAGGTACGTCGCCAGTTGTTCGGCCGGCGTCGATTCGTAAGCGGCCTCGGCGTCGATGTCGATGTCGTCGAGGAGTGACATCTCGGCGAACTCCCAACTATACTCGCCGGCGGTTCGGACGAGACAGTCGAGGAAGAACACGCGCCGGAGCACGGTCACGACTTCGTGCTGGAAGTCGGGTAATTGTGCGAACTCGTACTCGACCCCGGCCTCGGGGGCGCGTAGAAGCGGTGAGCGTCGGTTCGCCACGGTCATCTCGGCCTGCAAGTAGTACGCGAGCGGAGCCGCGACGAAGACGCACTCGAACTCGTCGGGGACGACCAACTCGATACCCACGTCTGGTCGTTCGTCGCGCACCGGGTCGGGAATCTCGGTTCTGCCCCCGAGTTCGACCTTCGGCGGGTGGCCCCGGAGCGTCGGATACGACCGGTCCGGCCCCGTCGTCTTCTGTGACGACGACGAGTACGTAACTGCCGTCGCGACTCCTTCCGGGGTCGGAGGTACCGTAATCGTGTTCACGGGCACCTCGTGATGACTCCGGAATCCGAACGTCACGAGCGTCGGTTCCGGGAAGGAAACGTGAAGCTCTGTGTAATCGTCGCTCTTCCAGACGGTCGCGGGGCCGGAGAACCGGACGTAGGTCTTGATGTTGAGCGTGACGTTGAGCAGGTACTCGCCGCTCGGGAGGTCGAGGGATTCGGCGTCCCCGCCGTGCTTGTGCTCCTCGCCCGACTCCAGTTCCGTCGCCTTCACCAGCGCCGGCGGCAGTCGAAGCTCCGACACGCGGCCAGAGACGGTGCCGTCGAGCGGCCGCTGGATGTCGTAACCGGTCTCGACCGCCTCCCACGTGTCGGTGTCGATGGACACCTCCGTCTTCGTGCGGTCGAACACTCGTAACCCAGAATTCGTCTCCTCCCACTCAATCATGTCGGCGTTGTACAACGTGTCTCACCGGGACTTTATATTTTTGTCGCCCGGAGTCTTCCCCGCGAAAGGTAAGCTTATACTCCGGGACGCACCGATTTTTTTGTATGAAGTACGACCGCGTCCGCGGAGTTGACCCCGAAGTCGCAGACGCCCTCGAAGCCGAGGTAGAGCGCCAGCGCGACACGCTCGCGATGATAGCCAGCGAGAACCACGTGAGCGAGGCCGTGATGGAGGCGCAGGGGAGCGCCCTCACCAACAAGTACGCCGAGGGGTACCCGGGGTCGCGCTACTACGCGGGCTGTGAACACGCCGACACCATCGAATCGCTCGCCGTCGAGCGCGCGAAGGAACTCTGGGGTGCCGAGTACGTGAACGTCCAACCCCACAGCGGGTCGCAGGCGAACATGGGCGTCTACCTCGCTATGCTCGAACCCGGCGACAAGATACTCTCGCTGGACCTGACTCACGGCGGCCACCTCAGTCACGGCCACCCGGCCAACTTCGCCGGACAGGTGTACGAGGTCGAGCAGTACGAGGTGGACGCCGAGACGGGGTACATCGACTACGACGCCCTCCGCGAACAGGCCGAGGAGTTCGACCCCGACATCATCGTCTCGGGGTACTCGGCGTACCCCCGCGAAGTCGAGTGGGAGACGATTCAGGAGGCGGCCGACGCCGTGGACGCCTACCACATGGCCGACATCGCCCACATCACGGGACTCGTCGCCGCCGGGGTCCACTCCTCGCCCGTCGGCATCGCCGACTTCGTCACCGGTTCGACCCACAAGACGATTCGTGCCGGACGGGGCGGCATCATCATGGCCGACGAGGAGTACGCCGACGACATCGACTCGGCCGTCTTCCCCGGCGCGCAGGGCGGTCCCCTCATGCACAACATCGCGGGCAAGGCCGTCGGGTTCGGCGAGGCGCTCGAACCCGAGTTCGAGGAGTACGCCGAACAGACCGTCGAGAACGCGAAGGCGCTGGGTGAGTCCCTCTCCGAACACGGGTTCAGTCTCGTCTCCGGCGGGACCGACAACCACCTCGTGCTGGTGGACCTCCGGGAGTCCCACCCCGACGTCACGGGCGGCGACGCCGAGGAAGCCCTCGAAGACGTCGGTATCGTCCTCAACGGCAACACCGTCCCGGGCGAGACACGGTCGGCGTTCAACCCCAGCGGCATCCGCGCTGGCACGCCCGCGCTCACGACGCGCGGATTCGACGAGGAGGACTGCAGGTACGTCGGCGACCTCATCGCGCGCGTCATCGACAATCTGGACGACGAGGACGTGAAGGCCGAAGTCGCCGAGGACGTGCAGGAACTCTGCGACGCGAACCCCCTGTACGAGTGAACCGGCCTTCGCCGCTACGGTAATCAGAAATTAATTCGAGTATTGTCTCTTTTCTTATCACGATTCCCGCTGAGACTTCCGACGTAGAAGGTGAGATTTCAGACGCGGGGAGTCGAACAGCGGACCCGCGACCGTATACCCGAGAAGCAAACGCGACTCCCGAACCCGATATAATGCATGTACGTGCATTAAACGAGTGAAGAGGGGGGGGAAAATACGCACATATCCGAGGGTTGAAGGGGTTCGGCGTCGGACGTTCGGGCAATGACGGAGCTAATCGACGGGAACGCCGTCGCCGAGCAGATTCGGACCGACTTGCAGGACAGCATCGAGACGCTGGCCGACGCCGGCGTCCGACCGGGTCTGGCCACGGTGCTGATGAGCGACGACCCCGCCAGCGAGACGTACGTCTCGATGAAACAGCGCGACTGCGAGGAGGTCGGCATCGAGGGCATCCACGTCGAAATCGACGAGGACGCGCCCGCGCAAGAGCTGTACGACACCATCGACGACCTCAACGCCGACCCCGAGGTCCACGGCATCCTCGTCCAGATGCCGGTCGTGGAGCAGGTGGACAAACGCCGCGTCCTCCGGAGCGTGGACCCCGAGAAGGACGTGGACGGCTTCCACCCCGAGAACGTCGGGCGACTCGTCGCCGGGAACGCCCGGTTCAAACCGTGTACCCCCCACGGGATTCAGAAGTTGCTCGAACACCACGGCGTCGAGACAGAGGGCGCGGAGGCCGTCGTGGTCGGTCGCTCGGACATCGTCGGCAAGCCGATGGCCAACCTGCTCGTCCAGAAGGAACCGCTCGGTAACGCCACCACGACGGTCTGTCACTCCCGGACGGAGGACCTCGCGGCGCACACCCGCGAGGCGGACATCGTCGTCGCGGCCGCGGGCGTCCCCGAGATGATAGACGGCGAGATGCTGAAGGAGGGCGCGACGGTAATCGACGTGGGCATCAACCGCGTGGACGCCGACAACGAGAAGGGGTACGAACTCGTCGGCGACGTGGACTTCGAGTCGGCGAAGGAGACGGCGGGCGCTATCACGCCCGTCCCCGGCGGCGTCGGTCCGATGACCCGTGCGATGCTGCTCTACAACACCGTGAAGGCGGCCGGAGCGCAGCAGGACGTGGACGTCGAACTGCCCTGACTCCGGGACGAAGCCGCAATATTTTAACTACGCAGTTGCTGGCCGACCCGGGTGCGACCGACGGGTGAAACGGTTCCAAACCGGCGACGTGTTTTCTTGATGCGAATTTTTGTCGGTTGAAGCGGAACGTGACGGTATGGCGTCCGAACCACACCCCCAAGTGCAGGCACTGCTCGAACAACTCGACCAGATGGGGACCCCCGAACTCTCGACTCTCGACCCCGCGGAGGCCCGCACCCTCTTCGAGGAACTCAGGTCGGGCGACTCCTCGGAGTCGGTCGGTGACGTGACCGACCGGACGATACCCGGTCCCGGAGGCGACCTCCCGATTCGAGTCTACTCGCCCGACGGCGAGCGACCCCATCCGGTGCTGGTCTACTTCCACGGCGGCGGGTGGGTCGTCGGGAGCATCGATACCCACGACTCGGTCTGTCGCCACCTGACCAACGCCGCGGACTGTGCGGTCGTCTCGGTTGACTACCGACTCGCGCCCGAACACCCCTTCCCGGCCCCGACGGAGGACGCCGTGGCCGCGGTCGAGTGGGTCGCGGAGAACGGCGCGGAGATAGGCGTCGATGCCGACCGACTCGCGGTCGGCGGCGACAGCGCGGGCGGCAACCTCGCGGCGGTCGCGGCGCTCGTCGCGCGGGACCGCGGCGGTCCCGACATCGACCGGCAGGTGCTGATATATCCGGCGACTAGCGCCCGCGACGACTGGCCCTCGGTCGCGGAGAACGACGAGGGGTACCTCCTCACCCGGTCGGAGATGGAGTGGTTCGGCGACCAGTTCTTCGAGAGTCCGCTCGACGCCCGCAACCCCTACGCCTTCCCGCTACAGGCGTGCGACCACGGCGGTCTCCCGCCCGCCACGGTGGTCACGGCGGGGTTCGACCCTCTACGCGACGAGGGCCAAGCATACGCCGACGCGCTCGCCGACGCGGGCGTGGACGTGACGGTCAGGAACTACGAGGGGATGATTCACGGCTTCGTGGACATGCTGGAGGACCCGGTCGAACTCGACCGCGCCCGCGAGGCCATCGAGACCATCGGCGAGGACCTGCGCGAGTCGTTCGAGTGACGACCGTTCAGGCCAGTCTGTCAAACCGGTCGCGCGCGCTCGCCAGCGCGTCGGCGTCGCCCTCTCGGAGGTATCGACCGACGTCGCGGGCGGCGTTCACGAGCAGTTCCGCGGTGTCGGCGTCCACGTCGCCGTCGAGCGCCTGCACGCGCTTGACGTGGTCGCCGAGCGTTTCGAGCGCGTCCCGGCCGCGATCGGCGACGGCCGAAGTCTCTCGCTCGTCGGCCCAGTCGGCCATCTCCCGGCGGTACTCCGCCACCGCCTCGGCGTAGGCCAGACCGCGAATCGGATGCATCGAGGTCGGAACCTCGTCCGGCGCGGGCCGCGAGTCGGCGTCGGAATCCGTCTCGGTCCCGTGACCGTCGGCGTCCGCCCCGGCCGCCTCGGCGTCTGCGGACCGGAGGAGTGCGAGGAAGTACAACTCCTCGTCGTCGCTCAGGTCCAGACCCCGGCCCACCACGTCGGCGGCGTGGCGGAGTTCCTGCGCGGCGAGGTAGGTTTCGTCCAGCGCCAGCAGGTCGCCGCCCCGGACGAACCCGCGCTTGCGGACGTACTCCCGGGCAATCTCGCCCGCGCGGTCGGCGACCTCTCGCAGCGGTTGGGCGTCCACGGCTTCTCGCGGTTCCGTCAGGTCGAACTCGACCGGACTGTCGGTGTGGAGGTTGCGCTCCTCCTCGACGCCGACGCTCCGGAGACTCCCGCACTCCGGGCACTCGACGGTTCCCGTCTCGTAGTAGGACCACCGCGCGCCGCAGTCCTTGCACTCGCGCTGGCCGCGAACTTTCATGTCCGGTCGTTGGAGGGCGGGATACAAAATGTCCCGGACTCCGCGCGCGCACCCGCCGACCGCCGGTGTCGGTGGTCCACCGCGACGGGCGAGCACGGACTGACAGATTGAGTCAGAACATGCCTCGCTACCCACCGCGTTCGCTCAGTAGATATCGTCTATCTCGTCCTCGCTGTAACTGTGTTCCTCCGCCGGGAACTCGCCGGACTCCACCGCGTCGCGGAACCCGGCGACCGCGCGCTCCATCTCTGCCTTCACGTCGCCGAACTGCTCGGAGAAGTACGGACTCCGGTCGCTCAGACCGAACACGTCGTTTAGCACGAGCACCTGCCCGTCGGTGTCGGGACCCGCGCCGATGCCGATGGTCGGAATCTCCAGCGCCTCGGTAATCTGTGCCGCCACGTTCGAGGGGACGTGTTCGAGGACGAGCGAGAAGGCCCCGGCCTCCTCGTGGGCCTTCGCGAGTTCCAGCATCTCCGCGGCGCTCTCCTCGTCGGTGCCCTGCCGGAAGTAGCCCCCGAGTTGGTGGACGCGCTGGGGCGTCAGTCCGAGGTGGGCCATCACGGGGATGCCGAGGTCCACGAGTCGCTCGGTGACGCTCACGGTGTGGGGACCGCTCTCCAGTTTCACGGCGTTGGCGTCGGCCTCCTTGAGCATCCGGCCGCAGTTCTCGATGGTCTCGCTCTCGTCGGCCCCGTAGCTCAGAAACGGCATGTCCGCGACCACCATGGCGTCGTCCGTGGCCCGTGCGACCGCCGCGGTCCGACTCTGCATCTCCTCGACGGTCACGGGGAGCGTCGATTCGTAGCCGAGTACCGCGTTGCCCATGCTGTCGCCGACCAGAATCACGTCCACGCCCGACTCGTCCACGATTTCGGCGGTCGGCGCGTCGTAGGCGGTCAGCATCGTAATCTGCTCGTCGCTCGCCTTCTCCTGTAGCGTCCGCACGGTTGGCATATATTGCCACTCGCGGACACAGTGGTTAAACGTGTTCGGTTGCTGTTCGCTATCTTTGGTTTCTCGATTCCTATCGGCGAGACGGAAGTACCGCCGGCGCACGACGTAGGTGTTTTATTCAGCTACACTTCACATTTTAGTTGTGTACTTTCAGAAAAATATTTAACTAAGTTATATTTAATACTATACGTTGTGAGAAATACAAACGGCTCAGACGACGTTAGCCGCCGGTCGGCTCTCAAGGGACTCTCCGCGCTCGGTGCGACGCTCACCATCGGGACCGCCTCCGGTGCCGCGAGCGGGAGCGCTCGGAGTTCGGGCGACGGACAGATTTCCTACGATGGTCTCGAACTCCCGTACCCGGACGTGACGGTGAAGAGACTCCACCCGTCGGTCCGGAGAGTGACCAACCACCCCGAACTGCTCACGCTGTCCGAGGACGCTATCGAGCGTCACTTCCAGCAGTCGGACCTCGAAGGTCGCGACTACAGGGGTGCTCGCAAGTACGTCTCGAAGCTTCGAAAGGCGTACCCGGTCGAGCGCGTCGAAGACGGCAACGAAATCACGCTCACGTTGGCCGACGGGGCCAAACAGAACAAGAAACTCACGCCCAACGAGGCGAAGAAGACCGACCGTCAGAACGCCATCGGCGTGTTCGCGGGGTCCGGACCGGACACCGTCGAGACGCAGTGGGACAAGAATCACCACACCGAGATAACCGACTCCCTCCTCGAAGACTCGATAGGAGCGGATTACACCATCGAGACCCACTCCGACGACCCGGACGAGTTCGGCGACGTGGCGAAGGGCGAGGTGGACGACATCAGCAGTCAGATTTCGATGACTTCCCTCGCCGGGAAGGTCACCAAGTACGCCGTCACGGAGGTTCTGAAAGTCGCTCTCGACGTGTACCACTCCAACTGGGCGCAGTACTACGACCCGGACGCCACCGCGGTGGACTTCGGTCCCCTCGGGGAAGCCGAGTTCTCTAACGGACTCGGCCGGGCACCCCGCACGGGCGACGAGTTCTTCACGCAGGCAATCAACGAGAGTTCGCGCTACGACGGCGAGAAGAAACTCGGGTGGAGCCTTCACTACCTCCAAGACTGCGCGCAACCGCTTCACACCGGGATGGGCATGGAACAGGCGGGTCTCGACGTGCGCGGCCTGACGAACGGCGACATCGACTTCGTAACCACGCCCAAGAAGTGGCTCCACTACGGCTTCGAACACATCGTGAACAACAACTGGAAGTCGTCGGACGCTAGCTTCGCGGACGACAACCTCCAGAACCACATGCGCGGGTCGTCTTCGCCGCGCATCTACAGCGCGGCGCAGGCCATCCGGGACATGGCGGGCGTTTCCAGCCAGTACAGCTACAACATCTACGACACGATTTACAGCAACCAGTCCGAGAGCGAGAAGTACTGGAACTGGGACGACAGCACGAAGCGGACCATCTACGAGAACCTCGCGAACTGTTTCAGCACGCTCGGATACCTCGGACGCGGGTTCGCCGAGGAGTTCGAACGAGACTTCTGAACGCTCGCGCTCATTTTTCTTAGCGGTTCACTCGACCCGGGACTACCGAGTCCAGAACGACCCGTGGTACCACGTTCCGTCGTACCGAAACGTCGCTCCCGCGAACCGGACCGACTCTGACTCGACGTTCTCGGGCATGTGGTCGAGCATCCCGAGTCGTTCGAGTATCGTCCGTAGTCCGTCCGACATCGGCCCGGTTTCCCGATACAATCGTCCGTTTCCGACGTCGGTCGCGGTTCGGAGTATCTCGGTGACTCCCGAGGGGAGGTCGGTCCCGTCGAACCTCGCATCGACGGTCTCGCGCTCGACGAATCGTTCGAGTTCGGCCATCGACGTGGCGACTTCCCGTGCGGTGAAACTGTAGCGGGTCAGTTCGACCGCTCCCTTCTGTGCCACGGCGGCGTAGTAGTCGCCGTCGCGCTCGACGTAATCGAACGGTGGCGAAGGGACGAGGTCGCTCGCAGAAGGGTCCATCTGGTCGTGGAATATCGGGCCTCGCTTCCCCAGCGGGTAGTCGCTCCTGTCTCTCGGCCCGCTGTCCGACGTCACGATTTCGAGGGCGCGGCGGACGACCGTCGTATCCGTCTCCGAGAGCGAGGACGGCGGTTCAGTGACGACCGTCGCGGAGTCGCTCGGTTCGGACTCGACCGGGTCGAGGTAGAAGACCCACCGCGTCGCCGTCAGCTTCGACTGCCCGTCCGCGACGACCGAGTAGTAGGTCCCGTCGTCTCGCAGAAAGTAGGGCCGCGGCCGGGTCGTCGTTCCGAACTGGCGGTCGTACGCGAGTTGCCACTGGAGTACTTCGACGGAACCCTCCTCCAGCAGCGTTCGCACCACGGAGTGCTTATACTCGTCGGGGTAATCGACCGCGAACTTGGCCCGCTCCGCCGTCGGGTCGGTCTGGAGGTACTGGCGCGCGAGTTCGCGTAGCGACTCCCCGGCCGGGTTCGTACTCAGCGTGTACTCTACGCCGCCACCGCCGAGACAGCCAGCGAGTCCCGCGAGACCCGTCGCGGCGACCCCCGATAGTACCGCGCGTCGAGAGCTATCCTCAGTGACCATACGGACAACTCCCGACCGAGTCGTAAAATGCTTTCAGTTACTCTCCCGATGAATTTTGTCGTAGTCCGGCTCGACGTCGCGGGGGCCAGAGAACCCAAGTTCGAGTCAGGAGTAGGACGCACGCTATGGCTACCCACGAGCAGACCGACTCGGAGACGCTGGAGGGCTACGTCATCGACAACGGGTGCGTCCGCAAGAACGCCCGCGACGACCTGCCCGAGCGCGCCCGGACCCACAGCAAAGAGTGCGCGCTGATGGGCCACTGCATCGAGAGCGGGTACAGTCTCGTGGACGAGGGCGAGGGGATGGCGATGCTCGACGCCGGGACGACGCGGGAGGTGGTCCACGCCGTCGAGGACAGCGACCGCGAGGAGGGAATCCGACTGCGGGTCGAGCGAGAACGCGAGGACGGGGAGATGCGGACCGTCTCGGTCGAGGAAGTCGAGCGATGAGCCACGCCGGGAACTGCAACGTTTAAGCCCCGAGCGTCCCGCACTCGAAACGTGCCCGAACCAGTCGAGACCCACGACCCCGACGGCGTCGATTACGGGTGGGTGATGCAGACGACCTTCGTCCTCACCATCGTCGCGGGCGCGCCGGTCGTCGCGCTCGCCGCGTTACTGGTCGGGGTCTCGCTCCCCACGTGGGCCGCCCGGGCGGAGTTCGCTATCCGGGTCGGCGCGCTGGTCTGGTTCGTCGTCGCTGTCTGTGTCTTTCTGTACGCACGGCGGATGGAAGAAGAATCGTCGGACGCCGAGAGCTAAACCCACTCGAACCGCGTTCCCGCTCGCTCGGCCGTCTCCTCGTCGCTCGCCGAATCGCCGACGAACAGCACGTTCTCCGGAGCGACGCCCAACTCCTCGACCGCGGCCAGCAGGGCGCGGGGATGGGGCTTACGCTCGGGCACGGTCCCCCGGCCCACCACGGTCGCGACGCGGTCGGCGAGGTCGTGGCGGTCGAGCGCGATGCGGACCGCCGACTCGTGGTTGAGCGAGCAGACGCCGACCGGAACCTCTCGCGCGAGCAGTTCGTCGGCGAGAGGGAGGCGCTCGGACTCGCGGGCACCCTCGCGCTCGGCCGCGGCGATGAGTTCGTCGGCCTCGTCGCCGACGCCGGCGTCCTCGGCGGCCGAGAGCAGGTCCCACGCGCTCAGCGGGTCGGCGTCCACCCCCTCGCGCTCCAGCAGGTCGGCCAGTCGGCGCTCCACGTCCGCCCAGTCCACGGCGAGGCGGACCAAGGTGCCGTCAAGGTCGTAGACGACCGCCGCGAGGTCCGTCCCGCGGTCGCTCGGCGTCTCGTCGGTCCGACCGCCAGCGTCGTGTCGAGTCACGCTCGTCGGTAGGGCCACCGTCGAAAAAGGGGTGTCGGTCGTTTCGGTCGGTCCGCAGGGAGACGGAAGTCGGCCCGGAAGGGGACGGCGCTCAGTCCAGTCGGGTCTCGACCGCATCGACGACCGCCGTCACGTCCGTGTCGGGGTCGGTCGTGAGGAACAGTCCCTGCTGACCGACTAGAATCCGGACGAGCGTCACGTAGTCCATGTAGGTGACGAACGACCGGACCTCGCCCGCGCTGCGGAACACGTCGCCGAACAGGTCTCGCTCGGTGAAATCGACGTGGACGTACGAGTGGACCTGTTCGAAGTGGTCGTCCATCTCGTCGCGGTCGCCGCCGTACAGCGACATCGTGAGTTCGTCGGCGTAGAGCGTGTGGAACTCCTCGGGCGTGTACTCCACGCAGAGGTGTACTGCGTCGTCCGAGACCTCACGGGCCGCCGAGAGCGCGGCCTCCGCGTCGAAGTCCACGAGCGTAGACGATTCGGAAACGACCATCTCGTTTACGCCCGTTTCGACCCGGAATTATAAGTCTAGCGGCTATCCCGACTGTTTCACGCCGTTCGAGCTTATTCCAAGAGGTTACGGGCGATAACTTTCTTCTGAATCTCGGAAGTCCCCTCGTAGATGGTCGTAATCTTCGAGTCCCGGTAGAGGCGTTCCACGTCGAAGTCGGTGGTGTAGCCGTACCCGCCGTGAATCTGGACCGCCTCGTTGGTCACGTCCACCGCGGCCTCGCTCGCGAAGTACTTCGCCATGCTGGCGGCCATCTCGACGGTCTCGCCCTCGTCCTCGCGCCTGGCGGCGTCGCGGGTGAGCAGGCGCGCGGCCTCCAGTTGGGTCTTCATGTCCGCGAGTTTGTGCCGGATGGTCTGGATGTCGGCGATGGGCTTGTCGAACTGCTCGCGGTCCTGCGCGTACGCGACGGCCTCGTCGAGCGCGGACTGGGCCAGTCCGACCGACTGGCTGGCGATGCCGATGCGACCGCCGGTGAGGATGTGGAACGCCGCCGAGAGACCCTTCCCCTCCTCCGTCAGGCGGTTCTCGGCCGGGATGCGCACGTCGTCGAAAATCAGGCTGGTGGTGTCGCTGGCCCGCAGGCCGAGTTTGTCCTCCTTCTTGCCGACCTCCAGTCCGTCGGCGTCCTTCGGGACGACGAACTGCGTGACCGACCGGGGGTCCTCGCGGTCGGTCTTGGCGAACAGGACGACAACGCCCGACCGCTCGCCGTTGGTTATCCACTGCTTCTTCCCGTTGATGACGTACTCGTCGCCGGCGTGCCCGTCGGCACGTTCGACTCGCCTCGCCTCGGTGGTCATCTCGGCGGGGTTCGACCCGGCCTGTGGCTCCGAGAGCGCGAACGCACCGACGGGGCGGCCCTCGGCCATGTCGGGGAGCCACCGCTCCTTCTGGTCCTCGTCGCCGAACTCAGCGATGCAGGAGGTGGCGAGGCTGTGGACCGACAGCGCGGTCGCCACCGAGAGCATCCCGTACGCGACCTCCTCGTTGACGACGCTGTAGGTCAGGCGGTCCACGTCGAGACCGCCGTACTCCTCTGGCACCGTGAGACTGGTCATGTCGAGGTCCGCCAGCCCGTCCCACACGTCCTCCGGAAACGTCTGTTCCTCGTCGCACTCGGCCGCGGTCGGGCGTATCTCCTCGACGGCGAACTCCCGTACCACGTCGCGGATGGCCCGTTGCTCCTCGGAGAGGTTCATACGCGAACTGTCGGGAACGGCGTGGAAAAAGTTGCCTGTTCTCGGTTCTCCTGCCGACTGTTCACTCTTCCGAGACGAACTCCACGTTCCTGAACTCGAAGCGCGCGCCGCCCGCCTCGCTTTCGGTCACGTCGCACGTCCACCCGTACACCTCGGCTAACTCCTCGACGAACGCGAGTCCCAGTCCGGTTCCGCCTTCGCTGGCCGCCGTCGTGAACCCGACTTCGAAGACGTCGTCGCGGTCCTCGGGCGGGATGCCCTCGCCGTCGTCGGCCACGTAGAATCCATCCGGTAGCCTCCCGACGCGGACGGTCGCGTCCGCACCGCCGTGCTGTACGGCGTTCTCGAAGAGGTTCCGGAACAGGTGCCTGACGTACGTCTCGTCGGCCCGTACCACCTCGTCGATAGCCACGTCGAGCGTCGCGTGGACCGCGTCTACCCCCTCCCACGCGTCCCGAACCGCGTCCGCCAGTGACAGCGGACTGCTCGCGCCGACCGCGTCCCGACCCCGGGTCAGAATCAGCATCACCTCTATCATGTCCTCGATGCGGTCGAACGCTTCCCTGACGTACTCGACGGCCTCCGCGTCGGTCCCGTCCGGGAGCTGGCGGGTGTATATCTGACCGATGGTGACGGGGTTGCGGAGTTCGTGGGCGAGCATGCTGGCGAACGATTCGAGTCGCTCGTTCGACTCCTCGAGTTTCTCGACGGTCTCCTCCAGTTTCCGCTCGCGTTCGACCTGTTCGGTGATGTCCTGCGTGAAACTCAGTCCGGCAAAGACGTCGCCGTCCGCGTCGCGCAGGGGCGCGGCCCAGACCCGCCAGTTCCGACCGCCGAACTCGGTCGTCGTACTACCGGCGTCGCCGTCCTCGACCGCGGCCCGGAACAGCGGTTCGATGTCCGCAGCGGTGTGAGCGGGGAACACCTCCGGCATCCTCGCGCCTTCGAGGCGGTCCCGGCCGGGGAGTTTCTCGCCCAGCACGGCACCTCGGGTCAGCGTGTACCGGAGGTCGCGGTCGTAGATGCCGACCGCGCCGTTCGGGAAGTGTTCGGCGAGCGTCCGGTAACGGCGCTCGGACTCCTCTAACTGGCGCTGGTACTCCCGGCGGTCGGTGATGTCCGTCTGCGTGACGACGCCGCGAGCGACCTCGCCGTCCGCGTCTCGGACCGGCATCCCGTGAATCATGACGATTCTGCGCTCGCCGTCGTCCGTCTCGATTTCGAAGACGTCGGGTTCCGTGACCTCCTCGCCGCGGAGGACGCGGGCCATCGTCCACTCCTCGGGGGCGACGGGGTCGCCGGTGTCGGCCCACCATCCCCGGTAGCGGTCGTAGTCGGTGACGCACTCCGCGTCGAACACGTCGCCGCCCCAGAGTTCCTTCGCGGCGTCGTTCGCCTCGACGAGTCGTCCGTCCGCGTCCGCGACCACCACGCCGACCGGGAGCACCTCGAAGAGGGTTTCGAGTTGTTTGCGGTGTTCGTCGAGCGCCTGCTCGGCCCGCTTTCGCTCCGTGATGTCGGCGAGCGCACCGGGGAACGTGACGGGGTTACCGTTGTCGTCGCACTCGACGTGGCCGCGGGCAACGACCCACCGAACGTCGCCGTCCGCGTTCCGGACGCGATACTCCGCCTCGTACTCCTCGCAGGACTCGACCGCCCGCTCTATCTTGCGCTCGACTCGCTCGCGGTCGTCCTCGTGGATGGCGGAGACGAATCGGCCTATCGAGACGCCCTCGCGGGCGGCGTCGGGGTCCACCCCGAACGTCTTGGCGAACGAGGCGTCCGTGACGAACTCGTCCTCGGGGACGCGCCACTCCCACGTCCCGACCGCTCCGGCCTCCGCCGCCGCCTCCAGTTGCGACTTGGCGTCACGCAGGTACCGCTCGCGCTCCTTCTGCTCGGTGATGTCCTGAGCCATCGTCATGCCCGCGAACACCTCGCCGCGTTCGTCGGTGATGGGGACCCCGCGGACGACCCACTCGCGGCCGACGTAAGTGAGTTCGACCGAGCGCTCCTCACCGTCGAGCGCGGCCTCGAAGACGGGTTCGAGTTCGTCGGCGGTGTCCTCGTCCCAGACGTCTCGGAAGTGCTCACCCTCGGCGTCGGCCGGTTCGACGGGGATGTCGTCGAATCCCTTGCCCGCGGCCAGCGTGTACTCGAGGTCGTGGTCGAACAGCGTCACGATTCCGTTCGGGAAGTACTCCGCGAGCGTCCGATACCGCCGTTCGGACTCTTCGAGTTCTCGCTCGCGCTCCTTGCGGTCGGTCACGTCCCGGAAGTACACCGACAGCCCCGTGTCGGAGGGGTACGCGTGGACCTCGTACCACGCCGCCAGCGGTTCGGGGTAGTAGAACTCGAAGGAGGTCGGCTCCTGTGTCTCCATCGCGGTCCGGTACTCCTCGCCGAGTTTCGAGTCGGTGGCCCACTCGAACACCTCCCAGAGGTCCCGGCCGACGAGACCCTCGCCGCGGTAGTCGATGAGTTCCTCGGCGCGCTCGTTGGCGTGGGTGAACTGCCACTCGTCGTCGAGCGCGTAGAACGCGTCGGTGACTCGACCGAAGATTTCGCTCAGTTCGTCTTCGAGTTTGCGCTCGCGCTCCTTGATGTCCGTGACGTCCTCCGCGGTGGTGATGACCCGCTCCACGTCGCCGTCGTCGTTCAGCACGGGAGCGGCGTTGACCGATAGCCAGCGTCGGTTCCCGTCGGACAGTTCGACCTGCAGGACTCGGTCGTACACCGGTTCGCCGGTCGCCACGACCTGCGCGAAGGGCCGCTCCTCCGACGGGACGAGTCGGCCGCTCTCGTCGTAGGCCGGTCTGTCGCCGGGCGCGTACGCCTCCGGGTCGGAGACGCCGAGGAGTTCTCCGGCGCGCTCGTTTATCTGCGTGACCGACCCGTCGCGTCGAAGACCCCGACGCCGATAGGACTGGCCTCGACCATCTCGTCGGTCAGGTCGCGTTCGCGGTCGAGTTGGCGCTCGCGCTCGTCGAGTTCTCGCCGCGTTCGTTCGCGTTCGGTGACGTTGCGAACGACGCCGATAGTCCCGCGGAACGCGTCGTCCTCGACGAGCAGATTCAACCGCAGTTCGCAGGGTATCCGGTCGCCGTCGGCGGTCTGCACCGCGATTTCGAACGTCCGGTTGCGGTCGGCAGACCCGTCGAGACGCTCGCGGATTTCGCGTTCCAGAGTCGCGGCGTCGGCGGCGTCCAGCAGCGACGAGACGTGCGTGCCGACGAGTTCTTCCCGCGTATAGCCAGTCGTCTCGACGATAACGTCGTTCACCGCGACGAACCGGCCCTCGGCGTCGAGTTGGCAGATACCGTCGTCGATGGTGTTCACGAGCGTCCGATAGCGCTGGAGGGCCTCGGCGTCGTCGGCGTCCTCCCAGAAGGTCGTCCCTGAGGCCTCCACCCGTTCACTCATACACGCTGTACTACGTACCGAGGCGGATAAGTCTTCACACGACCCCGATTTCGGGCAGCAACGGCGCTCCCGAAGCCGAATCCGGGACCGCTCCGTCGTCAGTTCATCGCTCGCGGAGGAACGCCGCGACGTCCGCCGGACTCGCGTCCAGTCCGCCGCCCTGCGCGAACGTCGGACTGCCGCCGCCTCCGCCGCCGAACTCCGCGGTCACGTCGTCCACGAGGTCGCCCGCGTCCGGCGTTCCGTCGGTCGCGGCGACGACGAACGTCGCGCCGTCCTCGCCCGCGAGGACCACAGCGTCGTACGCCTGCGGCGCTTCCGCTTCGCTCGGCGACTCACCCTCCTCGGGGTTTGCACCGTCGCCCGCGAGTGCTCTGGCGGAGTCGGCGACCTCGTTCGGACCGAAGTCCGAGACGGTGCCGACCAGCCACTCGCCGCCGTCGCGCTCGACCGAGTCCTCTCGCAGGTCGGCGAGGCGCGCGTCGAGCAGTTCCTCTCTGGCGTCGTCCAGTTCGGATTCGAGTTCCTCGACCTGCTGGCCGACTCGCTCGGCGGCGTCCGGGAGTTCGCCCACGCCCACGTCGAGCGTCCGTGCGGCCTCGCGGGCGGCGCGCACGTCCGCGGCCCGGCGCCGGATGGCTGTCGGTCCGACCGCGAACTCCACGCGAGTCAGCCCTTCCCCGGGGTTCGACCGGTCGAGGACGGTGACGGGACCGATTTCGCTCGTGTTCGAGACGTGGGTGCCGCCGCAGGCCGCCCAGTCCCACCCGTCTATCGTGACCACGCGCACCGCGTCGGACTCGCTCATCACGCCCTCCTCGGTCTTGGTGTTGAACGCTACTTCCTCACGCTCTCTGGCTTCCGCCTGAGGAATCTCCTCCCACGAGACCGGGAGCGAGTCCCACACCGCGCGGTTCGTGAGTCGCTCCAGTTCCGCCAGCGTCTCGTCGGTGATGTCGGTCGAGGTGGTGAAGTCCACCCGGACCTTCTCCTCGCCGATGTCGAACCCGCCGTAGCCGAGGTCGTCCAGAATCCTGCGGCCCGCGCCGTAGAGCGCGTGGCTGGCGGTGTGCGCCCGCATGCAGTAGGTCCGGAACTCCTCGTCTATCTCCGCCCGGACGGTCTCGCCGACCTCGAAGTCGGGGTCGTCGGCGAGGCGGTGGACGGTTTCGCCGTCCTCGCGCTTCTGGACGTCCTCGACCACGGTCCCGGCCAGCGTGCCGCGGTCGGCGGGTTGCCCGCCGCTCTCGGCGTAGAAGTGCGTCTCGTCCAGCGTGACCGTCCGACCGTCCACGTCCGCGACGGTCGCCTCGAAGCGCCGTACGTCGGGTTCGCGTGCCGCGAGTTGACTCATACCAGTCGGGAGTCGGCGCGGTGACTAAAGTCTCACGCCGAGTCGGACGTGAGTAAGTCGGCCTGCACCCGCGCTTTGAGGTAGTCGATGGCGGCTATCGCGGACGGCGCGGAGAGGCAGAACCCGGCCAACAGCGCCCGGTCGCGCGGGCCGAGTTCGACGCCGAGCGCGGCCATGGCAACGACGAACAGCGCCGCGGTTCCGACCACGCCGCCGACGCGCCTGCTCGCGCGACCGAAGTCGAACCGCTTGGCCGGTCGCCACACGAGGTTCTCGGCCGCGACCGCGAGACCCACGCCCTCCGCGACTCCGACCAGCGCGTAGGCCCCCGCGGGGTACGCCGGAAGCGGGTCCGGGAGCGCGACCACTGCGAGGACTGCCGCGATGCCCAACGCGCCCGCGGCCCGACTCCTGACCGCGCCGAGGAGTCTCGCGAGCGCCGAGGACTCCTCGCGGAGGGAATCACTGAGCTGATACATGCTCGTCACAACGACCATTCGCGTTATCAATCTTGTCGGGGCGTCCGTCGGGCCACCGACGTCCAAAACGTGTGAGTCAGATGTGACACCGGACGAACGCCCTCTCGGCAGAGGGTCTACGTGCGCGTCGAATAGCAGAACGAATCGAAACGGGGGTTCGGACGAACGAGACGATTAAGCCACGTCTTCGACCGCCGACTGGAACACGTCGAGCGCGAGTTCGATTTCGCGCTCGGTCACGTCGAGCGGCGGCAGGAGGCGGAGCGTCTTGTACCCGCATCCGAGCACGAGCAGACCGCGCTTCAGCGCCGCCTTGACGACGGCTTCACGGCGCTCCTTGGTGTCGAACTCGACCGCGAGCATCAGCCCTCGGCCCCGGACGTCGATGGCGTTCGGCAGGTCGGCGTCTTCGAGGAGTTCGCGCATCTGGCGACCGCGCTCGGCGACGTTGTCGAGCAGGTCGTACTCCTGGATGGCGTCGATGGTGAACACGCCCTGCATCGAGTCCACGATTTTGCCCGCGCCCCACGTCGAGGAGAGGCGGGCCTTCTCCTTGGGGAACATGTCGGAGTTGGCGACGGTCGCACCGACGCGGAGACCCTTCGCCGACGTAATCACGTCGGGGTCGAGGTCGAGGTGGTCTACGCCCCACATCTCGCCGGTCCGGCCCAGTCCGGACTGAATCTCGTCGGCGATGACGTTCACGTCGAAGCGCTCCCGAATCTCGGCGAGGTCGCTGACGAAGCCGTCGTGGGGCACCCGGTAGCCGCCCTCGCCCTGCACGGGTTCGATGACGAGGTAGGCGACTTCCTCGGGGGCGATGACGCCCTGCTCGGGGTCGAGTTTGTCGGCGAGGACGTTGCCGCCCGGCCCGTCGGTGAGCCACTGCTTCTCGTAGGCCTCCTGCGTGGACGGGTAGGGAACAGAGACGACGCCGCCGATTTCGGGATAGCCCTTCCGGTGGTTCACCTTCGAGCGGTTCAGCGAGAGCGCGCCGAGCGTCCGGCCGTGGAAGGCCCCGTCGAACGTGAATGCTCGGTGGCCGCCCTGCGCGTAGCAGATTTTGATGGCGTTCTCGACCGCCTCCGCCCCCGAGTTCGAGAGGAAGACGGTGTCCATGTCGTAGTGGCTCGTCAGGTCGGTCAACCGGTCCATCAGTTGGGTCGGACTGGGGAGTTCGGGGTCCTCCGGAGACCACCCGCCCGCGGCGTAGAAGTCCTGCCCCGCGATGTTGGTCGGGTCCACGAGGTCGAACTCCTCGAACTTCTCCATGATTTTGGGGTTGTTGTAGCCCAGCGGCGCGGCCGCGACGTGGCTGGTGAAGTCCATCAGGACGTTCCCGTCGACGTCGGTACAGAACGGCCCGATGGCCTCCTCGGTGAAGTCCCACACGAAGTCGTAGACGTAGGTGCTCGGTGCGGAGAACTGGTGGTGGTAGTCGGCCCACTCCTGTGCCCGTTCGCCGGGCATCACATCGACCGTCGGTTCTGCGGAGTCTCGGTCCATGAAGCGTGGTTGGGACACACACCCTTTAATTGAATTGGTTCGTTGCGCTTCGGGCAATACTTGCAACAGCTTCGAGTTCCACCGCCAAAGTTAGACTGCTGCCAGTACCGCCGCGAGCGCCGACCCGGCGAGCAACACGCCGCTCCACGCCGCGACCCGAAAGCTGAACGCCCGGTTCGGCGCGGAGAGGGTCAGCGCGGCCTTCACCGCAATCGAGGACGCGGTCGCTAGCAGGATGCCGAACACCGAGGTCTGGTAATCGATGGTCCCGCCCATGTAAAGTAAGACCGCCGAGGAGGTCGCGCCCGCGCTGGAGACGAGTCCAGAGAGGAGCGCGGTCACGTAGAATCCGGCCGACCCGAACTGCTGTTGGGCGACGGCACCGCCCACGATGACCAGCAGGAAGATGGCTCCGAACCCGAGCGCGTTCCGGAGCGAGAACGGGCTTTCGAGGTCGATATCGACGTGTTCGGACCAGTCGGCCGCGTACGCCGCGATGGCGACGCTCCCGAGGATGACCGCCCCGAGCGGAAGCACCGCGCCGTAGAGGACTGGCTTGGAGCTACCGAACGTGAACGCCAGCGCGATGGCGAGGTTCCGGACCGCCATCGCGGCGTCGGCGAGCAGGATGGCCGCCACGCCGTAGGAGGCCGCCTCGGGACGCTGACGGACGTGGTCGAGCATCGTCCCGACCACCGCAGTCGAGGAGGCGAGTCCGCCGAAGAACCCCGTGACCGCGATACCCCGGCCACCGTAGGTCGTTACGACCGCGTAGTTGACGATACCGATGGCCGCCACCGTGACGACCATCAGCCAGACCGTCCGCGGTTGGATTCCGTAGGCGAACTGCTCGTTCGGGAGCAACGGGTAGATGACGAACGCGAGGATGGCGAACTCGACGGCCGACCGGAGTTCCTCGCGGGACATCCCCCACGCGAGACTGTGGAGTTCGCGCTTGAGGACGAGCAGCAGCGACGACAGTACCGCCACCGTGACGCCCACGAGGATGTACCCGTCCATCACGAGCGCGCCGACGCCGAACGCCACCAGCATCGACACGGACGTCGTCAGCGACAGGCCTTCGTCTTCCTCCTCGTCGGCCATCAGCCCCTGAACGCCGAGCATGATGCCCTGCACGATGACGAGCAGACCACCGAGCAGGAGGAGCGCCTGTCGGTCGAGCAGGGTGAACACCGCCCCGAGGAGACTGATGAGAGTGAACGTCCGAATCCCGGCGGGCTTGTGTGACCACTCGCGCTCCAGTCCGAGGAAGAGTCCGAGCGCGGCGGCGAGCGCGACGCGGACGACCTCACTGTCCAACGGTACCTGCGTGAGGAACTCGACGATACTCGGCACTTCCGCAACTATGACGACGTGCGTATAAATATCTCTCCCCGAAACGTCCGGAACCGTGACGGTTCGCCGCGAGAGCGCGGTCCGGAACTCTACTAACTGCGAACATTTTTACCACAGCGCTCCCGTCCCCAACGTATGGTCGGCGGTGTAAACATCGACCGCGCGCGAACCGCTTGGTGGCTCGTCGGGCTATCGCTCGGCGTAGCCGTGCTGTTCGTCGTCTACTCGTTCATCGGGACGTTCGTCTTCGGTATCTTCCTCTACTACGCGACGCGACCGGTGTACAAGCGACTTCGGCGACGCATCCGTCCGGCGAGTCTCGCGGCCGCCACCGCCCTGTTCGCGCTGGCGCTTCCGGTGTTGCTGTTGATGGCCTACACCGGCGCTATCGCACTACAGGAGTTCAACAACATCGCCAACCGGACCGACGTCACCGTCCTCCAGACGGCGATTCAACCGTACATCGACGTCTCGTCGCTCGCCCGGAGTCCCGAGGAGTTGCTGGCGAACCCCGACCCCGCGCTGGTCAGCGAGTTCGGGAAGGCGGCGCTCCAGTACGTGGGTCTCATCGGCAACGCGATACTCCACCTGTTCGTGATGATAGCCATCGCGTTCTACCTGCTGCGGGACGACCACCGACTCTCGCGGTTCTTCCGGCGGCAGTTCGGCGACGAGGGCGGGGTGGTCGAGGCCTACCTCCGAGCGGTGGACAGGGACTTCAACAGCATCTTCTTCGGGAACATCCTGAACGCGCTGCTCACGGGAACCATCGGCGCGGCCTCGTACAACCTCATCAACATGTTCGCACCCACCCAAGTGGTCGTTCCGTACCCGACCCTGCTGGGTCTGCTGACCGGGGCGGCCAGCCTCATCCCCATCGTCGGAATGAAACTGGTCTACTTCCCGGTCTCGGCGTTTCTCGGGGCCGAGACCGCGATGGCCGACCCCGCGTTCCTCTGGTTCCCGGCGCTGTTCTTCGGCGTCTCGCTCGTGGTCGTGGACACGATTCCGGACCTCGTCCTCCGACCGTACGTCTCGGGCCGGAACCTCCACGTCGGACTCGTCATGCTGGCGTACATCTTCGGCCCGCTCCTGTTCGGGTGGTACGGCATCTTCCTCGGTCCGATGATACTCGTGCTGGTCGTCCACTTCGTTCGCGTCGTGCTGCCGGAACTGGTCGCTGGCGAGGACATCCGGCCGTGGGCCGTGGACCCGACCTATCTCTTCGACCCCGAGACGCCCGAAACGGGGGCGACGGAGACCGCCGGGGTCGAGACGACCGAGACCGAGGCCGCGGACGAGAGCGTGGGCGTCTCCCACCAGTAGAGACGATTCTCGTCGACGGGCGACGCGCGAACACCCTTCTGACGAGGCGGCGCAATCGGCGACCGATTGGAGAGCGGAGCTTGACCCGCGGCGGAAACAGGCCGAAAGTTCGGAGGGGTACAGCGAGCGGGGCAACGGGAACGGAGAGAGACGAGAGCGGAGGGCGGAGGTTCACCGGACGGTCGGGGAGACGCACTCTCCTCGCTGTCACTCGGTCAGCGAACGGGAGGGGAGGACGCGGGGTCCCGCGGAGGGCTATCCGCGATGCTCCGGCCGGCCGGCGTCGGTGGCGGTCCGCCGACACGTCTCAGGCCTCGACGCTCAGGTCGATGTACTGGGACTCCCACTCGCGGCGGGCCTCGATTTCGCGGTCCCCGCGCCGGGTCAGCGTGTAGAAGTTGGTCCGACGGTCTCGCTGGCCCTTCTCGACAAGCCCCTTGTCGACCAAGGTGTCGAGGTTCGGATAGAGGCGGCCGTGGTGAATCTCCTTCTCGTAGTAGTTCTCCAATTCGTCCTTGATAGCGAGACCGTGCGGTTCGTCGAGTCCCGCGATGGTGTACAGCAAATCACGTTGGAATCCTGTCAAGTCGTGCATCGGTAACGTACGAACTAGGATACCGATGGAAATGAAGATAACGGCCCCTCGTGACCGACTCTCGGCGTGTAATCGACGCGGTACGTCTCCGGAGAATCGGGGACGAGACACGGACATCTCCGGTCACCGTCAGGAGAGGCAGCGACTTTAAGCCGGTCGTCCACCTGTCTACGAGTATGCCAGAAGAAGTTCTCTTCGAGACCGAGCGCCGGATGAACCGAACCGACGTGGCCTCTTACCTCCGGACCGTCGCCGAGAAGTTGGAGTCCGGCGGCGACATCACGCTGTCTGCGGGCGACCAATCGGTGACCCTCGACCCACCGACGCAACCGACGTTCGAGGTCAAGGCCGAACGCGAGACGCCCAGCGGCGGCGGGTCGGGCGAACTCAGCATCGAGTTCGAACTGGAGTGGGACGAAGACGACAGCGGGGGCGAGACCGACGCCGGACTGGAGATAGAGTAAGGTCGTCTGAACAGGTGGTCCGACTGAGCGCAGTTGAACCCGAGGCAGCGCCTCGTCTCGACAGTGAGAATCACAGCTATCGAACGAAACGAAGCTATGGCTCGGAGTCGAACGTACTCGGAAAGGAATATGGAAAGGAAAGCGGAAAACGCGGGGGTGAAAAAGCCCCGCGAACCGCTTGCCGCCCTGAATTGGTCCCCGCTGACGCTTCGGCCCTCCAAGCGAAGCGTCAACTGGAACAAAACGCCCTACGAACTTAAACCTAACGCCGCCGGAACCTTGTACCGATTCCGGGGCTGAACACCAGTTTCGGAACCTCCACCGTGAAACATTCCGAAAAACGTTAGACAGCCTATATGTGTTCCTCTTCAAGGACCCAGCCGAGCGCTCGCTTGTAATACGTGAACATCTGTCGAACTCCCTCGTGACGCATGTTCTCGTCGTCGAGTTGCTCCTTCAGGAACTCGTACTGCTCGCGGATTTCCTCTTCGTCCCTCATGTGCCGACGATTCGGCTTCGCGCGTAATGAGTTCGGTGGGATTCCCCGAGAGACGGAACGAACCCTCTCACCGACTCCGCTACTTCCGGTCGAGGCGCGAGAGACCGTGCCAGATGGCATCGACCATCCGGTCCTCGCCCTCGCCGTCGGCGTCGGTCCACCCGCGGGCCAGCGCGTCCTCGATGACCGCGAGGTCGTGGTTCTCGAAGTTGTTCATCCCGCGGAACGCTTCGAGCGCGTCGCGGTCCCCGTCGCCGAAACTCCCGACGGAGTCGTTCGCGGGTTCACCGCCGTCGTAGAATCCGAGGTCGGCCAGCGTCTCCGCGACTTCCGCTGCCGTCTCGCCCGAGAGTTCACGTACGTCCTCGGGTTCCTCGCGTTCGAGCAGGGTCACGTCGTAGATTTTGAACGCGCGTTCGAGTTCGTCGATAGGTTCCTCGTGGTCGTCCACGCGCACGTCTATCCAGCGGTCGTTTTTGCCGTCGTACCCGCCCTCGGGCTTGGCGACGTAGAGGGCCGCGCTCTGTTCGCCACGCTTGTCGCCGCCCGCTTCGTTACCGGCGTGGAGGGCCGCGAGGAGCTTCTCGGGCAGGCCGCCCTCGGTCTCCTCGTAGGCGGTCTCCATCGCGCGCAGCGTCTCCTCGTTTTGGAGGATGTTGCCCTGCACGGTGTAGGTCTCGCCCTGTCGGTCGCCCGCGACCTCGAAGCACTCCTCGCCGGTGAACGCCGCGACGGAGCCGTCCCGTCCGACGACGCCGACCTGGCGCTGGGCCGACTCCGGGTCATCGTCGGTCAGCGTCGCGACGACTTCCTCGGCCGACGCGCCTCCGCGGAGGAGGTCGAGACCGTCGGGACCGTAGGCGACGTTGGCGAAGCTCTGCGTCGCTATCGCTCCGGCGTCGGCGCTGGCGAACGGCACGACGGAGCCGACGCTGACGAACTTCGATTGAACCGCCACGCCGACCGCCTCGGTGTCGGGGTCGCGCGCGACGATGGAGAACGTGGATGGTCGCGGTTCCATGCCCGAACCGTCGGAAGCGACGACGAAAAGCGTTCGCCCGGCGGCGTCAGTATCCGGTTTCACCCCCGGCGTCGCCTCGGGGGTCTGGCCCGTCGCCAGCTCGCTTTCGGGCGGTGAGCGGTTGACGCTTCTCCAGTTCGCAGTCGAAGCTGGGATGCTCGGCGAAGTGATGCACGAGCATGTGACGACGCCCGCCGGTCAGTCCGGATTCGCCGACGTCCTCGGCGGTGAACTCGTCGGGCAGTCGGTCGTAGCGTCGCTGTAGGGCCGCGAAGCTCTCGAACACCTTGCGGTGACCCGACGAGTCCGCACACCGCCGGGCGACGACGTAACTTCCGTCTTCGCGATGGGTCCCGACCGTGCGGACGAACTCGCGGCGCTCGGTCAGCGCCTCGCCGAGCGCCGCGCGTAGTCGGTCGGCCTCGGCTCTAGTGAGTTCGTGAGTGTCTCCAGCAACTGTGACTGCGACCGTCTCGCGTGCGTCGGCAGAACCGTCACGGTCCCCGTCGTCCGGGTCGGGACGGGCCGAGTCGGAACGAGAGTTACACTCCGCGGAGAATTTCTCGACCAGCCGCCGACTGGCGACTTACTCTATCCTCGGACGCCTCGGTCGTGAGGCCGTGGCTCGACATAGAGTGTGTGTAACGAAAGCAGGATAATAAATGTCGGGGACCATCGACACAATCCATTACACACCCCCTCTCGCGGCGCGATTCACTGTTTCGCTGCCAGCAGCGCCGCGACGACGACGTTGTACACAACCAACCCCGCCAGCACCGCCCCGACCGAGAGCGCGACGAAGGTCGCGCCGACGACGACGCCGTCCCCCGGTTCGCGGGCGATTGCCACCGCGACGGCGGACGGCACGAGCAGTACGAACCCGAGCGGGACGCCGTACGCGCGCCAGAACGCCCGCGAAACTGGCACACGAAATTCGAGCAGTCGGCGCTCGCCACCCGGTTGCATACGTAAGTGTACTATCGTTTTCGGGCATAAGTTTTTAGGTAAGACCGGATTCCTGATTTCGGTATTCTGGCCCGAGACGGAGTGGGGAGAGTCTTACCGGTAGAAGTGGTGAGGAACGTCTTCTGGGACCGGACGGCACGACCATCGCGGTCACGGTGACCGTGTTTCCGACGCCCGCGCCGAAGACTCGCTTCAGACGTCGGCCGCGTCCAAGAAGTCCATAATCGCGGCGTTGAACCCCTCGGGTTCTTCGAGCATGGCGAGGTGGGCCGCGCCGCGGACTTCCGCGTACTCGCAGTCGGGAATCCCGTCGGCCAGTTCCTCGTGGTACGCCGGCGGAGTGAGGTGGTCGTGTTCGCCGACGACCGCGAGCGCCGGAACGTCGACGTCGCCGAGTCGGTCGCGCACGTCGAACGCGTGGCAGGACTCGAAGTCGCGGCGCGTAACGCGCCGGCCGACCTCTTTCATCGCCTCCGTAGAGAGTTGGATGTACCGGGAGTCTGCGTCGTGGAAGAGGCGGTCTTCGCCGTGGAGGAACTCGACTGCCCGGTCGAAATCCGAGTCGAGCCACCGGAGCAGGTCGTCCAGCACCGGGAGTTTCGCCCCCGTCCCGGCGAGGACGAGTCCGTCGAAGTCGTGGTCGCGCTCGATTACCAGTTGGAGAGCCACCGCCCCGCCGAGAGAGTTGCCGACTAACACACCCGCGTCGGTCTCCTCGGCGACCGCCAGCACGTCGTCGGCGTAGGCCGAGAGCGTCTCCCACCCGTGGTCGGCCTCGAAGTCCTCCGATTCACCGTGCCCACTCAGGTCGAGGGCGACGACCGGACGCCGACCGGCCAGTCGGCCGAGTTGCCCCTTCCAGACCTCGTGGGTACCGCCGGACCCGTGAACGGCGAGTAGCGGTGACCCCTCGCCGCCCCGGTCGGCGACTCTGTAGGCCGTGGCCCTCCCGTGGTGCGTAACCCGTTGCATGCCGACCTCTTCGCGCGGGCGAGACAACAAACCTCCGGTCGGCGGTTCGAGAGACTTCCGGAGGACGATTCGGGACCTCTCGGTCGGCGCTGCGGACGGTCCATACCCTGAACCGCAATTCATCACTAATCCCCCACACCGACGCCTTCCTGCGGTTTTTCAGGGAAAGCCTTAAGTACTAAAGTCCCTAACCTATAGTTAGCATCAAATGTCATTGAAGCACATCACCGAACGAGACGACGTGTTCGCCCGGCGCTACGACTACGGCGACGAGGAGGTTCTCGTGGCCGACCTCGGCGACGCGGGCGACGCGTCCGTGGACGTCCTCGGTAACGAGGCCATCGTGGTCTTCGAGGACGAGGACGGCACCCGCCAGATAGAACTCCAACTGCCCGACGGCGGGGCGGAAGCGTTTATCACGAACGGCGTTCTCACTATCGAGGTGGGACTATGAAACTCACTGTCAAGCCGTTAAAGCAGAAAGACGCCGGTCGCGGACTCGCCGCCGTGGACCGCCAGTCCATGCACGAACTCGGCGTCGAAAACGGCGACTACATCGTCATCGAGGGGAAGAACCAGAGTCGGGCGGTCGCCCGAGTCTGGCCCGGATACCCCGAGGACGAGGGGCGCGGCGTCGTCCGAATCGACGGCCAACTCCGTCAGGAGGCGGGCGTCGGCATCGACGACAAAGTCAGCATCGAGAAGGCGGACGTGAAGCCCGCCACCTCGGTCACCATCGCGCTCCCCCAGAATCTCCAGATTCGGGGCGACATCACGCCCCACATCCGGGACAAACTCAGCGGACAGGCCATCACGCAGGGCCAAAACGTCCCGTTCGGCTTCGGCCTGATGGGGATGGGTTCCGGACAGTCCATCCCGCTGAAGGTCGCCAGCACCAACCCCGAGGGGACGGTCGTCGTCACCGACTCGACGGAGATTAACGTCAGCGAACGCGCCGCCGAAGAAATCGCGCAGGGCGGCGCCGGCGGCGAAGGCACCCCCAGCGTGACCTACGAGGACATCGGCGGTCTCGAAGGCGAACTCGAACAGGTTCGAGAGATGATTGAACTGCCGATGCGTCACCCCGAACTGTTCAGTCGCCTCGGCATCGACCCGCCGAAGGGCGTGCTGCTCCACGGCCCGCCGGGGACCGGCAAGACCCTGATGGCGAAGGCCGTCGCAAGCGAAATCGACGCCCACTTCCAGACCATCTCCGGCCCCGAGATAATGTCGAAGTACTACGGGGAGTCCGAGGAGAAACTCCGCGAGGTGTTCGAGGAGGCCGAGCAGAACGCACCGGCCATCATCTTCATCGACGAACTGGACTCCATCGCGCCCAAGCGCGAGGAGGCCGGTGGCGACGTGGAACGACGCGTCGTCGCCCAACTGCTCTCGCTGATGGACGGTCTCGAAGAGCGCGGTGAGGTCACCGTCATCGCGGCCACGAACCGCGTGGACGCCATCGACCCCGCGCTCCGTCGCCCCGGCCGATTCGACCGCGAAATCGACATCGGCGTCCCGGACCGCGAGGGTCGCCTCGAAATCCTGCAGGTCCACACCCGCGGGATGCCCCTCGCCGACGGCATCGACCTCGAAGAGTACGCCGACAACACGCACGGCTTCGTCGGCGCGGACTTGGAGAGCCTCTCGAAGGAGTCGGCGATGAACGCGCTCCGGCGCATCCGCCCCGATATCGACCTCGAATCCGACGAGATTCCGGCCGACGTGCTGGACTCCCTGCAGGTCACCGAACGGGACTTCAAGGAGGCGTTGAAGGGAATCGAACCCTCGGCGCTGCGCGAAGTGTTCGTGGAAGTCCCCGACGTGACGTGGGACCAAGTCGGCGGACTCGAAGACACCAAAGAGCGCCTCCGGGAGACCATCCAGTGGCCGCTGGACTACCCCGAGGTGTTCGAGACGCTCGACATGGAGGCCGCCAAGGGCGTGCTGATGTACGGCCCGCCCGGGACCGGCAAGACCCTGATGGCGAAGGCCGTCGCCAACGAGAGCGACAGCAACTTCATCTCGATTAAGGGTCCCGAACTCCTCAGCAAGTGGGTCGGGGAGTCCGAGAAGGGCGTCCGTGAGATGTTCAGCAAGGCCCGCGAGAACGCCCCGACCGTGGTGTTCTTCGACGAGATAGACTCCATCGCGGGCGAACGCGGCGGCGGTCAGGGCGGCGGCTCAGAGGTCAGCGAGCGCGTGGTCTCCCAGCTCCTCACGGAACTGGACGGACTGGAGGAACTCGAAGACGTGGTGGTCGTCGCCACCACGAACCGACCGGACCTCATCGACAGCGCGCTCCTGCGGCCCGGACGGCTGGACCGTCACGTCCACGTGCCGGTGCCCGACGAGGACGCTCGCCGCGCCATCTTCGAGGTCCACACCCGCGACAAACCGCTCGCGGACGACGTTGACCTCGAGGAGTTGGCCGCACGGACAGACGGTTACGTCGGCGCGGACATCGAAGCCGTCACCCGCGAGGCGTCGATGGCCGCCAGCCGGGAGTTCATCAACAGCGTGGACCCCGAGGACATCGACGAGAGCGTCGGCAACGTCCGCATCAACGCGGACCACTTCGAGCAGGCGCTCGACGAGGTGACGCCGAGCGTCACCGAGGACACCAGAGAGCGCTACGAGGAAATCGAAGAGCAGTTCGACTCGGCCGACCCCGAGGCCGAGAAGGACCAGCTGGGCCGGACGTTCCAATAGGACCGTTTCCAGCGGGGGAGCGCCGACGGCGCTCTCCCTTGCAGATGTACTCTCACGGTTGTACAATTTTCTCGAACGAAATACTACGCCGAGCGTAGCGACTGCTGATTCTTCGGCTAGAAAACCGACTACTCCAGTTTCTCGGCCGCACCGCGTTCCACGAGCGGTTCGGCGTTCGCTTCGGGCAGCGTCACCACGTCCTCGCTGGCGAGGTCGTAGGTGCGCTCGTCCACGCCGAAAATCTCGCCCACGTCGTCGGTCAGGCGGACCGTCGTTCGCTCGTCCAGACCGTCGAGAGGGTCCGAATCGGATTCCGACGCCTCGCTCTCCCTCTCGGCCGACTGCTCCGCGTCGGCGTCGGCGACTGCGGCCGCCTCCGCGGTGGCCGGGCGCGCGCCGTCCGCGTCCGACTCGCCGGAGGGAGGCGTCGAGTCGGGGGTAGGCGAATCGGTGTTCGCAGCGGCGGACACCGCGTCCGTCGCGCCGTCGTCGCCGCCCATCACGTCCGCGGCGCTCACATCTTCGCTCGACGCGCTCGCGCTGGCCGTGGGCGCGTCGCCGGGGTCGGGTGCGGCCCCCGCGTCGGACGGCCCGGCGGGGTCCGGCGCCGAGTCGGCCGTCGCGGAGTCGCCGGGTGCGGACGTCGGCGAGGCCCCGACGTCGTCGGCCTCGCCCGAGAGGATGTCCAGCACGTCCTCCTTGTTGGACTCGATGCGCTCGACCAGTTCGGTGAACAGTTCCTGTTCCTCGCCGGTCAACCCCTCCTCGTCGGCGGGCATCCCCGCCGCCGCGAGGCTTGCGCGCTTGACGATTTTGCCGACCCGGCGCTCGTAGACTGCCTCGACCACGTCCTCGGCGGTGTGTATCTCGTCGGTCAGTCGGTTGACTTCGGGGTCGTCGAACGGACTCTCCGCGCGGTCGGCCGCCTGGTCGCGCTGGTCCTTGAGGTCGGCGATGTAGTCGGCGACGTCGGCGTAGAACGACTCCCGGAGGTGCTGGAGGCTGTCCTTCGACCGTTCCTTGCTCTGTACGGAGCGGAGTTCGTCCAGATTCATCGTCGTGCTGTCATGGTCGTTCTGTCACGTTCGTCGCGTTCGGTCGCGCCAGTTCTTCGGGGGTAGTCGCCGTTTCGTCGCGCGCTCGGTCGGTTTCCGTACCGCGAGGGGCCGCAGTCCGTCATTCTCTCCCCTTCTCGGCGCGGCCGCGCGCCATCAGGAAGACGGCCACGTATTCGGGAAGCGATACGTCACCTGCCGAGAGCGTAAAGCTTTCGCCGCGGAGTTCGACCGGTCCCGGGTCGGTCACCTCGACGGTCACCTCGTGGCCCTCGAACGTCTCGGGAACCGGGTCGCTGAGGGGGTCGAAATCGGCCACCTCGTCGCGGGGGATGCGAGTCACTTCGAGTCCGGTCCCGCCGTGGAGGCTTCCCGGCAGGCGGATGAGTCGCCGGAGGTCGGTGGTCACGGGTTCGTCGATGGCCGCCGACTGCTCGGCGACTACCTTCTGGGTCATCACCTTCGTCAGTTCGCGGATACCCTGCCCGCCGCGCTCGACGTTCCCGCTTTCGAGTTTCTCGTAGTCTTCGGACACCGCACCGAGGATGGTCTGCGCCCGACCGTCGCCGATGCCGTCGAACTCCTTGAGGCGTTCGAGCGCGTCGTCGTCTTCCATCGCCAACAGTTCGTCGGCCAGCGAGAGGAGTTCGCGGTGGACCCGGCGACCCCACCCGCCGTCTTTCTTGAGGACGCGCCGGGTCGCGGTGCCGCCCATCTCGACGCGCTGGATGGCGTCGCGTTCGATGCCCTCGCCCCGGATGTAATCCACGATTTCTCGGCGCTCGTCCCGGTTGAGTCCGCGGACGCCCTCGTCGCGGACGTGGACGTGGTAGCCTCGCCCGCCCGAGAAGACGACCGTCAGGTCCGAGAAGCCGAAGTCGTTCTCCAGCAGGTCCAGCAGGTTCTGCACCTCCTCCTTGCCCGCCGCGAGCATCTCGCCGTAGGCGTCCCGCTGGGGGTCCACGCCTTCGAGGTGGTCCGCGTCGATGTCGAACACGAGGTCGGAGTCGCGCCACCCCTTGGCTTCCATCTCGTCGGCACCCGGGTCCTCGTAGCGCCCGGCCGAGAAGTAGACGTGGCGCGGACGCTCGCGCTGGAGGAAGTCGCCGAGTTCGCCGAGTTCCAGCAGCGACTGGTGGCGGACCATCGTCGTCGCTCCCGAGGTCCACGGGATGTACCCCCACTCGCGCGCCTCCGGGTCCGGCGGCGGCGTCTCCTCGGACCCGCGTGCGTCGCCGGAGGACTCGGGGAGCCACTCTTTCCGGCGATAGTGGTCGCGGAACCGACCGCGGAGGTACGCTCGGGTGCGCTCTTCCATGCTGTCTGGGCTATGCTCGGGCCGCGTCTTTAAGGCTATCTATCCCCCGTCGGATTCGACGCCAGCGTCTGTTCGGACCGGACGACAGCGTCCGCTCGAACTCGACTCTCCCAGAGAACTCTCCTCGAACTCGCTCTACTGCCCCGCCGGTCTCGCCGCCGTCAGCCCCGCACGAACTCCGAGAGTCGCTCGGTGAAGCCGCCGCGGTCGCCGAGTTTCAGGTAGTAGGCGTCGCCGCCGTCCTCGTAGTAGTTCTCGATGTGACGCTCCACCTCGAATCCCAGATGCTCGTAGAACCCTAGCGCGTTCTCGTTGCTGGCGCGGGCGTGACAGGTGACGCTGTCGTGGTTCTCCGCGACCTGTCCCACGAGGCGTTTACCGACGCCTTCGCCGCGGAACTCGGGCGCGACCGCGAGAAAGAGAATGTAGCCGTCGCGTCGGACCGCCGCGAACCCCATCAGGTTCTCGTCGCCGTCGCCGTCGCGCGTCAGGAGGACGTACACCGTCGAGCGCCGGTAGGCGTCGGTGAAGAAGCCCTTGCGCTGTTTCAGGACGTCCTCGGCCTGCCGGATACGCTCTTTGAGTTCCCACGCGGCATCGACGTGACTCTCGTCGCCGGGGCGAGCGATTTCGGTATCGACGTTGACGCTCACTAGGTTGGCGTAGGTCCGTGGTCAATATAATTCCACCGCCCCGTCCCGGACGGCCGACTCCCGCCTCCCTCCCGGCGGCCGACGCCTCGCGGCCGGTTTCGGTTCCCCGCCTCCACCGGACGACGCTCCGAGGACTGCCGGACGCCGGGTGCGAACCCACCGTCGGCGAGAAAGCGAAACCTTTCCCGCGGGGTTCCGTGAGTGGGAGTATGAGCTACGAACTCCGCGACCACACCGCCGACGTGGCGGTGGCGGCGAACGCACCGACGCTCGACGCGGTGTTCGCCGCGGCGGCCGACGGGATGGCCGCGGCGATGTGCGACGAGATTCCAGAGATGGGCGGCGAGCGCTTCGAGTTCGACGTGCGGGCCGAGGGCCGCGAGGCGCTGCTGTTCGACTATCTGGACGAACTCATCTACCAGCGCGACGTACGCGGCGTCCTCCCCGTGGACAACGAGGCCGAGGTCCGGGAGGAACGCGAGGCAGACGGGGAGTGGGTGCTGGAGGGGAGCGCCCGCGGCGTTCCGCTCGCCGACGTCTCGGCGCGCGACCTCAAGGCGGTCACGTACTCCGAGATGGCGCTGGAGGAGACCGACGAGGGGTGGCGGGCCTACGTGGTCTTCGACGTGTGAACGAGACGCGCTTCGACCCGTGAACGAGACCCGGCTTTTACGGCCTGCGGGGGCGTCGAACGCGATATGAACTGGCGACGTCCGACGCTCCCGCTCTCGTTCGCGGTCCTCCTCCTCTCGGTCTCCGGGACCGCCAGCGCGCACGTCCGGTACGTGGTCGATAGCGCGGCCGACGTGAAGGACGCGCTCGCGTTCCTGCTGGACGTGGTCGCCGACCCGTTCAACGCCGCGCTGCTGGGCGGCGGTGCGCTCGCGGTCGTCGCCGCGCTGCTCGCCTACCTCCGGTTCCGCCCGGCCGAGCGCGACTTCGACGTCCTGCGCGAGACGCTCCGGGGCTACGGCGACCTCGTCCCGTGGATGCTCAGACTCTCCATCGGGCTTCCGCTCGTCGGCGCGGGGTTCGCGGGCTACTTCTTCAGTCCGGTCGTCCACGCCGAGGCGCGGGTCCTGCAGGTCGGCATCGGCTTCCTCCTGCTGTTCGGACTGGCGACGCGAGTGGTCGCGCTGGTCGGCCTGCTCGTCTACGCCTTCGGCCTGCTGGCCGACCCCGCGCTCGTCCTCGCCAGCGAGTACGTCGGCGGGTTCCTCGCGCTCGTGCTGCTCGGGGGCGGCCGACCCAGCGCCGACCAGATGCTCCAGCGGGTCGCCGACGCGGAGGGCACCCTCTACGGTCGCCTCGACCCGGTCCACGGAGCGGCGTCGTGGCTGAACGCCCGGACCGAACCGTACGACGAGTACGCCCCGACGCTGGTCCGACTCGCGCTGGGGTTCAACTTCTTCTACCTCGGGTTCACCCAGAAGCTGTTCGCGCCCGGCCCGGCGCTCGCGGTGGTCGAGAAGTACGACCTGACCGCCGTGGTCCCCGTGGACCCCGGTCTCTGGGTCGTCGGCGCGGGACTGACCGAGATGGCCGTCGGGTTCGCATTGTTCGTCGGCCTGTTCACCAGAGCCACCGCGGCGACGGCGTTCACGATGCTGACCCTGACGCTGTTCGGACTGGCCGACGACCCGGTGTTGGCCCACGTCACCCTCTTCGGGATGGTGTCGATGCTGTTCATCACGGGACCGGGTCCGCTCGCGGTGGACGACTGGCTAAGGGAGCGCGCGTCTGTCGACGCCTCGCGCGGCGAGACCGATGGCGAAACGTATTCCGGTAGGACGACCAACTGACGAGTATGACCGCGAACGACGACGGAGACACCACCTACGACGCCGGAGAGGTCACCCTCCGCAAGGTGCGCGACTACGTCTGGGAGATTCCGCAGGAAGGCGACATGCGCGCTCCGGCGCGCGTCCTCGCGAGCGAGACCCTGCTCGACCAGATAGCCGACGACAAGACCCTCGAACAGTTGCGGAACTCCACTCACCTGCCGGGCGTCCGGAAGTACAACGTCTGCATGCCCGACGGCCATCAGGGGTACGGCTTCCCCGTCGGCGGCGTGGCCGGAATCGACGCCGAGGAGGGCTGTATCTCGCCCGGAGCGGTCGGCTACGACATCAACTGCGGCGTCAGGATGATGAAGACCGACCTCACGTACGAGGACGTTCGGGGCCGCGAAGAGGAACTCGTGGACGCCCTCTTCGCGAACATTCCCTCCGGACTCGGCGGCGGCGGCGTCGTGGAGGGCGACATCGACACCGTGGAGGCCATCCTCGACCGGGGGATGGAGTGGGCGCTCGAAGAGGGGTGGGCCGTCGAGGAGGACTTGGCCCACTGCGAGGACGAAGGCGTGCGCCACGACAGCGACCCCTCGAAGGTGTCCCAGAAGGCCAAGGACCGCGGCAAGAACCAGATAGGGAGCCTCGGGTCGGGCAACCACTTCCTCGAAGTCCAGCGTGTGACCGACACGTATCTCGACGACGTGGCCGACGCCTACGGACTCGAAGAGGGCCAAATCGTCGTCCTCATCCACTGCGGGAGCAGGGGACTGGGCCATCAGGTCTGCACCGACTACCTCCGGGACATCGAGAAGGCCCACGCCGGGTTGCTCTCGCAGTTGCCCGACAAGGAACTCGCCGCCGCGCCCGCCGGGAGCCAACTCGCCGAGGACTACTACGACGCGATGTGCGCGTCCATCAACTTCGCGTGGGTGAACCGCCAACTCATCATGCACCGGACCCGGCAGGTGTTCGAGAAGGTCTTCGACTCGGACTGGGAGTCGCTCGGCATGGACCTGCTCTACGACGTGGCCCACAACATCGCCAAGAAGGAGACCCATTCGGTCGAGGGAGGGGAGGAGCGCGAACTCTACGTCCACCGGAAGGGCGCGACCCGCGCGTTCCCCGCGGACCACGAGGAGGTCCCCGGCGCGTACCTCGACGTAGGCCAACCCATCATCATCCCCGGGAGCATGGGCGCGGGGAGCTACGTCCTCCGGGGCGGCGAGGACTCGATGGACCTCACGTTCGGTTCGACCGCCCACGGCGCGGGCCGGACGATGAGTCGGACGCAGGCCAAGCAGGACTTCTGGGGCGGCGACGTGCAGGACGACCTCGAACAGGAACACATCTACGTCAAGGCACAGAGCGGCGCGACCGTCGCCGAGGAAGCGCCCGGCGTCTACAAGGACGTGGACGAAGTGGTCCGGGTCTCGGACGCGCTCGGCATCGGCGACAAGGTAGCCCGGACGTTCCCGGTCTGTAACATCAAAGGGTAGTCCGACCTCGCGTAGCCATCGTCTATGGCTCGCTTCCTGACGCGTGTTCTCCGAACCTGTCCAGTTATCGGAGCGTGTTCGGTGGCGCTTTCCTCGCCGAGCGAGTGACGGCGCGCCGAGACGACCTGCCCTAACAGAAGTTCTGGGTCACGTACACCCGAGTCCCGGTCGGCGTCTCCTCCGTCGCGATGCCGATGCCCTCGCGACGCCAGTACGGCCGCAAGAGGTTCTTCCGGTGGGACGACGAGTTCATCCACTGCGCGACGATTCCCCGTGCGAGTTGTTTTGGCGTGGAGTACGTGACCGTCCGGTTACCCACGTCTACCGACTCCTCGTAGTACGTGTAGGCGATGTTCTCCGCTCCCGTGGCGTATCGGTTCTCCCCGACCGACACTCGACACTCGAAGCCGAAACGGTCGTATCGGTCGGTCAGCGTCTCGTTACCCGGGGAGACGTGAGCGAAGTAGTCGCTCTCGGCCATGTCTCTACTGTGGTATCGCTCAATCCTCGATAGCGTCTCGTTGAGTGCCAGCGGGTCGAGACCGCGCTGTGCCCGCTCGCGGTTGACGAATCGGTGAACGAGCCGTCTGACTCGCTCGCGGGAGAACTGCGTCGTCTCGTTCGCTTGCCGAGTCGCCGCGTCGGAACCCGATTGATTTGCAGCGATAACCGTCTTACTGGACTCCGGAGAAGACTCAATAGAATCAGTTCCATCTATAGAATCCGCGATAGCTGGCGACGTTGCACCGAGTAACGCGCTGGACAGCACGACGACCGCAATGCCGACTGTGACGGCATCGGGAGAGCGGTCGTAGATTCGGAGCAGTAGCTCCCTGACCGTACAGACCACGCTATCGGCCGCGAGAGACGAAAATCGTCCGGCTAGTCGCGTTTCAGTTCGACTCTTCGGTACGACCGTCCGCGAGAGCCATAACTTATGCATAACATACTACCATCCGTTCCGTCTCCAACCCTGCAGATTTATATACCCGTGTGGCGTAGTATATAGTACGATGAATTATTATGATTTGATTCTCGGTCTAATCCCGCTCGCACTCCTCGGCCTGACTGCCCTCCTCACCGTCGTCGGATTCGGTCTCACGACCGCCGTCCCGCTCGCCGGCATGGTCTCGGTCGGGATGATAGGTCACGCGATGTTCGTCCGGACGCCGTCCGAGACGCCGGTCGCTCCGGCCGTCCAGCAGTAAACTGAAAACACGCGATTTACGCTACTACCTCTTCTCTCGTTCTTCGTCTGCGGTCTTCTCCGTCTCCGACTTCTCTTCTTCCGGATTTGCGTTCTCGTTTCACCCAGTAGCTGTTCACGTTCGGTCGGCGTCGGCCGCCCGTCTGACGAATTTATTTGTGTCCGTGCTTCGGTGGATTCCCAATATGCATCAGGACCACCTCGACATGGAGACGGTCACGCTCGAACTCGACGAGGGGGAACTCGAACGAATCGACGACATCGCGTTCGCGGACCACCGGGAGAACCGCGAGGCCGCCATCCGAGAACTCCTCGACCAGTACCTGAAACGGCGCGCCGACAGTGAATCGGCCGACGACGAGGACTGAAAACTGTAGATGCGGCGGGCCGTGGACCGCGATTACGGCTCGAAGTCGAATCGCGGCCCGTCGTCCTCCGACTCTCCTATCGAGGGACCGTCCACCGAGGGCGGAACGAACGACCGTTCCTTCGGGTCCACCTCCTCGCCGTCCTCGAACTTCACGAAACTCAGGTAGTAGACGTCGCCACAGCCTTCGCCCTCCGTCTCCGCCGCCCCGCAGACGATTTCGACGCCGTCGGCCGCGCTATCGTCGAAGTCGTCGTACGCGTCGGCGTACTCCCACCCGTCGAGGGGAACGGGCGTCACGCACTTGTCCGCGAGGTACCCCTCCCGGTCGAGTTCGGCGATGGCCCCGCACCGCGGGCAGTAGTAGCGAACTGCGGTCATACGCGGTGGTACATGGGGCGCGTACTTTCTACTGTCGCCGCGAACCGTCGTGGTGGTGGTCCGGTAGGACGGTTCCGCGAGCACGAGATTCGATGGTCCGGTTTCCGTCCGGGTTTCCTGAAGGTCCTGCCTACTCGGTCCTCTTTGGTAGTCGCTGTAGGACCCGATAGTATATATTTTAGAGCTATAGTATATACCCAAATCCGGTAATCGAGAGGGATAGCCGTCCAGAAGACCACCGACTGAAGCACGAATCCGATGTCCGAGAACGACAGAGCGGAGCAGTTCGTTCGAAGAGTTGGTCGTGGGCACCACGTGGAACGGGTGGTTCGGTCAGTCGGGGAGGCAAAGCAGTGCCCTCGGGCGACGGAATCGATGGCTCGACAGGAGACACGCCGCCCGTGAATCTCGGAACGACGACGTGCCGACCCCGCGAACGGGTCGCTCGCGCCCGGAGAGGCAAGACATTTGGCCCGCGGCGGAGACCGTTTCTGTATGATAGACGAGACGGTCGAGGAGATTCGGGAGATGCAGACCCACAGCTCCTCCGTGGTCGCCGTGAAGGCCGCCCGCGCGCTGGAGGACCTCCGCGAGCGCGAGTTCGCCTCGGTCGAGGACTTCGAGCGCGACCTCGAACGCAACTCCTCCGCGCTCCGGCGAGCCAACCCCTCTCACGCGTCGCTGGTGACGACCCAGCGCGCCATCGTCTCGATGGTCGAGGACGCCGACGTCGAGACGTCGTGGACGCGAAGGACGCACTCGGCGAGGCAGTGGAGGACGTGGTCGAGCAGGTCGAGACCGCCAAGCGCCGAGCGGCCGAGAACGCCGTGGAGTTCGTGGAGGACGGCGCGACGATTCTGACTCACGACTACTCCTCGACGGTGCTGGAGACCATCGAGCAGGCCGTCTCCGAAGGTCGCTATCTCACGGTGTACGTCACGGAGGCCCGGCCGCGCTACCTCGGGCGCAAGACCGCCCGCGTCCTCGCCGAGATGGACCGCGTGGACGCCCACCTCGTCGTGGACGGGGCGTCCGGCCACTTCCTCCCCGAGTGCGACCGCGTGCTGTTGGGCATGGACTGCATCGTCGGTGACACCCTCTACAACCGAATCGGCACGTTCCCGCTGGCCGCGACCGCCGACCGAGTGGACGTCCCCGTGACCGTCGTCGGGTCGTCGGCGAAACTCGTCGGCGAGGGCTTCCGGTTCGAGAACGACTTCCGGTCGCCCAGCGAGGTCCTGCTGGAACCCGCGGAGGGCTTCTCGGTGGAGAATCCGGCCTACGACGCGACGCCGACCGACCTGCTCGACGCGGTCGTCACCGACGAAGGAGTCCGGGAGTTCTGACCGGCGAGGAGGTCCGAGAATGCTGACCGGCGAGCGCGCTCGGGAGTTCTGACCGACAGGGGCCGTTGCGCGGTCCGCCCAGCAAGCCAAAGGAGTTGCCCGTGTTCACTCCCGTCGATGGACGCGAGGAGCCGACTCGCCCACAACCTCACCGCCGAGTCGGAGGCCTACGGCTACACGCTCACCATCTGGGGGTCGGGGGCGATGCTGATATACAAGGTCCAGACGCCGGACCTCTTTCACATCCTCCTGCTGGCGTTCGGCGCGATACTCGGCTTCGGGGTTCTCGGGGCGGTGGCGTTTCGAGAGATAGTCAGAGAACCGGAATCCGACGAAACGCCCCTCGTCGTCACCTCGATGGTGCACGTGGTTTCGACGCTGGGCAACCTCGTCGTGGCCTACCTGCTGGTCCGGTTCGTCGTCACCCACTCGACGCCGGGGTGGTTCGCCTTCCCGCTCGTGGGGTTTCAGGCCACGGTGCTGTACAACGTGTTCCTTCTGCTGGAGGACTTCCTCTCCCGGCAGTTCGTCGAAGCCACCAGATTCGGCGAGGACGCGGAAGAGATAGAGTGAAAACGGCTCGCCGCCGGACGAACTATGCTACTTCGACCCACTCGCCGCGCTCGTCGCTCTCCTGAATCGCCGAGAGGACGCGCTGGACCGCCAGTCCGTCCTCGAAGTTCGGGTGGTAGTCGCCCGACCCGTCGGCGGTTTCACCGCCTCCGCTCCTCATCTCCGACGCCGCGCCGTCCACCGCCGAGAGGAACTCGTAGTTCTCGTGGACGAAGGTGTGTTCCCAACCGAGGACGTGACCCGGCGGCCACCAGTGCTCGACGTAGGGGTCGTCTTCCTCGGTCACCAGAATCGTCTCGTACCCGCGGTTCCCCTCGCGGAGGACCGCCAACTCGTTCAGTCGTTCGAGCGAGAACTTCAGGCTCCCCTCCGTCCCCTGAATTTCGATGGTGTGGTCGTTCTTGTGGCCGGTCGCGAACCGCGAGGCCTCGAAGGTCGCCATTACGCCGCCCTCCAGTTCGGCCTGCGCGGAGTAGGCGTCGTCCACCGTGACGGGCCGGGTCTCGGGTTCGCCACTCGTGTCCTCGCCCGCCTCACCCTCGACCGGGCGCTCGTCTACGAACGTCCGGAGGTGGCCCGAGACGCGTTCCACGTCGCCGACGAGGAACCGGGCGAGGTCGACGGTGTGGGCACCCAAGTCGCCCAGCGCCCCGCTCCCGGCCATCTCCGCGGAGTTGCGCCACGACCACGGGGCCTCGGGGTCAGCCAGCCAGTCCTGTAGGTACCGCCCGCGGAAGTGACGAATTTCACCGAGAGCGCCGTCTTCGACCAGATTCTTCGCGTACCGGATGGCCGGGACGAACCGGTAGTTGAACGCGGTGGCGGTCGGCACGCTGGCATCTTCGGCGGCGTCGGCCATGCGCTCGGCCCCGTCGAGGTCGTTCGCCAGCGGTTTCTCGCAGAGGACCGGGGTGCCCGCTTCGAGCGCCGCGACGGAGGGTTCGACGTGGACGTGGTTCGGACCGAGGTTGTAGAAGGCGTCCACCTCCCCGACCACGTCCTCCCAGTCGGTCGCCGTGTTCTCGAATCCGAGGCGGTCGGCCGCGTCCGCGAGCGCGTCCTCGTCGCGGCCGACGAGGACGTGGCGCTCGACGTCCGGGGCGTCCGGGAAGAACATCGGCAGTCGCGCCATGGCGTTGGCGTGGGCTTTCCCCATGAATCGGTACCCGAGAACGCCGACTCGAACAGTCATGTCGTCGGAGGTACTCGGGGGAGACGCTTAATGTTTCAGGAGGTCGTCCGATGCGGGTCGTCGGGAGTCGCCCGGTTCCGGTCGTCGGCCAGTGAATTTCTCACTCCGGGTCCTCTTCGGCGAGCACGGACTCGACTGCCGAAGCGAGTTCCTTGAACAGGTCCATCTCCATCTCGTCCGTCGTCACGAACGCGCCGTGGTCGCCGACGATGACCCGGGTCAGGTAGCCGCGCTCGAACACGCGTATGTTGAACCGGTAGCCGCCGAGTTCGGTGTCCTGATACACCGCCTGCGTCCGGAACCCGAGGCGCTCGTTGTCCGCGAACCCCACGAGGTCCGCGCCGGGGTCGAGGTCCTCGCGGAGGTAGAGTTGCTCCTCGCCGTCCTCGGTGAAGTAGGTGATGCTCCGGAGTTCGTCTCCGATAGCGGTTCTACAGGCGCTCTTGAGCTGTTCGGGGATATCGTTGGCCGAGCTGTCTGACATCTGTCGTCACCTCTCGAACGCGACTTCGCGCGGCGCGAACCGGGCAGTCCGCACCGGTCGCCGCTGACGTAACACGCAGGACGTGACGAGTGGAAGCGTTTACGGCCGACGAGAACGCGTCGGCCGTAGCGTCAGTTCGAATCGACCCGCAACCGGACGGAGACGCCGTCTGGGTCGGTGACCGCCACGCCGTCGTCGCGGTCGGTCACCGACTCGCCCGCGTCCGCGAGTCGTCGCCGCACCGCCGCGAGCGCGTCCTCGTCCGGGACGACCAACTCGAACCACGCCAGCCCGCGGCCCGCGGCCGGGCGCGACCGACGCCGCCACGTGTTCAGTCCGAGATGATGGTGGTACTCCCCCGCGGCGACGAAGAGCGCGGAGTCGCCGTAGGCCGCTCGAACACCGAGTCCCAGCGTGTCGACGTAGAACTCGCGTGACCGGGCCAGCGACGATACTTCGAGGTGGACGTGTCCGACTGCGGTCCCCGGCGGTGCCCCGGCGTCGGGCGTCCCGCTCGCGTCGGCGACGAGAGCGTCCACGTCCAGCGGAAGCGTGTCCATGCGGACCGTCCCGTCGTCGCCGAACTCCCACTCCTCGCGCGGCCGGTCGCGGTAGATTTCGACGCCGTTGTCCTCGGGGTCGGTGAGGTAGAGCGCCTCGCTCACGAGGTGGTCCGACGCGCCGTCGAGTCGCCAGCGGTTGCGTACCCGGCGGAGCGCGTCGCCGAGCGCACCGCGCGAGGGAACCCGGAACGCGTTGTGGTAGAGACCTGCGCTCTCCGGGTCGCGGTCGGGCACGTCGCTCTCCGACAGCACGAGCAGCGGCGTCCCGTCCACGCCCAGCGTGGCCGACTCGTCGTCGCGCGACTGGACGGCGAGACCGACCACGTCGCGGTAGAAGTCGGTCGTCTCCGCGAGGTCGGCGACGGTCAGGGCGGTGCGGCCGACGCGCGTGCGGTCGGGGACGGTCGGTCGGGTCACGACCGAACCACTCGCCGTCGCGCGCGACGTAACTCCCTCATCGCGATTCGGCCCCCGTGGGTGGAACCGCCAGCTCTCGGTCGAACAACGCCCGTTCTAGCGAGAGTGCGCCGGGACCGCTCAGCGCGAGCGCGACGGCGACGAGCGCCAGCGTGAGCGTCAGTTCGACGCCGCCGTCGCCGGCCGGGTAGCCGTTCGGCAGGTGGACCAGCACGGTGGCGACGACCATGTCGAGGGCGACGAGAACGCCCACGACTCTGACGAAGAGTCCGGCCAGCAACAGCAGGCCGCCGACCAGTTCCAAGAGACCGACCCCCCACGCGAACGCGGTCGGCAGCGGGACGCCGAGACTCGACAGGAACCCCGAGAACCCCTCGATACCCATCGCCTTCGGCCCGACGCCGGCCACCTTTCCGAGACCGGCCACGAGCATCGGAATCCCCAGTGCCAGTCTGAGCGCGACCGGACTCCACCCCCGGCCGACAGGGGCGTCACCACTCACGGCCGACCACCTCCTGCGTTCTCCGGCGGTTCAGGACCGATTCGAGTTGTCGTTCGGGAACTCGATTTCATCACGGATGCTACTTCGATTCCGAACCCATATGTAGATTCGGCAATACGACTCGAAGTGACTGCTACTCATGGCACCGTCCCCTAATCCATCTGATAACGTGAAGGCGGAGAACGACGGCATCTGCCCGGTCGTAGGAACGATAGAGCGAATCGGGTCGGAGTGGCGACTCATCGTCCTCCACGTGCTTCAGGACGGCGAGCGGCGGTTCAGCGAACTCCGGAAGGAGACCGACGCGAGTTCGAGTACACTCTCGCGCGTCCTCGACGAACTGGAGGACTCGGGACTGGTGAACCGTCGGGTGGACGAACAGCGACTGGCGACGTACTACAGTCTGACCGAGAGCGGCCGGGAACTCGCGCCCGTGTTCGAGGAGTTGCGGGAGTGGGGGACCGACAACCTCGACCACGCGTCCGACGAGAGCGCATGACCGGCCGGCGTATCCGGATGGTCGCGCTCGGGGTCGTCAGTCGCCGGACGAGCGACGACCGGGTTACCGACGACGAGCAACTGCTGGTCGAGCGCCACCGCGACCCCGAGTCGGGCGAGACGTTCTACCGGCCGCTCGGCGGCGGCGTCGAGTTCGGCGAGCGCAGCGAAGACGCGCTCCGCCGGGAGTTCCGGGAGGAACTGGGCGTCGAACTGACGGGGGTCTCCTATCTGGGGACCGACGAGGACGTGTTCACGTTCGACGGTGAGACCCACCACGAGGTGTGGCGGGTGTACGAGACCGACGTCGTGGAAGACTGGCCCTACGAACGCGAGGAGTTCACGGCCCGCGAACCCGAGACGGGCGAGGAAATCGAGTGCGTCTGGAAGTCGCGTGCTGCACTCGAAACCGAGGAGACCTTCTATCCCGACGGGGTGCTCTCGGAACTCTAATCTTCAGCCCGCTACTCGTCGCCAGCGCGTCCCTCGTCGTCTGGACCGTCCTCGCCCGAGACGTTGGCGACCGCGCCAAGAATCATCCCAACGACGGCACCCATTACACCACCAAACGGGCCAAAAAGGACAAAACCAAAGACTCCAAGCGCGAGCGTCGGAATAATAAGCTCTATTGGGTTTGGACTGGCCATAATAGAAGTAGCTTGAGCTAGAGTATAAAATCACCTAATCTGGGCAAAACGAATCTCCCTCTATTTCTCTATGCCCTCTAGTCAGGCCCAGTACGCCTCGCCGGGTCGGTCGCGGAACACCGCGCGCTGGAGCATCGCCACCGCCTTCTCCAGACCCTCGTTGGAACTGGTCAGCGAGTCCTCGTGTTCGATGGAAAGCGCACCGTCGTAGCCCACCATCCGGAGCGTGCTGACGATGTCTTTCCAATGTTCCTCGCCGTGGCCGTAGCCCACAGACCGGAAGAGCCACGAGCGGTCGGCCTCCTCGTCGTAGGGCGTCGTGTCGAGGACGCCCTTGTACCGCGCGTTGGCGTCGTAGACCTTGGTGTCCTTGGCGTGGAAGTGGTGGATGGCGTCGTGTTCGCCGAGGAAGCGGATGGCGTCGGTGATGTCGATGTTCTGCCAGTAGAGGTGCGAGGGGTCGAAGTTCGCGCCGACGTGTTCGTTGGTCGCCTCGCGCAGGCGGAGCATGCCCGAGGGTTCGTAGACGAGCATGTTCGGGTGCATCTCGATTGCCACGTCCACGCCGTGGTCGGCGGCGTGGTCCGCGAGGTCCGACCAGTACGGGACGGCGACCTCCTCCCACTGGTACTCGTGGGCCTCGGCGTGTTCGCCCGGCCACGGCGCGGTGACCCAGTTTGGCGTCTCGTCGTTCGGACTCCCCGCGGGAAGCCCCGAGAAGCACGTGACCGTGTTCACGTCCAACTGGTCGGCGAGTTCGATGGCCTCGCGGAGTTCGGTGTCGGCCTGCTCGGCCGTCTCCTCGTCGGGATGCAGCGGGTTGTTGTGGGTCGCCAGCGCCGAGATACGCATCTCGTACTCGTCGAGCAGGTCGAAGAGGTGGTCCTGTGCTGCGTCGTCGTCCAGATACTCCTCGCGCGGCAGGTGGGAGTCGCCAGGGTGACCGCCACACCCGAGTTCGACCGCGTCCACGCCGATACCGTGAAGGTACGCGAGCGCGTCGTCGAGCGACTGTCCGCCGAGCGGAACTGTGAGAACGCCGATGTCCATGTCCGTTGCACCACGGTCGGCGTAAATAAGATTACGGGAGGGGGAACGCGTCGAGAGACGGCGAGAGGCCGATTCCTCGGAGAGAGTCGCGCGAGCGCGAGAGTAACAGTTTGCTCGATTCGTCACCTTCGTTCTGCGGAGTCACCGTCCGCGAGGCGGAGACCTCGTTCGCTCGGCGAAGTTACTGTTCTTCGGCCAGTTGCACGTCGAGGCGGTCTTCGAGCGCCTCGATGAGCGACCCGCCGACGTTGGCCTGATTCGCGCGACCCTGTTCGACCGCGAGCAGGTCGTTCTCCGACACGTCGAGTTCCTCGGCGAGTTCGTCGCGCTGGAGACCCGCGTCGCGTCGCGCCTCCTCGACCGTCTCGCCGTAGCCCGAGACCAGATACGGCAGCGGGTCGTCGTCGTAGTCGGTGCCCTCCTCCTCCCAGTGACTCGAATCGCCGTCGTAGACGCCGCTCGCCTTCGCTGTGTTCTGTGCGGCCTTCCGCTTGCGCTCCCGGTCGTCGTCTGTCGAGGTCTGGGTCTGGGCGTTGTCGTTGTGCGAGGACGCACAGTCCGAGCAGACCTGCAACTGCGCTCCGGCCACGTTGGCCGCCGTCAGCGAGTCGCTCGACTTCCCGCAGAGTTCGCACGAGTCGCCGCTACTGCCGCCGGACGACCCACCAGTCGAGTACTTAGCCATGTGAGACCCAGTTAGGGTACGACGCATTTGAATACCCCGCTTGTCATTCGAACCTGAATACCGTTCGTGCCGACACCTGCCGACCAGTTACTCGTCGCTCGTCGTGACTCGACTAGTTGTTCGTCGTCCGTCACGACCCGCTAGTTAATGGTCGTTCGTGACTAATTCTCTTGGGAGCATGAACTACGACGCGCCGGACCCCGACGCGGCCGCCGAAACGGACGCCGCGTTCGGGGTTCTCGCGGACGTTCACCGCAGATACGTGCTGTACTACCTCCGGGGCCGCGAGTCGGCGACGCTCGACGAAGTGGCCACCGTCGTCGCCGGATGGCTCGGCACTCACGACGACCCGGCCGACATGGTCACGCCCCGAGACCGCGACAGCGTTCGGACCGCACTCCACCACGTCCACTTGCCGCGACTCGCGGCCGCCGGGTACGTCAGTTACGACGCCGACGCCGGCGGCGTGACGCTCGAATCGCTCCCCGAGTTCGTCGAGACCGTCCTCGACCGCTCGCTCGCCCAGCAGCGTGACGGGGTCGAACAGTCGGACGAGTCGGCGTTCGACCGACACACGGGACGGTGACGATGGGTCTCCGCCAGTTCCTCGACGCGGTCGCAGACCGCCGGAAGACCGTCACGGTGTTCGCGCCCGACCCCTACGAAGGTCTCGAATCGCACTTCGAGACGCGCAACGTGACGGTCGAACACGAACACCTCCCGGACGACGGGTCGGGCGGGTTCGTCGTCGTGACCGCGGGCGGAGAGTTCGTCGGAAGCGTCGGTGCGGCCGCGGTCCGCCACCTCGTATCGCCGAGCGAGTCCGACCTCGAACTCGGTCGAGACGGGACGGCCCCGACCCACGACGAAGCGACTCGGGCGCTGCTCGACCTGCTCTCGGACACCACGTTCGCCTCGTTCGACAAGCGCCAGATGCTGCTGACGGCCCGCGAAATCGAGGACCGGGCCTACCGGCACGGGCGGGGAACGTTACGGACCGGGTTTCAATCGCTGTCGGCGCTGAAGGCCCAGCGCGACCTCTACGCCGCGTTGGCGAGCGAGAGTCTGCTCGACGTACACGTCTACGGCGAACGAGACTGGTCGCCGGACGTGCCGGGTGCGACGGTCCACGAGGACGACGCCGACGAAATCGGCGCGTTCTGGTTCGTCGTCTTCGACGGGGGCGGCGACGAGCGTCGGGCCTGCGCGCTCCTCGGCGAGGAAATCGGCGACGACTCCGGAATCTTTCGCGGGTTCTGGACCTACGACCCCGAGACCGTCGCCGACATCGACGCCTACCTCCGGGAGACCTACGACTGAGCGGCGGACGAGTGGCTGTACTCGTCGGTTCCGGCGGCGTTCGCGGCGCTCCGTTACCGGGGTCCGACACGGTTCGCTAATTCCTATCGCTGTGCGTCGAGTGCGGGCGTTCCAACTGACCCGATTCGCGAGGCTACCCCGACGCCGGAAAGCGATAGACCGAACTATCGGGCACTCCGAGGTGACACCGATGAGCGATTACTCGTTTACCGTCGACGTGGACGTGAGATTTCAAGACCTCGATACGATGGGTCACGTCAACAACGCTGTCTACGCGACCTACTTCGAACAGGCCCGCGTGGCCTACTTCGAGGAGGTGCTCGACGTGCCCTTACACGAGGTGGAATCCGTACTTGCGAATCTGGAAATCGACTTCCGACGGCCGGTCGAGATGGTCGGCGAAGTGACCGTCGGAGTGCGAGTCACCGAACTCGGGACCACGTCGATTCCGATGGAGTACGAGGTCCGGGCGGACGGCGAGATCGCGGCGACCGGCGAGACGGTTCAGGTGGCGGTCGATAGCGAGACCGGGTCCTCCCGGCCGATTCCGGAGGCGTGGCGCGAGCAGATTCGGGATTTCGAAGGGCTGTAATCGCTGCTTTCGAACGGTCGAGCGAATCTGATAGCGAGATAATTTTATTCCCCACACATGTGCGTTAGAATATACAGTTAACGTTATTGCATTACTGTTTGATGTATCATTCCATGGGATTATTTGGAAGTGACACAAGTAACGCGGCGCTCGACTACGAACCAGAAGGCGACTACGTAACGGCCGAGCGTATCGGCAAGATGGACGACGTTCTCGACCCCGACGAAGAGGTGATGTTCCTCATCGAGGGCAAGAACATCCAAGAGAAAGGCGAGGGGCGAGGCGTACTGGGTTCGGACGTGGACGCCAAAAACAGCCTCCTCAGTTCGATTCTCACGGGCGCGACCGACAAGCGACTGGTCTCGAAGATTCCGCAGATGACCGGCGACGACGAACAGACCATCCCGTACAGCCGAATCGAGGGCGTGGACCTCGACACCGGACTGGTGACCAAGAAGTTGACCGTCAAGACCAGCGGGAGCGCCTACGAGTTCGGGGTTCAAGACCCCGATGCCGACGAAGTCCGAGAGATGGTCCGGTTCATCCGCGAGAAGATGAAGGAGAGCCAGCAGGCGAACGCGCCGGCGGCCTCCGAACCCGACCCGACCGAGCAACTGAAGAACATCAAGGAGTTGCACGACCAGGGCGTCCTCTCCGACGAGGAGTTCGAGGAGAAGAAGAACGACCTCCTCGACAAGATGTAGCCGTCCCGGCGAGTCGAGACGCCGCCGTTTTGCGGTCGAATCGCCGATTACTGCGAGTCGGTTCGGATGTTCGAGAGGCTGTAACCGGCGCTTTCCGGAACGTGTGAACCGTTTGGACCGCGACGGAACCGTTCATCGGTCGCGATTCCGGCCGGGGACGCGCCGTCGGAATGAACCGTCGTCACGGTTTATTCGCCTCTCGGTGGAACCGCCGCGTAGTGAACGACTTCGACCGAAGGCATGCCGGCCGCTCCGCCACCGACCGTGACGCTCCCTCCGAGTGCGAAGCGCTCTCCGAACGCGACGACACCGCCAGCGACCGCGATTCTCTCGCTTCCGGACTCCTGCCCCGCGACTACGCCAGTCGGGGCGCGACGTTCGTCCGGCGTCCAGTTCGCCAGCGCGAGGAGACGAAGATGTACCGGACACTCGCGGTCCGAGTCGAAGGCGAACCGACGACGCTTCTCGTCGGCCCGAAGGCCGGCGTCTCGCCGACGCAGGCGTACCGCATCACGGCGGTGCGGTCCGTCCGGTCGGGGCGACTGGTGACGGTCAAGTTCCGCCCGACGCGTTCGCGGACGGAGTGAGTACTCCGGGAATCAGCGTGTGCTAGTTACTCGACGTAGACGAGTACCGCCGTAGCTGTCGCTCAAGGTGTCGCGTCCGAAAGGAATTGTGCGTGGGTGCAGTCCCAAGGGACTCCACCTGCATCGTCCTCGGCGGTTACACCACCTCGGTTACAGTGGGCTTCGCCCACTCTTTCAACGTGGCAAAGCCACGCTATGCGATGCGTGGGACCGGATTTGAACCGGCGGACCCCTACGGGACAGCGCCCTCAACGCTGCGCCGTTGGCCTAGCTTGGCTACCCACGCTCGCTCGTTCTCTTGCTGCACTCAGATGTAGACACTACCCGAATAAAATGCCTTTCGTTTCAACACGGGGACGGCACCGCCACACACGGTAAGGCGTATTTCGCTCCGCTCCCTACGCCCGACTATGCAGCGACTCGTCGAGCGGCACGTCCCCGCGGTGACCGGACTACTGACAGTCGTCTCGCTCGCGCTGGTGTTCGCGGCCGCGCTCCGCGTCGTGCCCGCGGGAACGCTCCCGCGAGCGCCCGACGCCGTGCTGGCGGCCATCCCGCACGTCAACGCCGTCATCAGCGTCGTCGCGTTCGGCGTCATCGCGGCCTCGTGGCGGTGGATTCGGCAGGGGAAGGTCGCGCGCCACCGCGCTGGCATGCTCGCGGGCGTCGTCCTGTTCGCGGCGTTCCTGACGCTGTACCTCTACCGGGTCGCGCTCCTCGGCCCGACCCACTTCGACGGTCCGGCGGTCGTCGAGCAGTTCGTCTACTACCCGATTCTCGGGATTCACGTCCTGCTGGCCGTGGTCTGCATCCCGCTTCTCTACTACGTCCTCCTGTTGGCGCTGACCCGGCCCGCGTCGGAACTCTCGAAGACGAACCACGCGAGGGTCGGCCGGGTCGCGGCCTCGCTGTGGTTGACCTCCTTCGCGCTCGGCGTGGTCGTCTACCTCATGCTCTACCTGTTCTGACAGCGCGGCGTTTCCACTCCGACGGGTCTCCGTACTACGCAGTCACCGCGACAGTTCGCCTTCGTAGGTCTCCAGCAGAACCTCCCACGAGTCGTAGCCGGCGTGGAAGCGGCTGTCGACGACGCGGCCGTTGCGCCCGAGTTCGACCGCTTCCCTCGGGTTCGGAATCTGGACCCACCGGAGTTCGGCCTGCGGGCGGGTCTCTGCCGCCGCTTCCGCGTCGGTTCGCGCGCGGTCCTCGCCTTCCTCCCGGGGGAGTCGCCGGTCGCTCCTGTCGCGGCCACGAGCCATCACCGTTTTGAACGGTTCCGCGATGATTAACCGTTGTGGCCCCTCAGAGCACCGGATTCGTCTCGACAGGCTACCTCGCAGACGACTACTGCTCGTCGCCCTCACTGCCTCCGTCGTCCGTCACGGACTTCCCGCTCTCCACGTCGATGTGGAGCGTCTCGCTCTCGCCGCCACGGCCGGTTCGGCCGCTTCCGCCACTGCCTCCACTGCCGCCGCCCCCGCTACCGAGGAGTTTCGACCGGAGGTCGTCGGCGACCGACTGGACTTGGTCGCGGAGGGTCTCGACTTCGCGCTCGAACTGCTCGACCGTCCGCTCGACGTGGTAGACCCGGGAAGCGGGGATGCGGCGCACGAGGTCCCGGCCCTCGTCGTCCTCGCCGGTCTTGACCATCCAGTGGTCCTGAAAGTACGCGACGTGTTCGTTCTGGACGTTCTTCTCGACGGTGTCGCCGTCAGGTCCCTCGTAGGTGATAGTCGCCTCGCCGAGGTCTTCTTCGACCATACGGGAACGTCGTCGTCCAGACAGGTAGCAACTGTGGCCGACAGAGTCGAGGCGGTGAGCGGCGCGGCGTGAGAAATCGGTGTGTCCCGTACGACCGGTGGCGTCCGGTCCCCGGTCCGTATCGCGCGTCCGCTACAGTTCGGGACGGGGGTTATCGGCGTGGGCCGAGTCCATCTCCTCGCCGTCGATGTCGTAGGGGTACTCGCCGGTGACACATCCCATGCAGAGGTCGTCGCGGTCCTCGCCGAGCGCGGCGGCGACCGCGTCTGGCGAGAGGTATCCGAGGCTGTCGGCCTCGATTTCGTCCCGAATCTCCTCGGTGGACCGGTCGGCGGCGATGAGTTCCTCGCGGGTCGCCATGTTGATACCCATGTAGCAGGGCGCGGCGATGGGGGGCGCGCCGATTCGCATGTGGACCTCGGCCGCGCCGCAGTCCTTGAGCAGTTGGACCAGTTGCGTGGAGGTGGTCCCGCGGACGATGCTGTCGTCCACGAGCGTGACCGTCTTGCCCTCCACGGTGGACTTGATGGGGTTGAGTTTCAGACGGACCGCGCGCTCGCGCTCGTCCTGCGTCGGCATGATGAACGTCCGGCCGACGTAGCGGTTCTTCATCAGTCCCTCCGCGAACTCGACGGTCGCGCCGTCGTCCTGCGCGGCGTCGGCGTACCCCGAGGCGAATGCTCGCCCGGAGTCGGGGACCGGCATCACCACGTCGGTGTCGATGCCGTTCTCCTCCCAGAGTTCGCGCCCGAGGTCGCGCCGAACCTCGTAGACGAGTTTGTCGTCGATGACGCTGTCGGGCCGGGCGAAGTAGACGTGTTCGAAGAAGCAGTGGGCAGTGTGTTCGCGCTCGAACAACTGGTAGGAGTCGAACCCCTCGCCGTCGGGTTGGAGGACGACGAGTTCGCCGGGTCTCACGTCGCGGACGAGTTCGCCGTCGAGGGTGTCGATGGCGGCCGACTCGCTGGCGACGACGTAGCCGTCGTCGAGTTCGCCGATGCAGAGCGGCCGGTTCCCCTCGGGGTCCCGGACGCCGAGTACGGTGTCGTCCTGCATGATGGTCAGCGAGTACGACCCGTGGATGCGGCCCATCGTGCGCTTGACCGCGCGGACGAGGTCCTCTTCCAGCAGGTTGCGCGCGAGGTCGTGGGCGATGACCTCAGTGTCGCCGTCCGAGGTGAACGCGTGACCCTCCGCGGCGAGTTCGTCGCGCACTTCGTCGGCGTTGACGAGGTTCCCGTTGTGGCTCAGGCCCAAGGCACCGCTCCGGAACGAGACGGTGAACGGTTGGGCGCAGGACTTGTCCACGCTCCCAGCAGTGGGGTAGCGAACGTGGCCGATGCCCGCGCTCCCGCGCAGACTCCCGATGTCGTCCTCGGTGAAGGCGTCGCCGACGAGACCCATCTCGACGTGGTCGTGCTGCTGGAACCCGTCGTGGGTGACGATGCCCGCCGACTCCTGCCCGCGGTGCTGGAGCGCGTACAGCGAGTAGTAGAGCGGCCGCGCGGCGTCCCGCTCGGTGAGCGAGACGCCGACGACGCCGCATTTCTCGGTCGGTCCCGAGAGGGCCGTCTCGGAGCGTCCCGAATTAGCGTTCTCGGTCGGACTACTGGGGACCGGGTCCCGGCCGTCTGGCATGGTCGGAGATACTGGGTCACCGTAGTAAAAACTCTCGCTATCGTGCGGGATTTTCCGCCAGAAGCCGTAGAAGTACACACGAACATGTATACTTCCAGTTGTCACGACGATAGTTCGCGACAGCGAGCGCAACGTCGGTCGGTCGGGGTGTTCGGTCCGGTACCACTCGGTGGTGTACGGTACTGGTATGACTCGATAACGTGAGTCGCTAGAATGCGCCCGGTAAGGGGAGACTGCACGGGATGGACGAGTTTACGACACCGCCGCGGACGCACCGAGAGGAGACACACCTGTCGCTAATAGACTGACGATAGAGAGAACGGAGAGTCGCATCTTCGGTGGCAGGCGGCGACTACTCGCCGGACTTGCTCTGCCACTCGTAGTCGCGGCGCTTGGCGGACTTGCCGAAGCCGCAACTCGAACACTCCTTCTTTTTCGCGTGATACGACTTCTCGCCACAGCGACGACACTTCACGTGCGTCGTCGTGTTTTTCTTCCCCTGGCTCGGGGTTCCTGCTCCAGTCATGGGCTTATCGACACGAGGTTATCGCCGCGTATAATGGTTGTGTCTTCCTCCTCGGTGTCTTCCAGCACCAGATTCATGTGCTGGTCGTACCCGGTGAGAACGCCCTCGAACTCTTCGCCGCCTTTCAATCGCACTGTGACCTCTTCGTCGAGAGAGGCTTCCAGCACGTCGAGCGGTCGTCCACTCATATACAATAGCGCCACCCGTCTAAGTCTTAAACGTACCGGAAACGGCTCTTCGTGGAAAGTTTCAATATTTAATCAACGAATTGAAGTGTGGCCGGTTCGGGACCGACGCCGAACCGAACGGTGCCGGAGACGGCCGAAGAACGGTCGCCCGAAAGACACCGGTTCGCGCGTTCTATGTCCGGTTTGTGAGTTCTACAGTGGCGTCCAACGACGGCGATGGTGAGGACGCCCCCAGTGGTACGTCGCACGAAGATGTGCGACGCGCTCATTCCGCCCAATCGACCATGCGCGAGTAGAGACCCTCGCTCCGGAGGGCGTCCGCGTCGCCGACCAGCACCAGCGCCTTCTTCGCGCGCGTGAGCGCCACGTTCACCCGGCGGGGGTCCTCGAAGATGGGACTCTCCAGATTCTCGGTGGCGACGAACGAGACCACGATGACCTCCTTGCTCGACCCCTGAAATCGGTCCACCGTGTCCACGGTCACCGGGTCGGGGACTCGGCGACCGATTTCGGCGACCTGCGCGCGGAACGGAGCGATAACTCCGATTTCCTCGGGGTCGACGCCCGCCGCGAGGAACTCGCCGACGACTTCGGCCACGCGTTCGGCCTCCACCGGGTTGGTGTTGCCGTCGGTGTATCCGTCGGGGTCCACGAAGGAGACGCCGCCTCCGCCTCGCAGGTCCTCGGGCAGGTCGGTGTGAGCGACCTCGGGGAGGTCCGCGAGTCGCTGGGCGGCAACTTCGCCCGACGCGGGGCGCAACTCACCGTCGTAGAACTCGCGGGAGGCGAACGCCTGAATCCGCTGGCTCATCCGGTACTGGCGGTCGAGCATCACGCCCGCGTCCGGGTGGTCCTCGATGAGACGCTCGAACAGCGAAGTCGATAGCTCGTTTTCGGTCCGCACGACCGGCGGTAGCTGCTGGTGGTCGCCGACGAGGACGAACCGCTCGGCGAGGTTGACCGCCGCGAGCGTGTTTGGTTCGGTCAACTGGGACGCCTCGTCCACCAGCGCCGCGTCGAACGACTGCTCGCGCATGACGCGCGACCCGCAGGTCGCGGTGGTAGCGGCGACGACGCTGGCGTCGCGCAACTCCGCCACGCGCTCGCCGGGGTCGCCCTCCTGCTCCAGTCGCAGGTCCTGCATGTCCTCGCGGACGCCGCTCTCGGTGCCGACGCGGACTACGTCTTCGAACCCTTGGTCGCGCAGTGCTTCGAGCGCGTTGTCCACCGCGCGGTTGGTGAACGCCGAGAGGAGAACTCGCTCGCCTCGCTCGACCATCGCTCGAATCGTCCGCGCGATGGTGTAGGTCTTGCCCGTGCCCGGCGGCCCGTGGACCAGCGCGAAGTCCTCGGCGTTCACCGCGAGGTTGACCGCGTCGTTCTGGGCCTCGTTGTTGTCGATGTACGTCTCGCGGCCGTCCTCGAACTCGGGTTCCGCACGGCCGAACAGCACGTCCTTCCGGCGCTCGTTGCCCTTCAACAGGAAGTCGTGGAGCGCCGTCAGCATCCGGTCGGCCGAGAGTTCCGAGGGGTAGACGTCGAGTCGTCGGAGTTCGACCGGTTCGTCTGCGGTGACGACGACCTCCCCGTCTCGCGGGTCGCTTCGCTCCTCACTCGACAGGTCCGAATCGCTGCGCGACTCGCGGCCCAGTCGCTCCACGCGCGCCAGTTCGGCGTGGCCGTCCACCGGGTCGCCATCGCTGGCGAGCACCACGTCGCCTTCGCGGATTTTAGAGACCGCACCGCCCGTGCGTTTGGCCCGCATCTTCCACCGACCGCCGTCGAGTTGGCGGTGGTCGATGGGTTCGAGACCGATGAGTGCGCGGTCGTCGTCCGCGCGTTCTTCGGCGGTTTGCTCCCAGAGTTTAGCGTACTCGGCGTGAGTCGCTCGACGCTCCTCCTCTATCAGTCGGTAGACGCGGTCGAAGTAGTCGCGCTCTTCTTCGGGAATCGCGTTGCCGATTTGGCCGGCCTTGGACTCTTGGTCGAGTCGGCCCGAGACCACCATACAGGTGTCCTGTTCGAAGCAGTACTCGCACTTGGCGTCGGCCTCGTAGCCGGTGGGGACGCCCGCACCGTCCGCCTCCGAGGCGACCGCGTCGTACTCCATCGCCGTGATTTCGTTACGCGTGCGCACGACGAAGTCGAGGAGACCGTCGCCGATGGTGAACTCCTTGGCCGGCGAGAGGTCGCCGTCTTCTTCGGTCCGGTCGAGCGCGGAGTTCTTCGTGTAGAGCAAGGTGCCGGTGTCCGCGGGGACGCCCTTCTCCCGGAGGATGAGGGCGTAGCACGCCGCCTGAATCTTGTCCTGAAATCGCGGGTCGCGCTTGAGGTTCTTGCCGGTCTTGAGTTCGACGGGCATCCCGCGTCGGAGCGCGTCGGCCCGACCCTTGATACCGAATCGGTCGCTGATGAGCGTCTGCTCGCTCCGCCAGTCGTCCTCGTCGGTGAGGGCACCCTGCGCGAGCCAGCCTTCGATGGCCGCCGCGTTCTGACGGACCTCCTCCGCGACCTCCTCGCGTTCCCGGCCGAGCAGACCGAGTTCGAGTCCCGCCTCGGCGACGCGTTCGTCGATGGACTCCTCCAAGTCGCGGCCCCGGAGCAAATCTCCGAAGACCTCGTGGACGATAGTCCCTTTGACCACGGGATAGACCAGCGGGATGCCGGACAGTTTGTTGAGATAGTACATCCGCGGACACTGAACCCACGACCGGATGTCGGTCACGTCCACGAGGAAGGTCGGTTCCACGACGACGTACGAGTCCTCGCCGGTGGAGTAGGTCATCTCGCCCTGATACTCGCCTTCCTCGACGTCGGTCACGAGTAGTTCCATACCCGGTTCGAGGAGGTCGGCGCTCTCGGTCCACTTGCCCCACAGCGTGACGCGCTTGGGACCGGTGTCCTCGCGGACCGTGACCTCGGCGAGTTCGCGCTCGCCGTACTGCGTACTGACGGTACGAACTTCTCCGACATCCACGACTTCTCCCCGGACGTTCACGGGAACACCGTAGCGTCCGGCGGTAGAAAAACCCCTTCGGTCGCGGTCGAACTCGGGTCGAAAAACGGAGGATGGTTTCCGGATGCGATACGTCTCGGGTAGACCGAAATTACGTCTCGAGTGGAATTACGTCCCGAATGGAATCACGTCTCGAATGGACTGGACCACGAACGGTCCGGCCGTACTCTCTCGGTCTACTCGTGGGTCGTCAGTCGGCACCGTGTGGCGGTACGTGACCGCAGTCCGCACACGACTCGTAGCCGTGGGCGGCCACGAGTTCACCGCTGCATTGTGGGCATCTCATCGTAGGAGTCGGTAGCCGAGTCTAGAGCTTAAGCCTTCCTATGATATCGGTTAAAATCCTATTATCGTATAAGGCAGGGATGGTTCGGAGACTTCTCTCCGGTTACGTACTCGGAATATTGTCGAGTTGCGAGTGACAGCCGAATGAGGCTAGTAAATGAGTTTACGAGGAACTCAGTACCGGATTTCGAAGGTATAACTCCCGATAGTTCGACCCGAGAAAATGAATCTGGTACGGTGTAGACGGCTTATCCGGACCAACCGCCGCGGATATCGTCGGCTATCTGACTCCGCCACGTCTGGAACCCCGCTTCGCAGTCCGGATTCTCGTCGATGTGGTCGATGAACCCTGCACCGGGGTTCCGAAGCTCGCTACCGCAGAACGGGCAGTCGTTCGGGTCGCTCCACGTTGCTGTCGTTGACATGGACGTTACCGCGACGTCCTGCCGTATAAATTCTGTCCAGATATATTTAAAATACCTTTACTGTCATAATATGGCCCTAATATATCTCCGGGGCAGCCACTCGGAGGAGTCGTTCGACCCGTTCGACGCAGTGAGACAGTTTAGCAGCGAGACGAGTCTGGGGAAGGGGCGGAGTACCGAGAAGAGGAAGGGGCGGAGTACCGAGAAGAGAAGTCGAAGTGGAGAACTGAAAAAGGGAGATACGCCGATGGAGCGGAACCACGATAGCGAATCCGGGGTCAAATACCGAGGTCAGCGATTCGGGAATCCCGGTTGAGTACCTTCTTCACGATTTCGGGTTCTTCGAGCAGTCTGTGCTTGGTGTGGACTCCGCGGCCCCGGCCGCGGCCCTTGGTCTCGGAGTTGATGACGTTGAGGAAGTCCTGCTCCTGTAGAATCTCCTGAACGCGGCGCTCGGACAGCGAGTCCATGTCGAGTTTCCGCGCGATGGTTTGGTACTGCCGGTAAATCTGTTGGGTCGGGAACTGGTCGTGAGGCTTGTTCTCGGTCAGTACGGTGAGCGCGAGCAGAATCGCCTTCGCCTGCGTCGGCGCGCCCTCGATGAGTTCGGCGAACCGGTCGGCCTCGGTCTTCTCCTTCGCGGCGTAGACGTGTTGCTCGGTCACCTTCTCGTCCTCCTCCTTGGTTGCGATTCGCCCGGCGTTCCGGAGGATGTCTATCGCTTTTCGGGCGTCGCCGTGTTCCTGCGCCGCCAACGCAGCCGTGAGTGGGATGGCGTCGTCGGAGAGGACCTCGTCCCGGAACGCGTCGGCACGGTTCTGGAGGATGTCCACGAGCTGGTGAGCGTCGTACGGTGGGAACACGAGTTCGTCGTGCGCGAAGCTCGACTTGACGCGCTCGTTGAGTTCGTCGGGGAAATCTATCTTGTTCGAGATACCGATGATACCGATGGTCGAGTCGGTCACGCGGCGGTTCTCACCGGCGCGCGAGAGCTTTCGGAGTACCTCGTCGTCCTCCAGCATGTCGATTTCGTCGAGGATTATTATCGCCACGTCGCTGCACGCGTCGATTATCTGCCAGAGGCGGTCGTAGTAGTCGCCGGTGCCGAGTCCGCGCTGGGGAACCGAGATGCCGGTCTCGCTCCGGTCGTTGAGTTCTCTGCCGACCGTCTTGATGACCGACGCTTCGGTCGTCTGTTCGCCGCAGTCGATGAACGCCGTCTCCACGTCCACGTCCTCGTGGCGGGCCTCGTTCTCGACGCGCTTGGAGACGCTGCGGGAGATGAGCGACTTGCCGGTCCCGGTCTTTCCGAAGATGAAGAGGTGGGTGGGTTCCTGACCGAAGATGGCGGGGTTGAGGGCCTCTGCGACCTTCTGCATGTGTTCGTCGCGGCCGACGATTCGGTTCGGCCCGGGGAGGTGGGAGATTCGAAGGAGGTCCTCATCGGCAAATATCGGTTCGTCGTACCGGAAGAGCGGGTCGCGGTCTACGTCGTCGTCGGTAGCCATCTGATGGCAGTTGCTTCGCACTTCAGCATATAAATGGAGGGGGTATCGTCGCGGATGTATCTCCCCGTCGAACGATGAAAAGCAAGGGTTTGAAACCAGTTCCCGGGAAGGACCGCTCGAAGTACCCTCGCGGATGTTCTCGTCCCGTGACCTCGCTGAATGCTCTCGCGTAAGCTCTGGCGGTTCACCGGGTGCACCGGGGATTCCCGTAGACGTTCTACTCGTCGTGATTTTTCGCCTCTCTGGGACACCTCTTCCTTCGACGCGCTTCTTCGGAACGGGACCGTCGAGTGGTTCGAGTAGGGTGGCCGACTGCCACAGACACCTACCTCGCGGATGTAAGTGGAGGGGGAGGAGGGGTGGCCGCGAGGTATCCGACTGACACGACGTGGATAAGGCTGCGAAGAAACCGTACGACGAATCCCAGATGGCGAGACGATAACCGAAGACTACAGAAGTACGAGGCGCAGACGAACGAAAATTAGACCGAAATACGAATATAAATCCGTAAACTCGAAACGGAAAATAGACTAGACAGTGATGCGGTCAGTGAGGGACTCACACACCTCCATCGCGTCTGTAACGACTCACGCTGTAACTAGTGAAACACACACCACCGTCTCGAATGTAAATACACGAAAATCGAACATCTCAGGCTGAGATAGCTGATTGTAGCTGTTCTAATGTTGCTATATCTACTGCTTGCGAATACATCCGCGGTAGTGGTGTCAGCGGCCGACGAGACCGCCGACGCACCGAACCCCCTCTCGACCCTCTTACAAACGCGACGGTGGTGTGTCCCACCCCGTCGAACGAGACCGGAGTCCGACTCACGACGCGTGACGATATCGGTCTACTGCGTCGGAATCGATGTGAGACCCGCCCAGACCCAGCAGAAAGATTTTGACCGCCCGTCCCCAACTCGAAGCCGTGAGTCTCTATCGCAGCGTCCGGGCGATTGCCGACGCATCGGGCGAAGGACCTATCGACTGGACCGCCGTCGCCGAGGCCGCGAAGGCGGTGACGCCTCCCGGTTCGCTCGACCTCTCGGAGACCGAACGGGAAGGGTACGCGGCGGACGTTCGCGACGCCCGAAGCAGAGTACGCGAGGTGTCCGGGGCCGAGTTCGACGTGCCCGAGACCATCGAGGTGCAGAATCGCCACCACTGGATTGACGCCAACATCGACACCTTCCGGCGGGTGATGCGACCCGTCGAGGAACACGGTCCCGCGGTCATGCCGGGGGTCGCCCGGACGATTAACACCGGTACGATGTCGGTGATGCTCACGGTGCTGGCCAAGAACGTCCTCGGCCAGTACGACCCCCTTCTCCTCGCCGAGGGCGACGAACACGCCCTCTACTTCGTCCGGCCGAACATCGAGCGCATCGCCGGGGAACTCGACGTAGACTACGACCGGTTCCGGCGCTGGATAGCCTTCCACGAGGTGACCCACGCCGCGGAGTTCGGCGCGGCCCCGTGGCTCTCGGACCACCTCGAATCCCGGATGGAGTCGGGCATCGACGCGCTGGCGACGGGACACCTCGACCGCGAGGCGTTCCGCGAGTTAGACGCCGCGATGACCGCGGTCGAAGGGTACGCCGAACTCCTGATGGACGGCGCGTTCGACGACGAGTACGCCGACCTCCGCGAGAAGATGGAGGCACGCAGGCGCGGCGGCGACCCGGTCTCCCGACTCGTCCGCCGACTACTCGGTCTCGGCCTGAAACGGAGGCAGTACGAGCGCGGCAAGGCCTTCTTCGACGTAGTCTCGGCCGCGCGCGGTATCGAAGGCGCGAGCGTGGTGTGGGACCGCCCGGAGAATCTCCCGACCGACGCGGAACTGGACGACCCGCAACGCTGGTTGGCGCGGGTGAGTCCCTGACGAAACCGGGGAACTCCGGAGAAAGAGCCGACGAAACCGAAGGACGCTAGTGAACCGGACTGAGTCGCGAAATTCTCTGGGAAGCCCGAGCGAACCGCGAAAATCCCCGACAAGAACGGGCGACTACAGAATACGAAGGACGTACGCGAGCAGGGCCGTCCCGACCACCGAACCCACGACGACTGCGACCCCTATCTGTACCAGCGACCCGCCGCCCGATAGCGTGATGAGACCCGCTGAGGCCCCCACCAGTACGACGATGGTGGCCTTGAGCCGGGCCATCGCCTCGCGCTTCTCCTCTTCGGATGTCGGACTGACCATCGTCAAATCTCGTGCGGGGCGCTGACGTGCATCTGGACGAATCGCCAGCGCGCTTCCTCACCCTCGTCTGACTGGCTTTCGAGAACGCCGCTCCACCGCGTGTCGAACGACTGTCGGGTCTCCGCCGAATCGGTCCACGCGAGTCCGACGTCGTCCGTGAACCACGCGACGGAGTCGCTGGTGCTAACCCGCAATCGTCTGCTCTCGACGCTCCAGTCCTTCGTCGTCCGGGTCTGTTCGGCCAGTCCCTCCGCGATGGCGTCGTACCCCTCTAATCGCTCGCTCACGCCGAACTTCACCGCGTCCGCACACTCTGCGAAGAATGGTGCGAGAGGGTCGCCACGGCGGAGCGCCGCGTAGTAGTCCTCGACGGTCTCGGTCGGGTTCATGGGGAAGTAGTGTCCGTCAACTCGTTTAAGACTACTCGTCCCGCACCGAATACCGGACTACAGCCCCGAACTCACAATCCCGGACCCGTATCCACGAGTACACCGGACCCGAAGTCGAACAGAGCGTTCTACTGGAACCCGCGACCCACGTCGTCCTCCTCGACGAGGTCCTCCAGTTCCTCGTTCAGCAACTCCTCGGCCTCTTCGAACCGCTCGGCGAGTTCCTCGGTGGAGTCCGGACGGTCGTACCTGTCGAAGTCGATGGGACCGAACGCCGGACTGTCCAGCGCGTCCATCACGTCGTCGAAGAAGTCGTTGGGCGTGGTCGGTGCCTCGGCGTGGGCCTCGACGACCGCTTCGAGGTGGCGGGCCTTCTCCTCGGCGTCGTCCTCGCTCTCGGGCGGGTTCTGGACCGCGAAGCGGCCCTCCGTCTCCTGCTCGGGGAGGAACGACCCGATTTCGTCGTCGAGTTTGCGCGCGACCCGCGCGCCGACGCCGCGGACCTCGTAGGGGTTCTTGGCGTAGGTCTTCAGGTGGTAAACGCCCCCGCGCGGGTGGCCGAGGTAGAGGTCCTCGCCGACGCCGCCGGCCCGCTTACCGCCGACCGCCCGCCAGTCGTCGGGGTCAACGTCTTTCTCGACCACGTCCTCGACGATGTCCTGCCACTCGCGTATCCGCATGCTTACACGTTACATGCGGCCGAGACTGAATTAACGTGTCGGTCTCTGCATTACTCCATCGGAGAATCGAGGTCAGTACGTCGGCGATAATCGAGGCGGGTACGTCGGCGATAATCGAGGCGGGTACGTCGGCGATAATCGAGGTCAGTACGTCGGCGACTCTTCGGGCACGTCCTCGCGCTGGTTGACGACCCGTCCGAGGACGAACAGGGCGTCCGAGAGTCGGTTCAGGTACGTCACCGCGGCGTCGTTGACGTCCTCTTCCGCTTCGAGCGCCACGGCGCGGCGCTCCGCGCGGCGACAGACCGTCCGGGCGTGGTGGAGTCGTGCGCCCGCGTCGCCGCCGCCGGGGAGGATGAACGATTCGAGAGGGTCGAGTTCGTCGTCGTAGCCGTCTATCCACCTCTCCAGTTGCTCGACGTGTTCCTCGCGGACGCGCGGGTCGTCCTCGTCGGGGTCGGGATTGGCGAAGTCCGCCTGTACGACGTGGAGGTGGTTCTGAATCTCCCGTAACTGGTCGTCCACGTCGTCGTGTCCCGTGGGTCGAACCCGCCCGACGAGCGCGTTCACCTCGTCTACCGTGCCGTAGGCCTCGATTCGGGGACTGGCCTTCGAGACTCGCGACATGTCTCGGAGGTCGGTCTGGCCCTCGTCGCCGCGTCCGGTGTAAATCTTCATGCCTCCGACTACCGACCGACCGCACTTAACTCCCGTCCCGAACTACGGTTCGTCGGCGGTCAGGCCAGCGAGGTTTCGACGTATTCCACGATTTGCTCGCTCTCGGCCATCGTCACGCCGGCGTCTTCGTCTATCAGAACCGGGACGCCGCGCTGGCCGCTGACCCGTTTCACCTCGTCGCGTTCGGAGTGGAGCGCCTCGACCCATCGCGTCTCGTACTCGATATCGTTGTCGTCGAGCGCGTCGTGGACCGTTTCGCAGTACGGACAACCGTCGAGCGCGTAGAGTATCACTGACATGCGCGACAGTTCGTCCTCGCCGGGCAAGTAGTTGATGCCGCGAATTCCGGACTGTTGATACCACGGACTCCGAACGGTTGACGGCGCGGACTCCGGACGGACTTCGATTCCGGGATTAGATTCACGTCGGAAGAGATTGAACGCCCGCACATGAGCGCCGAATTGGTCGATTCGGTGCAGGAGGCACTGACAGTCTCGGAGGACGACTTCGCGGCCACGGTCGAACGCGAGGCCGAGCGACTCAAGGAGGAACTCCGCGACGGCACGTTCGACAACCCGCAGGCCATCGTCGGTCTCGAATACGAACTGTACGGGGTCGCGGAGAACGACGCCACCCTCGAACGGATGCCGCGTCCGCTGCTGGAACTCGTCAACTTCGAGGGTGAACTGGGCCTGCACAACGCCGAGTTCCACACGAACCCCCAGCCGTTCAACGCGTTCGGCCTGCGCGCCCAGCAGACCGAGGCGCAGTCCCGACTCGAAGCCGCCCAGACGAGAGCGCGGACCGAGGAGATAAGGCTGGTGAGCGACGGTCTCTGGACCGTTCCGCCCGCGGGCGAGTCGGCCGAGACGTATCTGACCGACAGCGTCGTCCGCGATGGAACGCGCATCACGACGAACATGGCCGACGATACGCGGTATCAGGCGATGGCGAACGCCGACACCTACTCGCCGAAGCGGCGAATCGAGACGCCCCACGTCGAACTCTCGGCGGACGTGGTGATGCCCGAGAGTCTGACCACCTCCATCCAACCGCACTATCAGGTGCCCCATGCTCCCGACCTGCCCGAGCGCTTCCGGTACGCGCTCCGGGTCGCCGGGCCGCTGCTCGTGCTCGGGGTCAACTCGCCGTTCTTCCCGCCGGAACTGTACGACACCGACGACGCCTACGCAGTCCTCGACGACCAGTGGATGGAGAATCGAATCCCGGTCTTCGAGGGCGTGTTCAACCCCGAGGAACGCCGGGACAAGGTTCGATTCCCGGCGGACGTGACGACCGTCGAGCAGGCCATCGACCGCATCGCGACCGACCCGACGCTGGTGCCGATGCGGGTCGAATCCGAGGGACGGTTCGACGACACGTTCCGCCACTTCGAGCACAAACACGGGAGTTTCTGGCGGTGGGTACGACCCGTGTTCGACGGCGCGACTCGGTCGGCCGCCAACGCCCGCATCGAGTTCCGAGCGCTCCCGGCCCAACCGACGATTCGCGACAGTCTCGCGTTCGTCGCGGCGTTCGCCGGACTCATGGAGAGTCTCCCGCGGCGCGAACACCCGGTACTGGCCCTCGATTGGGAGGTCGCCCGCGAGAACTTCGACGCCGCGATGCGGGACGGTCTCGACGCCGACCTCCGGTGGATAACTTCGAACGGCGAGGACGTCACCGACACCGAGACGATTCTCGCCGAACTGTTGGAGTGTGCTCGCGACGGTCTCTCGCTACGCGGTCTCTCGGCGTCCGAGGCCGACGAGTACCTCGACCTGCTTCGCGTCCGCCTCACCGAGGGCGTCACCCCGGCCGAGTGGAAACGTCGGGAAGTCCGCCGACGCGTCGAAGACGGCGAATCGCTCGTATCGGCGGTCCGGGGGATGCAGGCGGCCTACGTCGAACGGCAGTCCGAGACCCTCGTGGACGGGACCTTCCACGAGTGGCTGAACGACTGAACCGTCCGAATCGTGACGTAGTCACCGCGTTCGAGAGACCGAACGCGGACGGACGGCCTTCACAGTCGGGCAACGCCGACGGTTGCTTAGAGAGGCGTATCGCCTCGGAGGACCTCTCTTTCCAGTCGTTTACCCACACTGTCCAACCATCGCAGACGAAGAGTATTGATATATCGTTATTTAATTTATTGCCGTTTCGTCGGCGCGTTCTCTACTTCACCACCGGCCGAGGCGAACGCTCGGAAGAGCCGAGACACGACGACGAGCGTACCGTGGGGGGACGACGAGCGCGCAGACCCCACGCATCTACGCTCAACACGACGTTGACGGAGAGACGAGCGCGACCAAACCAGTATCCTGAAATGCGACGGGATTCGACGTTGGAACATGGCTCAGGAACTCGACCACGACTGTCCGCAGTGTGGCACCGAGCGGACGTTCTACCGCACCGCGAGCACGCACCTCCACCTCGGCGAGAAGACCAAGTGGGGATGCCCGGAGTGTGACTACCGGTTCGTCCGCATCGACGGCGACATCGACTCGGCCGAAGCTTGAGCACCGGCCCAAGTCCGGACTTTAGGTTCTCCACCCCACGGCTCCTCGTAGCAACTTCTGCGTGTTGCACCACCTGAAAGAGCCATCCCGGAAACGCGTCTTCTGGACACACACACACACACTGGCCGAGAGACCACTGTAGGGGTCCTGCCGAGAGTGCCGTTCGTCGGTAGTTATCACGAGCGACCGCAACTCGAGGCATCCGAAGCGGCGTCTCGACGGGACGAACCCGGGCGTACGACCGGAGATTGCACGTCCGGACCGTCGAATTCCCGGTTCGGCGGCCGTCAGATTCCATGTGAACGTGCGAAAGGCGGAGATGATGTTGATGGACCCGGGCCGTGGCGTTTGCTGCGTCACGTGCACCCAGACCCGAATCGAAAATCGAACGGTCAGACGTCACGTCGGTGGACGGTCGTCGGCTATTCCGGTCCGTCTCGTCCTCCCTTGGCGACGTCACCGACTCGTACTCGCGGCAGCGCTCCGGTCTCCCATCGTAGAGTTCGTAGGTCTTGTTCCGAATTTACGACGCATCCGTCGCCGAACAGCGGTCAGGATTCGATACTGGACGAACTCGTAAATCGTATTCTGGTATACGAAAACACCGGGGGTGATGGCAGTGACATCACTTTTTTCCCCGAACGGAATCACTCGACGGTGTACCAGAAGGAACCGGAGATATGAGTGTTCTCGACAGGCACGCACTCCCTCTCACCGGTTTCGGGCGACCAGCAGGACTGAAAGTGAGTATATCCCAGTGGAGGTCGAGAAGCGTTGATGGGTCGGTGGTGAGCCATAGATGGGTCGGTGCCACGACGCGCGTTGGGCGAGGACAACCCTCGTGTAGAAAGGGTTATCAGGTAACCAGAACCGTAAACGAAACATGAGCCAGATTACGGTCGTCCTTCCCGACGGGTCCGAACTCGAACTCGAGGAAGGGGCCACGGTCGAAGACGCCGCGTACGAAATCGGCCCCGGTCTCGGCCGGGACACCGTCGCGGGCGTCATCGACGGCGAACTCGTGGACAAAGCCAGCGAACTCCCCGACGGCGCGAGACTGGAGATAGTCACGCCCTCCAGCGACGAGTACCTCGACGTGCTCCGCCACTCGGCGGCACACGTCTTCGCGCAGGCGCTCCAGCGCCTCCACCCCGAGGCCCGACTGACCATCGGGCCGTGGACCGACGACGGGTTCTACTACGACATCTACGGCGTCGAACTCGACGAGGAGGACCTCGAGGCCATCGAAGAGGAGGCCTACGCCATCATCGAGGAAGACCTCGAAATCGAACGGTTCGAGCGCTCTCGGGAGGAGGCGTTCGAGTTCTACGAGGAGAACCCCTTCAAGCGCGAGATTCTGGACGAGGAGGCCGCCGACGAGGAGTCGATTTCCTTCTACGAGCAGGGCGAGTTCGAGGACCTCTGTAAGGGACCCCACGTCGAGTCCACCGGCGAAATCGGCGGGTTCGCGCTGCTCTCTATCTCCGGCGCGTACTGGCGCGGCGACGAGGACAACGAGATGCTGACCCGCGTCTACGGTACCGCCTTCGAGAGCGAGGGCGAGTTGGAGGAGTTCATCGAGCGCAGAGAGGAGGCCGAGGAGCGCGACCACCGGAAAATCGGCCGCGAGATGGACCTGTTCTCCATCCCCGACCACTCGCCGGGCGCGCCCCACTACCACCCCAACGGGATGACGATTCGGCGCGAGTTGGAGGACTACATCCGGAGCAAGAACGACGAACTGGGTTACGACGAGGTCTGGACGCCCGAACTCAACAAGGCGGAACTCTGGAAGCCCACGGGTCACTACGACAACTTCAAGGAAGAGGGCGAGATGTTCGCGTGGGAGCAGGACGACACCGAGTACGGCCTGAAGCCGATGAACTGCGCGAACCACGCCCACATCTTCGACGACCACCAGTACTCCTATCGGGACCTGCCGGTCCGGTTCTCGGAGTTCGGCACCTGCTACCGCAACGAGCAGTCCGGCGAACTCTCGGGCCTGCTCCGCGTTCGCGGGTTCACGCAGGACGACGGTCACGCCTTCATCCGGAAGGACCAGATTCGCGGCGAAATCCTCTCGGCGCTGAGCGTCATCGACGACATCTACGGCAACTTCGACCTCGACGTCCAGTACAAACTGGAGACCAAGGGCGACAACGCCGTCGGCAGCGACGAAATCTGGTCGGAGGCGACAGACGCGCTGAAGGACGCCCTCGAATCCGAGGGGCTGGAGTACGACGTCGAACACGGTGAAGCGGCCTTCTACGGCCCGAAAATCGGCATCAACGCCGTGGACGCCATCGGCCGCGAGTGGACCATCGGCACGGTCCAACTCGACTTCAACATCCCCGAGCGCCTCGACCTGACCTACGTCGGCGAGGACAACGAGGAACACCGCCCGGTGATGGTCCACCGCGCGCTACTCGGTTCCTTCGAGCGGTTCATGGGCGTCATCATCGAGCACTTCAAGGGCAACTTCCCGACGTGGCTCGCGCCCGAGCAGGTCCGCATCCTGCCCGTCAGCGACGACAACATCGGTTACGCCAAACAGCTCCAGAACCGCTACCTCGGCGACTTCCGGGTCGAAATCGAGGACCGGTCGTGGACGGTCGGCAAGAAGATTCAGCAGGCCCACGACGACAACGTGCCCTACATGCTCGTCGTCGGCGACAACGAGGAGGAGGCCGGGACCGTCTCGGTTCGCGACCGCGAGGAGCGCGAGGAGAAGGACGTGAGCGTCGAGGCGTTCCGCGACCACCTCGAAGGCGAGGTCGAGAGCAAGGCGGTCGAACCGAACTTCCTCGACTGACGAGCGAACTGTCGCTGGTTCTCTGTGACGGCCGGTTTCCGCGTCTCAGACCGCTTCCCACCGAATCTCCGAGAGGGGATGGAGCGGGTTACCGCCGACCACGTCGTAGGTCGCGCTGGCGATTTCGATACCGTCGGTTGCGCGGAGCGCGGTCAACAGGTCGTCGTTGTACTCCCGCCGGTCGGTGTAGCTCCGGCGGAGTTGCCCGAGGAGCGTGTCCTCGGGGTGGAGTTCGAAGACGTGTTCGAGGTGGACACCGGTCCGGACTCGGTCGAGATAGTCCGCGAGAGTTTCGGATATCACGTCGCGGACGCTCGGAAGCGCGGTCAGCGACCCCTGCGTGAACAGGACCACGTCGCCCGTCCCCTCGCTGCCTTCCGCATTCCTGCCGTCGTCTGCACCCGTACCGTCGTCCGCACTCCCGTCTGCCAGCACGTCCTCCAACAGGTCCCATCGGTCGTCGCGGAAGTCGAACTCGCCGACCGTGATGCGGTCGCGGTCGGCGAACAGTTCGCGGGCCAGCGCCACGCCGTTCTCGGCGGGGTCGCCGCCGACGAACTCGCAGTCGGGGTAGGCGTCGGCGAGGACGCCGAGTTCGTACCCCCAACCACACCCCAGCGCGACGACCGTCTCGCCGCCCGAGAGCGTCCCCGCGAACGAGGCTACCAGCGCCTCGTCCTGTAGCTCCTGCTTCTCGTCCACGTCCACGAGATAGAGGCTCTCGCCCCGCGAAATCGCCACGGGACTCTCCTCGGCGTGGTGGTTCGCCGACCGCTGGACCGCGCGGTAGTCCATCTCGGGGTTCGCGCGGGCGAGCGATAGCAGTTTGCCGTACACCTCGTCGTAGACCGACACGCCGATGCCGCCGAACCCGGCTTGCTCGTCCCAGTCCTCGCGTCCGAGCAGGCGCGCGGGCCACGGCGAGTGCTTCGGCAGGTCGTCAAGCGAGAGTTCGCGCACGGATTTCCATCCGACCTTCGGCGAGAAAAAGCGTACCGAATCGTCACCGGTCGGCAGGTCGCGTCGGCCGGTTCGAACCGAAACTGAAGCGCGACTTTCGACGGGTTTTATCTTGGTGCCCCTCTCCAACGACGGACAAGTAACGAATGGCTCCAGAATTGTTAATCGTCGACGACAGCGACTTCCAGCGCACGATGGTCCGGCAGGCCGTGCAGGACGACTTCGACGTCGTCGGCGAGGCCGGAGACGGTAACGAGGCGGTCGAACTGTTCGAACAGCACTCGCCCGACGTGGTCACCATGGACATCATGATGCCCGAGATGGACGGCGTCGCGGCGACCGAGCGAATCAAGTCGAGCGACAACCCGCCGGTGGTCGTGATGGTGACGAGCGTGGACCAGCAGGAGAAGATGAAAGAGGCGGTCAAAGCGGGCGCGGACGGCTACGTGACCAAGCCCTTCGAACCCGAGGACGTCCTCTCGGAAATCGCGTCGGTTCTCTGAGGCGGCGACGCTCCCTTCCTCGCTCGGCGCTCACTCCGCGTCGTCCAGCGACTGCCACGACAGTCGGAGGTCGCGCGCGGCGCTGGTCTGGTCGATTCGTCCGGCCGTGGTCCGGTTCGGCGCGCTCGCCAGCGTCTCGTCGTCTTCGGCCGCGACGGCGTCGAACGCCTCCGCGAGTTGGTCGAGGGTGTCCTTGCCCTCGATTTCGGTGGGTTCGGTCATCAGCGCTTCCGGGACGATTTCGGGCCACTTGGTCGTCGGCGGGTGGACGCCGTAGTCGAGCATGCGCTTCGCCACGTCGGCGGCGTCTTGGTCGCCCGCGCTGGCGACGAACTCGTGGTGGAACGGACCGAACGGGATGTCGTAGTCTATCTGGCTGGCGAGGTAGTTGGCGTTGAGGACCGCCTTCGCCGAGGCGTCCGTGAGACCCTCGTCGCCGAGTCGCGCGATGTAGGCGTAGGCCTTCACGAGGACGAGCCAGTTGCCCGCGAAGCCGTGGACCTTGCCGACCGTGTTCTCCGGGTCGAAGCGCTCGTAGACGCCGCCGGTTCCGGTCCCCTCGCCGTCGCGTCTGCCGACTTCCCGGACGCGCGGTGCGGGCAGGAACTCCGCGAGGTCCGAGACGACGCCGACCGGTCCCGCGCCCGGACCGCCGCCGCCGTGGGGCGTGGCGAACGTCTTGTGGACGTTGTAGTGCATGATGTCGAAGCCCATGTCGCCCGGCCGGGCCTGTCCGAGCAGGGCGTTGAGGTTCGCGCCGTCGTAGTAGAGCAGTCCCCCGGCGTCGTGGACGACGTCGGCTATCTCTTCGATGTCGCGCTCGAAGAGACCCAGCGTGTTGGGGTTGGTGAGCATGAACAGCGCGGTTCGCTCGCTGGCGGCGGCTTCGAGCGCCTCCAAATCGACTCTGCCGTCGTCGCCCGAGGGGAGTTCGACGACTTCGTAGCCCGCCAGCGCGGCGCTGGCGAAGTTCGTCCCGTGGGCGCTGTCGGGGACGATAATCTCGTCGCGCTGGTCGCCCTCGCCGTTCTGTTCGTGGAACGCCTTGGCGACCAGAATCCCGGTGAACTCGCCCGCCGCGCCCGCCGGGGGCTGGAGGCTCACCGCGTCCATCCCGCCGATTCTGGCGAGATAGTCCTGAAGCCCGTGCATCAGCGCGAGGCTCCCCTGAACGCTCCCCTCCGAGCGGTCGGGGTGGACCGCGGCGCTCGGGAGCGCGGCCACGTCCTCGGTGAACTTGGGGTTGTACTTCATCGTACAGCTCCCGAGGGGGTACGGCCCGCTATCGACGCCGTAGTTCATCTGGGAGAGCCGCGTGTAGTGGCGCGCGAGTTCGGGTTCCGAGAGGTCGGGGAGTTCGAGACTGTCGCGGGTCAGGTCGTCCGGAAGCGGCGACTCGACCTCGACCCTCTTCGAGTTCTTCTCGGAGAGGAGCGGTTCGTACTGTCCCTCCGCGTCATCGTCGCCTTCCGCGCTCTCGTTCGTCCAACGTGCTTGGTCGTATCTCATCTCAGGCCACCTCCTCGAAGGCCGCGACCAGTTCGTCGGCGGCGTGTTCGTTGGCGTCGGTGATGCAGACCTGTACCTCGTGGTCGCCCACGGCGTGGACCGCGAACCCCTCGGCTTCGAGGTCCGAGGCGACCGCGTTCGCGGGTTGGTCGGTGTGGGCCACGAACTCCCGGAAGTGGTGGCGGTCGTGGACCGGCGCTCGGAGGCCGCTGACGGCGTCCAACCGTTCGGCGAGGTCGGCGGCCAGACGCACGCAGTCGTTGGCGAGTTCGACCAGTCCGTCGGGACCGAGGTAGGCCGCGTGGATGGCCGTCCGCAGCGCGACCCACGCCTGATTCGTGCAGATGTTACTCGTGGCGCGCTCCCGGCGGATGTGCTGTTCGCGCGTCTGGAGGGTCAGGGTGTAGGTGCGATTGTCGGCGGCGTCCTCGCTCGCGCCGACGAGGCGGCCGGGTACCTGTCGCACGAAGTCTTCGCGGCAGGCGAACAGGCCCAGACCCATGCCGTACGCTGTGGGCAGTCCGAGCGCGGCGGCGTCGCCGACCACCACGTCCGCTCCGACGCTCTCGGGTTCCTGTAGAATCGAGAGCGCGACCGGGTCGGACCCGAGACAGAACAGCGCGTCGTGGTCGTCGGCGAGTTCGCCGACGGCGTCCACGTTCTCCTCGACGGTTCCGCGCGTGGTCGGGTTCTCGACGTACACCATCACGGCGTCGTCGTCGATGGCGTCGGCGAGAACGTCGGGGTCCACGTTCCCGTCGTCGGTAGCGAACGTCTCCACCGAGAGTCCCGCGCCGTCGGTGTAGTTTTCGAGGACGTCGCGGCGGTTCGCGAGGAGGTAGTCGGGAACCAGTACGCGGTCGCCGTCGGTGGACCGGACGCGGGCCGCGAGCAGGGCCGCTTCCGCGAGCGCGGTCGCGTGGTCGTACATCGAGGCGTTGACGACGTCGAGACCGGTCAACTCGACCAGCATCGACTGGTACTCGAACAGGGCCTGCAGGAACCCCTGCGTGATTTCTGGCTGGTACTGTGTGTAGGAGGTCAGGAACTCCGAGCGCGCCGAGAGGTGGTCCACCAGCGAGGGCACGTAGTGCTCGTAGTGACCCCGGCCGAGGAACTCGGTCAGGTCGTCGTTGCGCGATAGCAGACCCCTGACGTGGCGCTCGGCGTCCCGCTCGCTCCTCGCCTCGATGCCGAACTCCCCGTCGAACTCGACGGGGTCGGGGATGTCGAACAGTTCCGTCACGTCGTCCGCGCCCACCGCGTCGAGCATCGCCGCCGTCTCGTCGGCGGTGTGCGGTGCGTACGGGCTTCCCCGCTCCCCTGACTCGTGTCGTCCGCTCATGTAAACGGAGGTACGGAGTGTATCGTTTTAAGATGGGGGTATTCGGTTTCGATTTCCGGTGAACGTCGTCGTTCTGGCGTTGGAGACAAAGTGCGGGTCAGGTTCGAAAGCGAGCCGCTGGTCACGTCGGGGGAATCAGGGCACGGGTACAGGCCGCGGACCTGATGTCACCTCGTCCGAGGGTTTTTACTTGCGCCCTGCGTCCGGTAGAATACGATAGCCGATTCTCGACTCATGACTCTCCATCCGAGATTCGAATCGCCCGACGACGAGACCGGTATCGACATCGTCGACCCGGTCGAGACCAGACACTTTCTGCTCCTCACGGACGAGTCGGTGGACCCGACGCCCGCGGACACCGACGCGTTCACCTTTCCGGTCGATACGGCCTGCCGAATCTCGGCCGGACGGCTTCGCCTCCCGTACATGGTTCCCGCCGACGTGCGGACGCCCGACGGCGACCCGTTGCTGTCGGTCGATAGCCCGACGACCCGCGAACTCTCGGACGACGATTACCTCGTGGAACTCCACTCGCCGATAAAGGTGTATCTGCGCGTCTCGGGACGCGTCCGCATCGACGTGACGCCCGAGCGCGTGACCTTCGAGTTCGAGGAGGAGACCACCGTCGAAGTCGGCGCGCGGTCCTACCACAGCGCTCCGGCCGCGACGATTACGGTCCCGGACGACCCAGAAGCGACGATGGACGCGGTGTCGGCGTTCTCGTCGGCGCTGAAGACCACGTCGCCCGAGCGAGCGTGGCCGACGCTACGCGGACATCCGCCCCGCGTCGAACGCGGAGACGAACTCTCGATTCCCTCGGGTCTCGAAGCGCCCGAGACCGGCGTTCAGATAACGGTCCCGTCGGAGTACTGGGCGGTGTACACCGTCGCGCCGCTGGCGTACTACCTCGGTGCGACCGTCGTCCCGGGCGACCGCGCCGCCGTGACGGCGACGGGTGGCGTCACTCACCACCTCGGCGAGGAACCGGCGGCGGTCGCCGACGCCACGGCGGCACTGCTCAAACGCGTGTTCTTCCTCGACTGCGTGACGCGAACCGAGGGCCTGTACCCCGACGACCTCCACGAGCGAGAGGTCCTCGAAGCGCACGTCGAACTCGACTTCGCCGACCTCTACGAGGCGTCGCCCGCCGAGCGACTCCGGGCGTACCTCTCGGTGCCCGACGACGCCATCGAGGCCATCGCGTCACCGTGGCACCGAGTGACGCACGTCCAACCCGACGCCGAAGCGGTCGAGTTCCTGCCCTACCTCGTCAACGACCTCTCGCTGGTGCGACCGAAGACCGAGCGCGACGTCTCGTCCAACCAGCGGGAGGTCCCCGACCAACTCGACGGTGCGCTGGATTCGTTCCTCCGGCGGCCGAGCGGGCGAGAGCGGACCGCGACGGGCGACGATTCTCTGCAGTCAGCCGACCCACCGCATCTGCTGCGAAACGACGGTGCCGAGGACGGGACCGACGCGACTCGCGGCGTGCCGACGCTGGACGAGTACGTGACGCTCCCGGAGGTGGACGCGCTCGAACAGGCGTGGGTCGGCGACGGGACGCCGGTTCGCGGGACGAAACTCGTCCGGGAGGCGTTCGACCACGAGACGCCCGAACCCTCGGACGGCACCGTCGACGTCGCGGTGGTCTGCAACGACGACCAGATGCGCGAGGAACTGGACTCCGTGGACGAAATATACGGCAGTCGAGACGACGTGCCCGTCAGCGTGACCTCCGAATCGGGCGTCTCGACGGCCGAACTCCGGGACCTGCTCGCCGAAGACCACGACGTGTTCCATTTCGTCGGCCACATCGACGGCCGCGGATTCCAGTGTTCCGACGGGGTCCTCGACGCCGCCACACTGGACGAGACGAACGCGACCGTAGCCCTGCTGAACGGATGCCGGTCTCACGACCAAGGTGTCGAACTCGTGAAAGCCGGTGCGAACGCCGCCGTCGTGAGTTTATCCGACCTCTACAACTCGGGTGCGGTCGAAGTCGGCGAGACGTTGGCTCGGCTATTGCATCACGGGTTCAACGCTAGTAGCGCGATGAAGATTATCCGTAAGTACACCTCAATTGGTAGTCGGTACGTGGTAGTTGGCGACTCTAGTGTGGTAATAGCGCCATGTAAGGGAGGGATTCCAACGTTGTTTCACATATCGCGAAAATATAAGTGTGATTCGGAGATGAGCGTTACTGTCCGTGCATATCCAACTCACGGATATGGAATCGGCACTAATCTCAAACCTACATTCTTTGACGACCAACCATATCACATCGCTCTCGGAGAATACGGTAATGGGACAGCTACACTAGGGGCACTTCAGGAATGGATAGAAAACGACCAAGAACCATTAATTGTTGATGGCGAATTAATCTGGAGTGACAACTGGTTCTAGTTGGGTTAGACTATGGCCCCGGTTTCGCACAACATATATTAATTCTTATGCCAGTATTATTCAGGAACAGCATACCAATCCAAACAACTTGCAATATTTTAATAGGTTCGATGGAACAACCTCTAAATTTGGGCAAATTCATGCTATCATAAGTTAGAGGCAAAATCATATAGAATTTTCTATACTCAACTAGGGGTTTCATCCTACGGAAATGTATCCGTTTCCGTCAGCAGTTCCTGTTTTGTATGATGACTGTCCCTTTCTGCAGAGAATAAGATAATATATCCACTATACCTATGGAGGAAAATTTATAACCTGTCCCTGAAAATGACAGTCACACGAAAACGAATGTCGTCCCCAGATACCAGCGAACCTGCGCGCGGGTCGGACGAGTCGGTGCCCGACGACGACCTCGCGGACTTCCTCGGCCTGCTGAACGAACTGAAGTCCACCGGCTGTAACCTCATGGTCGTGGGCGACGTACCCCGTGAACTGCTCACGCGCGCGAGTTCGCGGATGCTGGGCGACGACGACGTAGTCCGCTATCGCGTCCTCGCGGTCACCGACGCCACGCCCGAGAGTATCGCCGAGCGACTCCCCGACCCGAGCGAGTCGCCGCGTCCGGTCAGTGAGACGACCCACGTCCTCAATCACGTCGGCGCAGTTCGGTCGGTCGCTGCGACGAACGGAACTCCTTCGCGGGACTTGGCGGGCGTCAAGGAGACCCGCATCGCGGACCCCGAACTGGCCGGACTTCAGGCCGCGCTGGTCGAAGCCATCGACGACTTCGCGGCCCGGACCGACTCGCTCCGCCCGGCCGACCTCAGGGTGGGTATCGATTCGCTGGAACCGCTGGTCGATTTCTACGGCGAGGACGTGGTTCGGCGCTGTCTCCGAGTCGTCGGCGGGCACGTCCGGAACCACGACGCCATGGCGCACTACACGCTACAGAAGCCGTACGACAGCGATATCGTGCAGACGCTCGCTGACGACGCGGACGCCGTCGTAGAAGTTCGGTTGGCCGATTCCGCCGAGGACGGCCCGGTCGGCGAGCAGCGGTGGCACGTCCCGAATCGGAATCTCTCGGTCGGGTGGACGCCGCTGTAACGCGGCGGCGTTACTCTATCTGTTCGCGGTACTCCTCGGCGGAGAGCAGTTCGTCGAGACCGCTATCTTCGGCGAGTTCCACCTCGAGCATCCAGCCCTCACCGAAGGGGTCGTCGTTGACGAGTTCTGGTTGGTCCGCGAGCGCGTCGTTGACCGCCGTGACGGTGCCGTTGACGGGCGCGTAGAGGTCCGAAACCGCCTTGATGGACTCCACCACGCCGAACTCCTCGCCAGCGGTGAGGTCCTCGCCCTCGTCGGGGAGTTCGACGAACACCACGTCGCCGAGTTCGTCCTGCGCGAAGTCGGTGATGCCGACTCTGGCGGTGCCGTCGGTCGTCTCGACCCACTCGTGTTCGCTACTGTACGTCCGGTCGTCAGGGACTTCGAAGCTCATTGTTGGTCACTCAGAAATGGCGTGTTCGCAATCTTTGCTTTTTTCGGCTGGCCGCGGACCATCACGCGGACCTTCGTCCCGACGTCGGCGTACTCGGTCGGAACGTAGCCCAGCGCGATGGGTTCGTCCAGCGTCGGACTCATCGTACCGCTGGTCACCTCGCCGACGATGTGACCGTCGGTGTCGGTCACGTCGTAGCCGTGGCGCGGAACGCCCCGGTCCACGAGTTCGATGCCGACGAATTTCTCGTCCGTTCCCTCCTCGTCGGCGCGTTCGAGGGCGTCGCGGCCGACGAACTCGGTGTCGAGTTTCACCGTCCACCCGACGCCCGCCTCGTACGGCGTTCGGGGGTTGCTCTCGGCGTCGAAGTCCTGTCCCGACAGCAGGAACCCCATCTCCATTCGGAGTGTGTCGCGCGCGCCGAGACCGCACGGTTGGCAGTCGAACAGTTCCCAGACCGCTTCGGCCGCGTCCACGGGGACGATGACCTCGAAGCCGTCCTCGCCGGTGTAGCCGGTTCGGGCGGTCCAGCAGTCGGCACCCGCGAACGACGCGTATGCGCCCTCGAACTTCGAGAGGTCAGTCACGTCGTCGTCGGTCGCGTCCGCCACGAGGTCCGGGGCCTCCGGACCCTGTACCGCGTACATCGCGTACTCGTCGGTGACGTTCTCGACGCTGGCGTCCAACTCCCACTGCTCTCGGTAGTCGGTCCACCGCTGGTACATCTGCTCGTCGTGGCCCGCGTTGGGAACGAACAGGAACGTCGCGTCGCGGTCGTCGGGGAGTCGGTAGACCACGGTGTCGTCCAGAATCGCGCCCTCCTCGTCGGTTATCATCGAGTAGTGGGAGTCGCCGTGGCCGAGTTGCGTCACGTCGTTCGAGGTGAGTCGCTGCATGAGTTCCTCGGCGTCCGGCCCGGCCACCTCGATTTGCCCCATGTGGGACACGTCGAAGATGCCCGCGTCCTCGCGGACCGCGGCGTGTTCGACCTTGATGGATTCGAACTCCACGGGCATGTCCCATCCGCCGAACTCGGTGAACGTCGCTCCTTCGCCGGCGTGAACGTCGCGCAGTGGCGGCTTCCGAAGGGTCATGGTAGGACGGTTGGACGCCCGGCACGTAATGCTTTGTCTTCCGGACGCTCGACAGGTACTCGCGTCCGAGTTAGCGAGCGTCGAAGCGCGTACGTCGAACGGCCGGGTGGAGGTCGAACGGGCGAACGCTCGAATCGGCGAGGTCGAGACTTCACGCGGGTTCGATGACGATTTGACCGTCACGGAGTTTGTAGACGAGGCGGTCGCCCTCTTCGACGTCGAGACCGTCTTCGGCGAACTCCTCGCGGACTGCCTTTATCAGACTGATGCGCCATCGCTGGGTCACTGTCGTCGTGCCGAGTATCTTCTCCTCGGTGTCGTCTGAACTCATCTACGGCCGTCTTTGGTATCGGTGTTGTTATGGACTCTTAGCTATTTCGACTATATCGGCTAAATGGTGGAACGACTGATTGTTTTTCGACGTGTTGGACGAATCGACGATGATTTTTCCAACAGCCGTATCGAAATAGAGGAACTTTCCACGTGGGTAGCGGTGAGTCACTTCTCCGAATCCACCGATTTCAACCCGTCTCCAATGACTTTACTGGCCTTCGCGAACCTCCACGGGACGAGGTGGACCCGGAGTCACTCGTCCACGAACGACACGTATCGACACACTTATGATTGCTGCGTATTTTCGACTAAATAGTCTATAATGGCTACGCGCGAGATGAACCAACTCCGTTCGGAGTTGGACCAAAGTGGCGCGCAGACCGCACTCGTCCGGGGCACCTACGCACCGCCGCGTCCGCCCGAAACCGTGACGGTCGAACCGGGCGTCGTCGCGACGGTCGGTCCCGCCGGGCGGTCTGCACCGCTGTACGTTACCGCCGAAGCCACGAGCGGCCGGACGATTCGGCGGTACGACGGACGGAACGCCGGAGCGGCCGCCGACCGTGCGGCGGAGTTAGCTGCCGAGCGCGACCCGCGAGCGGTGTGGCTCTGCGAGCGCGGACAGATTCGCTCGTGGTGGGGCGTCGGCATCGCCGACCTGCTCGAACGCCGTCTCGCCACTGCTGCGCGGCGCGCGGACGCGCGACTGGTCGTCTGGACTGACGACGGCGACGAATCGGTCGCGGCGGTCGAAGACGACGAGGCGGTCGAGGACCGCTACGACGTAGTGGTCGGTCCGTAGCACACCAGCAGGTCGCTGGCCGCGACGCCGACGTCGGTGCTGTCGCAGGCCGGACACTGGACCGCCAGCGAGCAGTCACCCGACGACGGGAGCATCTCGCGTTCGGCGCGGTCCGGACGACAGTCGGCGCGAGCGTCGGCGTCACGGCCCGCGGTATCTCTGGCGGCACCGCGGTCCGCGGCATCTCGGTCGGCCGTGGACGGAGCGACACCGTAATTTCCGGTCGGCGTGCAGCGGGGACAGTCCGCGATAGACGCGGCGTCGTGGTCCACGTCGGGACCGCGAACTGCGAGCGTGCATTGGACGAGCAGTACGAACGTACCGGTGTGACCGCAGTTGTGGCAGTGCGTCATGGCTATCGGACCGGCAGGTGCGTTCTGCGCGCCGGTCGGGGCGAACTGGTGCGGTATCGTATTTGAACGTTCGTGCGCAGACTCTCCGGAGTCGAACGCCGAAGCGAAGTCAGCTATCCCCGAGGTGACTGCTGTGAGAAGTCAGTCTCACCTGAATTGGGAGTAAACGACTCCACGGCACGGTCGGCCCGCGGTCCGACGAGTCGGAGAACTCACGGGACGGACGCCCGACAGAGTCCGCGGTCAGTCGTCGCTGGCTTCCCGCGCTTCGAGTTGCGTCTCCAGACCCAACTCCGCGGCGCGCGAGCGCCAGAACTCCTCGTAGCGCTCCTCCTCCGGGCGGTCGCTGACCGTGCTCTCGCCAGACTGCACGCGGTCGAGTTTGAGGTCCACCTCCTCCATCAGGCGGCGACCCACGTCGTCGCTGACCGTGCCGGTTCGCATCGCGTCCATCAGCGCGCTCTTCTCCTGTTTGAGTACCTGCCGCTCGCCGATGAGCAGTTCCTCGCGACGGAGTTCCGGGTTGTCTTCGAGGAGTTCGGAGATGGTCTCGTTCAGGTCGCGCTTCTCGCGCTCGTACTCCCCGCGGAAGTCCTCGTAGACCGACTCCGAGAGGTCGCCGGCGTCGTGGAGGCGCTCGGCCGATTCGAGCGCGGCGTCCACCGCGCGGGCGCGTCCCACGAGCAGTTCGTACAGTGCCTCGGTCTCCGAGCGAGTCACGATGTCGAGCGCGTTCATCACGCGGCCCATCGTGAGTCCCTGCACGACGAGGCTGAACGCCGCGACGCCGAACACCATCGCCCGGAGTCGCTCCCGGAACGGGAAGTCCGGCGGCAGACCGAGCACCAGCGCGATGGGAATCGAGGCGTGAAGCCCGCCCCAGACCATGACGTGCTGGTAGTCGAGCGGGACCGAGTTCGGCACGAACCGATTGACGATGTTCGTGATGGGGTAGACCACCGCCGCACGCGCGAGCAGGACCAGCGGGATGGCGAGCAGGATGAGTCGGCCGTGTGCGAGCATCTGGTTGATAGGGGTCTTCGCGCCGATGAGCAGGAAGATGAGCGTGTTGACGAGGAAGGCCGCGGTGTCCCACGTGTTGAACACCGAAATCTTGGTCTGGGCGCTCATCGCGTACTCCGCGCCGCGGTTCCCGATGAGGAGTCCCGCCGTGACGGTGGCGATGACGCCGCTGAAGTAGTAATCGCTGATGACGCCGCTCAGGGTGTGCTCGGCCAGCAGGAAGCTCCCGTACGCGAGTACGAGCGTCAGCACGATTTCGGTCGTGTGTTCGTCGAGGCGGTACATGACTTGGTACACCGCGAGTCCGGCGACCAGCCCGACGACCGCACCGCCCGCGCTGGCCACGACGATGTCGGCCGATGCGTCCACGATGGTGCTGGTCGTGACGAGGTCCGCGAGGTCGGTCCCGGCCGCGGTGGAGTCGAGTACCAGCGCGAACAGCGTCGAGAAGATGACGACGCCGACGCCGTCGTTGATGAGACTCTCGCCCTCGACCAAGACCGACAGGCGCTCGGGCGCGCCCAGTTCCTCGAACAGCGCCAGCACCGATACGGGGTCGGTCGGCAGAATCATCGCCGCGAACAGCAGCGAGACCAGTAGGGGGAACCCGAAGGCGAAGTGACCGACGATTCCGAGGAGGAGAATCGCGGTTATCAACCCCACGACGGCGAGGACGAGGACGTGCGAGAGGTTCTCCCGGAAGCGTTCGAGGTCGGTGGTCGCCGCGCCTTCGAACAGCAGCGGCGGGAGGAACACGAGCAGGATGAGGTCGTGGGAGAGTTCGATGTCGATGGTGATACCCAGAATCGACACTGCGAGTCCGGCGAGCAGGAGCGCAATCGTGTAGGGGAACCGACCTATTTTGGCGACGAAGACGCCGACGCCCGCGGCGATGACGAACACCGAGAGCAGGTCGATGAGTTCGGCCGCGATTCCGGTTTCGGCAACCATGTCAGTGGCTACCCCGGCGAAACGTAAAAGCTCAATTACCGAGTCGCACTTTGAGGACTCGTACTGCGAGAACGCGACCGCGATTGCGGTCGGATGTCGGTCGTCACGTCGCGCGAAAAAGAAATGTAGTCGCTGTTACTCGCCGAGTTACTGCTTCTCGGTGATGGTCAGGTCGTAGCTGCCGGAACCGCTGTAGGAATCGACGTCAATCTGCAGCTCCGTCGAGTCGTCCGGGTTGTCGATGGTGATGGACTCCTGACTGTTCGTGGTGTACGAGCGGTAGTCGTAACTGCTGGGGGTCGGCGCCGCCGTGGTGCCGGTGTTGACGTAGAGGTCGAAGTCGGCGTCCGACGGGCCGGAGAGTTCCACGACGACTTGGCTCGGACTGCTGTACTGCCACGCGTAGGAGTAGTCGTCGTAGTCGGAGGAACTACTGAGCGAACCGGACTTCGTGGTGGTCGAGGAGTCGCCGCCGCCACCGCCGCCGCCACCGCCACCGTCGCCGGGCTGGGTCGTGACCGCGTTGTAGGCGTTGACCTGACCCGCGCCCTGCTTGTCCGAGGAGAGACCGATGTCCTTCGCGGTGGCCTTGAGGTGACTGCGGAGGCCGGAGGTGCTGAGGTCCCACTTGGCGAGGGTCAGACCGGCGACGCCGGACGTGACGGGGGTCGCCATCGAGGTTCCGCTGAACTTCGCGTAGCTGTCGGTCGGAATCGTCGAGAGGACGTCCACGCCGGGCGCGGCGAGGTCCACGTCGCCGTACTGCGAGAAGGAGGCGAGTTCCTCGTTGGAGTTCACCGCGGAGATGGCCATACACTCGCTGTAGGCCGCGGGGTAGGAGACGGAACTGGAGCCGTCGTTACCGGCCGCACAGATGGGGAGCGCGCCGTTGTTGACCGCGTACTGGACCGCGTTCTTCATCGTGGAGGTGTAGCCGCCGCCACCGAGGGACATGTTGATGATGTCCGCGCCTTGGTCGGTCGCCCACTCGACGGCGTCCGCGATGTCGGCCGTCGAACCGCCGTTCGGGCCGAGCGCCCGACCGTTGATGAGCGAGGAGTTACCCTGTCCGGCGACGCCCGTGCCGTCGTCGACGACCGCGGCCGCACAGCCGGAGACGTGCGTGGCGTGCTGCTCGCTCGACGGGTCCGGCGGATACGGGTCCGAGTCGTCGTCCACGAAGTCCTTCCCGGGGTTGGACTCGTAGTTCGCTTGGAGGTCGGGGTGGTTGTACTGGGCACCCGTGTCCACGACGGCGATGGTGACGCCGGAGTCTCCGAAGCCGCTGACCTCGTCCCACGCGGCGGGGGACTCGACCTGCTGGGGCGCGTACTGGTCGCTGAACCGCGGGTCGTTCGGCGTAGCGAGCGCCTTGTGCGTCTTGTTTCGCTCGGCGTACTTGATGCCGTCCTTCTTCGTGATGGCGTCGATGAAGTTCTGTCTGGCCTTGTCGGGGACCTGACTCGGGAACTTCACCGCGGCGTAGCGGAGGTTGTCGTTCGTGTGAACGACCTCCGCGTTGCCGGGAACGTGCGTGGTGACTGCTGCTTCGACGTCACCGTTTCCTGCGGAGACGCCGACGAGAATCTCGTCCTTCTTGGGACCGGGTTCGCGCCCGGGGGTCGCTGCTGTGACACCGCTCACTGCGGCTGCTGCACCGGCCGCGCCGGTGGCCTTGAGGAACGTACGGCGATTGAATCGCTGCGTGCTGTCGTCTGACATGCTACATTCTACCCCATGGAACGGAGTTATTTAAATCTTGATTTTGACCTGTAATAAATTGTTATCTGGTTATAGTAACTCGTATCACAAACTATTGAACCGTTTGCAACTGTGGAACTTTCAGAATGCGGTCCGGACCGGCACGGCTAAACCGGAACGGCCGCTACGGCAGGACATGCAACCGCTGCGCTCGCTCCTCGACGGGGAGACGACCGTCGCGCTGTTCGTAGACGGTCCCAACGTGCTGCGCGAGGAGTTCGACGTGGACTTAGACGACGTCCGTTCGGTAGCCGAGGACCTCGGTCAACTCTCCGTGACCCGACTCTACCTCGACGAACACGCCACCCCGGCGCTGATTCAGGCCGCCGAGGCCCGCGGCTTCGAGGTCACCGTCACCAGCGGCGACGTGGACGTGAAACTCGCCGTGGACGCCACGGAGTTCGCGCTGACCGACGGACTCGACGTACTGGCAATCGCCTCGCGAGATACCGATTTCAAGCCCGTATTGGAGAAAGCCGCCCGGAACGGCGTCCGGACCGTCGCCATCGCGCCGGGCGAACACGGCCGGTCGGACGCGCTCCAGAACGCGGCCCACGAGGCCTTCGTCGTGGAAGAGAGCGCGACGGAAACGAACTGAAAGGCCGTCTCCGTTCGGGGAGCGGCGCTCGGCGATACGTTCTCTCGTCGGCGGGTTCCGGTATCACTCTCTCTGTCGTCGCCCTTCCACCCCCGGAACGAGTCATCAACTACACCGACGAGTCGCCGAGGGTCTTGACCTCGACGCTGTGCGTCCCCTCGCCGAGTCGGAGGTTCAGCGACGACACGATGGCTTCGCCGACGGCGGTACGCCACGCTTCGACCGCCTCGACGTGACGCTCGCGGTGGCGCTCGACCGAGAATTCGGTGTCGGGGTCCGAGCGGAGCGCGTCCTCGGTGCTGTCGGGCGTCGGATACTGCGGGACACCTTCCTCGGCGAGGAACCGCGCCGGCGGGACGTGGAGCGCCCCCGTCTCGGTATCCCTGTCGTCGTCCTCGGTCGCCGCCTGCGCGGCCGGCCCGGGGTCGTGGAGTCGCGCGCGCATCCGGCCCGAGAACGGCGGCGTCACTCTGAGGACCGGTCTGCGCTCGCTCCGCCGTCGCGCCTCGTAGGCCGTCACGACGTCGCCGACCGCGACGGCGAGCGACCGGACGTTCCGCGGGTCGTCCTCCGTCATGGCGGAGTCTCGGGTCCGAGCGACCTTCAAGTCCGCGCCGGGGCGAGCGTTCGATGCATCCCGTCCGGCGAGCTTGTTTTATCTTGTCTCCTGCACGTGCGTGTTACGCGGGCGAGCCTCGCGATGTGAACGGTGCGCGCGACCCGCGAGACGAACGCGCGACGCAGAATCGACTCGATTCCGCGAGCGCACGACTCGCGCGCGGTTAGTCAGCGACCGCCGACCGGTGGCGAACCGCCGACGTTTTTTTCGTTCTCGCGCGAAGCCACGACCATGAGCGAGGACCTCGGAACGCCGGTACTCGACAATCACCTGCATCTGGACCCCGACCACGGCCGGGGAATCGAGGCCGTGAAGGACTTCGCCCGGAGCGGCGGCACGCACCTGCTCGTGGTCAACAAGCCCTCGTGGCTGCTCGGGGTCGAACCCGAGACCGGCGAGGAGTTCCGGCCGGTCTTCGAGACGACCCTCGACGTAGTCTCGCGGGCGAACGAGGTGCTTCCGGGTCGAGCGTGGCCCGTCCTCGGGGTTCACCCCGGCCTGATATCGAAACTGGTGGACGACCGTGGCTACTCGCCGGAGGAGGCCCGCGACCTGATGCGGGCCGGACTGGACCTCGCGGCGGAGTACGTCGCGGACGGCGAGCGCGTCGAACCCGGCGAGGCGGTCGCACTCAAGACCGGTCGCCCGCACTACGACACGACCGACGCGGTGTGGGAGGCCTCGAACGAAGTCCTCCGGCACGGACTGTCGCTGGGCGCGGACAACGACTGCGCGGTCCAACTCCACACCGAGGCCAGCGACGACCTGACGGACATCGCGCGGTGGGCCGAGGACGCCGGACTCGACCCCGAGCGGGTCGTCAAGCACTACGCGGGCGGGGAACTCGCGGGACCGACGCCGAGCGTGATGAGCGAGAAGGACCGCCTCGAAGTCGCCGTCGAGCGCGGCGACCCGTTCCTGATGGAGACCGACTTCGTGGACGACCCCGACCGGCCCGGCGCGGTCATGGGACCCCGGACCGTCCCCAGACGGGTCAGGTGGATGCAGGAGGAGGGCTACGACGACGCCGTCCGAAACGCCCACGTCGAAACGCCGAGGCGGGTGTACGGCGTTAGCACGGAAGAAACGTTCGACAGTTAGCGCGGCCAAAGCAGAAAGGCATATGAAGCGCGCAACACTCGGAAAGGATATGAGCGCGCCTCCGGAGGAATTCTACTCCGACGAACGCTGGCAGAACTGGCTCGACCGAATTCGGGAGGAGGAAATCGACCCCGAGGACGAGGACTCCGCACGTCTTCTCCTCAACCTCCAAGACGACGTCGCTATCGCCGTCGCGAAGATAGTCATCGCGTACGACGACGGCGACATCGACGAAGAGGAGGCGCTGGACGAACTCACGGACATCCGCGAGGTCGTCCTCGACGAAGTGGAGTTCGAGAGCGACGAGAAAGCGATGCTCATCGACGGCGTCCAGACGAGTCTCGTCTGCGTCTTCTACGCGGCCGAGCAGTACGTCGCCGACGGTCCCGCCGACGAGGGCACCGTCGAGGAGTACGTCGTGGAAGCGGGCCGCGCCGAGGAGGGCGAGGACCTCGACTCCGCGCTCGGACTGGTCGCGGCGGCCGGGACGCGCATCATCGACGGCGAGGAACTCGACATGTCGGTCACCGAGGAACTCGAATACGGACTCGTCACCGAGTGGGTCAACGGTCTCGACAGCCTCCAGAGCGCCATGAGCGACCCCGAAGTCGTCGAAGAGGAAGACGAGGAAGACGAGTAGGACCGCGCAGGCGCTATTTTTATCTGTCCACCCTGAAACCAACCGAGTAGTGCGACTGCGAACCGACGACCGCGGCGTCACGGTCCAGATAGGGACGGTGCTGCTGTTCGCGGTACTCATCGTCCTGCTCTCGACGTATCAGGCCTCGGTCGTCCCCCAGCAGAACGAGCAGGTGGAGTTCAACCACAACCAGCAGGTTCAGAGCCAGCTACAGGACTTCAGGGACGAACTCCTCCGGACCGCCGTCACGGGAAGCGGCGGGTCGGCGTCGGTCGCCCTCGGCACCCGGTACCCCGTGCGGGCGTTCTTCGTCAATCCCGCACCGCCCTCGGGGACGCTGGCCACCACGTCACCCGCCGATGTCCGCCTCGTGAACGCGAAGGCGGCGGGCGAGACCGGCGATTACTGGAACGGAGACGACCGGAGCTTTCGGACCCGCGGAGTGACCTACGAACCGCTCTACCACGTCTATCAGGACCCGCCGACGACCGTCTACCGAAACGGCGTCCTCTACAACCGGTTCGACGACGCGAACCGAATCGAGGCGGGCCAGCGACTCGTCCGCGGTAACACCGTCTCGCTGGTGGCGCTGGGCGGGAGTCTCTCGAAGTCGAGCAGCGGGACCGCGAGCGTGAACATCCGGCCGGTCAGTTCGGCGACCCGGACCGTGACGGTCCGCAACGAAGACGGCGAGGAACTCGCAGTGGTCGTCCCGACGAAACTGAGCGTCACCGAGTGGCGTGAACTGCTCGAAGGCGAGCGCGACCCCGAGGAAGACGACCCCGGCAAGCACGTGACGGCCGTCGAGGACGCCGGTTCGGACCGCGTCCGCATCTCGCTGGAACCCGGCGTCTACGAACTACGACTGGCGAAGGTCGGCGTCGGGTCCGACGTGAACGAACCGACAGCCACGTACGCGGTCGACGTGGAGGGGAACGGGGCCACCGTTCGAGCGGACGGGACCCAGCGCGTCGTCGCCGAGGTCCGAGACGAGTTCAACAATCCGGTCAGCGGCGTCAGCGTGACGGTCACGGACAGTCCGAGCGGCGGTGACCTCTACGACGCCGAGACCGGCGACCCGTCCGACACGACGGTGACGACGGACGACCGAGGGCGAGCGGTGTTCACCTACGACCCGACCGCCGACGCGGGCGGAACGGGGACAGACACGTTCGCGCTCGGGTTCGACGGACCGGACGACGACGACACGGAGGGGTCCACCGCCGCCGAAACAGTGCCCTACGAGGTTCACGTGCGCGGTCAGTCCGATACAGGCGGGGGCGACCACGCGTATCGAGTGGACTGGCGTGAGGCCGAGAGCGACGCGGACAACGGGAACGCCCTCACCTGCGACAGCGACGAGACCTGCACGTGGGACGCCAGTGCCTCGGAGACGGTGACGCTCACCGTCGGGACGGACCCGACCGCCCAGAACGCGGACGTCGCGTTCTCCGTGAGCGACACCTCGGTCGCGAGCGTCTCGGGAAGTGCAATCGGCACGACCGGTCCCGACGGAACGACGACGGTGACAGTTCGCGCGGAAGGGAACGGAGAGGTGCGCGTCTACGGTTCGAGCGGCGGAAGTGGCGACGCGTTGACTATCGACGTACGTAACTTCGGCGACGGCGGCGGCGGTACCGCCGGTGTCACGTACACGGGCGAGTCCAGGACGGTCGAAGGGACCCAGTCCGGCGTCAGGTCCGTGTTGCAAGTCGAACTACGCAACGAACTGTCGGACGCCGCCGACCTGACCGCCGTGAAGGTCAACAGTACTCAGGGTCCGGGCAAACGGATTCGCGAGACGGAGAGCGGCGTCGGCGAGGTCGAAATCGACGTCGACGGGGACGGGAACTCCGACTCGACGACCGACAGGCGCGAGGGGTGGGCCGTGGGTGAACGGATATCGCTCGCCAGTCGGGCGACCGTCGGCAGCGGCGACACGGCCGTCGTCCAGTTCTTCGAGTTCCGGAAGAACAACGGCGACCCGGTCGATATGCAGGGTCGGCGTGCTACCGTCACGGTCTACTACGAGACCGCGGACGGCGAGACGAAGACGACGACGTTCACGGTCAACGCGTAACTCGACGCCCGATGGTTCGGGCACGATATTCGACGTTCGTCGAAACGGGTATCGACAAAATCATATAGCCGGTCACCGGAGACAGAGACATGACAGCCGTCGGTATCGACGCCATCGAAATCTGGACGGGGAAGCTCAAACTCGACCTCGCGGAGACGTTCGCGCCCGAGAAGGGCGAGGACCCCGAGAAGTACACCAAGGGACTCGGTCTGCACGCGAGTTCGTTCCCGGACGCCCACGAGGACATCGTGACGATGGGCGCGAACGCCGCCCATCGCCTGATGGACCGCAAGGGACTGACCCCCGACGACATCGGCCGCATCGACGTGGCGACCGAGTCGGCGTTCGACAACTCCAAGCCGGTATCGACGTACATCGCAGGGTGCCTCGAACAAGTCTACGACGAAGACTTCCACCACGCCAACAAGGGCGAGCGCAAGTTCGCCTGCATCGCGGGGACCCAGAGTCTGGACGACGCCTACAACTGGATTAAGGCGGGCCGGAACCGCGGCCGGGCCGCGCTGGTCGTCGCCACCGACACCGCGCTCTACGCCCGCGGGGACCCTGGCGAGGCCACGCAGGGCGCGGGCGCGGTCGCGATGCTCATCACCGAGGACCCCAGTCTGGTCGAACTCTCGACCGACCAAGGGTACGGCAGCGCCGACGAGACCGACTTCCTCAAGCCCAACCAGCAGTTCCCGAGCGTGGACGGCAAGCGCTCGATGCAGGTGTATCTGGCCCGGATGCGCGAGGCGCTGGAGGACTACGAGTCGGTCGCCGGCGCGTCCCACCCCGAAGACTTCGCGTACATCCCGTTCCACACGCCGTTCCCCGGAATGGTCCGGAAGGCGGGCCTGCTGGGCTACCGCCACATGATTCGGAACACGTCCGTCGAGGAGGAACTCGCCGAGGATATCGGTCTCCAGCCTCGCGAAGAGGACTACGAGGACCGGGAGACCTACGAGGAGGCCATCCGGAACCACATGGACGACCTCAAATCGACCGCCGAGTATCAGGAGTGGTACGGCGAGGTCATCGAACCGACCCTCTCCATCGCGCGGCAGGTCGGCAACTGGTACACCGGGTCGGTCCACATCGCCCGTGCCTCCGCGCTCAAGAGCGCGGCAGAGGCCGGACTCGACCTCGCGGGCGAACGCCTGCTCGTCGGTTCGTACGGCTCCGGCGCGCAGGCCGAAATCCACGCCGAGACCGTCCGAGACGGCTGGAAGGACGAAATCGAACAGCTCAACGTGGACGAGCAAATCGAGAGTCGCTACGACCTCTCGTTCGAGGAGTACGAGAACGTCCACGACCGCCACAACCACGACAAGACCATCGAGATGGAGGACTTCACGGTGCCGGACGGCGAGTTCGTGTTCACGGGCCGCGGTCGGATGAACGAGCGTCTCTACGACTTCGTGGAGTAGCGAGTTAGAGCGTCCGTCTTCGCTTCTTCCCTCTCCGATTCCCGACTTTCCTCAGGCTCTGTTCCTCCCGCTCCGCCCACCGATTCCAGTCGTCGAGACCGGCGCGTTAACGTCGACGAGGAGCGCGAACGCCCGCTACCGTCACGGCGGACCCTCCGCGCCTGAACCGCGGCTCTAAGCCCCGAGAACTCGGTTCGGCGTTCGAAGCCGAAACCGCCGCCGTCAGAGTCCTTATAAACGAGGGCCCCCGAGTGTCTCTGCATGAGCGACGTTGGCACGGAGGGCACGGGTGGCGCGACGCGTGCCGACCCCGAGTCGGAAGGGGCACGAATCGCCGAGTCCGAGCGCGGCGCAGACTCGTCCGGACCCGAAGTCGAATCGGCCGAGGCCAGCGACGCGTTCGAGGCGCTGGGCAACGAGGTGCGGATGTCGGTCCTCCGTACGCTGGTTGGCGACTCCGGTGAGGGTGACGAACTCGTCTCCGGCCGGACCATGACGTTCTCGGAACTGTTCGAGGCGAGTCCCGCCGACACCACTGCGGGGTTCGCTTACCACCTCCGGCAGTTGACCGACCTGTTCCTCGAAGCCGAGGACGACGAGTACGCGCTGACCTACGCCGGACTACAGGTCGCCCGCGCCATCAGCGCCGGGACCTACACCGACCGCGTCTCGTTCGGCCCTGTGGCGACCGGCGACCCCTGCCCGCTCTGCGAGTCGGGCGAACTCGCGGCGGTCTGCGAGGCCAACTACGTCACCGTGGCCTGCGAGGACTGCGAGCGCGCGGTCCTGACGCTGCCGTTTCCGCCGAGCGCGCGCCGGGACCGCGACCCCGAGCGCCTGCTCGACGCGTTCGACCGCCACCACCGCCACCGCCTCTCGGTGATGTCCGACGGGGTGTGTCCCGAGTGCGCCGCCACGATGGACGCCGTGCTGGCCGCGCCCCCGGAGTCGGTGACCGAGCAGTTGCCCGAGACCGGCGGCGACCGGGCGCAGGTCCGCCTCGACTGCCGGCAGTGCGGGTGCCGACTCCGCGCCCCGGTGACCCTCGCGGTCCTCGAACACCCCGCGGTCGTCTCGCTGTTTCACGACCACGCGCTGAACGTGCGCGACCGGCCCATCTGGAACGTCGGCGAGGAGTGGCGCGAGACCGTCGTCTCCGACGACCCGTGGTGCGTCCGCGTCAGCGCGGAATTGGACGACGAGGTGTTGGACCTGTTCGTCACCGGCGACCTGTCGGTCGCCGGGACGCGCCGCCGGGACGTCGAGGAGATTCGGCAGGCGTCGTAAGTTCCGTCGCTGCTTCCCTTCTTTCCGCTCTCTTCGACGACTGAGCGCTGTCACCTCCGAGTTCGAGAGCGGAGCGTCCGTCGCGCTCGGTTCCTGTAAATTATTTCTCGCTATATGAAATACCGACGTGCGTGCCGGGACACGGGGTCGGGGGAGCGCCGGTTTCGTCCTCCTTCGAACGGTTTTGGTACAATCCAGTAGGTATACACGCTCGAAATAGAGAGGGAGAAAACGTACTGATGTATCTCGTTACGTTCCGCCTCGACCCGGGAGAGTACGATGCGGAGTTCCACGAGTTGAACGACGCGATACAAGCGGCCGCCGAGGACACGGAGGGCTATCTGGGCAAGCGGACGTGGCACGCCCCGGAGAGCGAGGAGGTTCTCGTCGTGTACTACTGGGAGTCGCTGGACGCGCTCGAATCGTTCGGAGCAGACTCCGACCACGAACGGGCGAAACAGCGGTGGACGGAGTGGTACGACGCGTACGAAGTCACCGTCACGGAAGTCGTCGAGGCCTACGGGAGTGGGTTCGGTGACGACGCAGACCCACCTGCGTAGGACAGCACGGGGTCGCAGTGGGCGAACTGCGCGACGTCGTTCGAGAACGCGACTCGGCGGACGCGGGGCTACTCCTCGGTGGTCGTTTCCGCACGCGCCAGCGACTCGTGACACCTCGACGTCGGGATTCCGAGTCCGTCCTCGGGTTCGACCACGAGCGCCCGGAGGTCCTTCTGGGGGGTCACGTAGACACAGGTCCCGTTCCACCCGGGGGCCGACGGACCGGCCGCGTCGAACTCGCGGGTGACGCTCGTTCCGTCCGCGAGGCGCGCCACCAGTCGGTACGTTCCCGTGCGCACCGCGAGGTTGGCGACGACCGTCAACAAGAGGTCAGTCGAGTACGTGTCTGCGAGCACGCGGTCGCCGCTCCCGACGTGAGTGAGCCAGACCGCCACGGCGGGGTCGTCGGGGTGGAAGTCGTACAACTGAATCTTCAGCGGTGCCGCCTCCCGGTACCCGTCGTCGTCCGTGTCGAGGGTGGCGTTCTCGGTCGCCCGAGAACTGACGTAGGGTTCCTCCGGACCGGCGCACTGGTAGAAGTTGTAGGGAATCGCCACGTGGCGGTCCGGACCGACGTAGTGCGTGACGAAGTTGTGGTTCCGGGTCCCGCTCGAAGACCGGCTCCCCGGACAGACGTGCTGGACGTGACCGCTGATAGCGGACGCGACGTAGACGCCGACGTCGTCGGTCAACAGGACGCGAGTCGTCGGCTCTTCGACGTCGATGGACTTCGCACCGCCGCACCCGCCGGGGTCTACCTCGACGCCTCCACTCTCGTCGGGGTTGCCCGGGAGCAGTTGGTTGTAGACGGTGGCGCGCTCGTACTCCCGGACGAACCGTTCGGCCGACTCGGGCGAGACAGACTCCGGCGGTTTCGGGGTCGGTTTCGGTTCAGAGAGCGTCGTCCCGGCGTACGTCTCCGTCGCCGTGTCGTCGGGTTCGGCGACGCGGTCGGTGGTCTTCGACTCACAGCCAGCGAACAGGGCGGTTCCGAGGGTCGCGAGGAGGGCGCGGCGGCGCATAGTTCGACTCTATCCGGGCGTAAGATAAGCATGCGGTTATCGAATTGACGTGTCGGGGTGAGCGCGTTTCAGGACGCCTGCGGACCGCCGTCCTCGTCGAGCAGTCCGAGCGCGTCGAGCGCGTTTCGGCGTTCCCCGGTCGGGAGCGTTCGGTACCCCGACTCCGCCGTCACGGTACCGACCGCAACCTCGGCGGGCGAGAACGTCGCGTCGTCGGGGGCCGCGAGCGCTTCCAGTGCGAGGTCCACGCCCGAGTCGAGGTCCGCGTCCGCGACGTACTCGGCTTCGAGGAACTGCCGAATCTCCTCGCTCTCCCCGCCGATGGCCGCGGCGTCCCACGCCGAGGGGGTCCCCGAGGGGTCGGTCTCGTACAGCGCGGGCCGCCCGTCCGTGACGCCGCCGACGAGAAGGGCGGTCCCGTACGGGCGCGCGCCGCCGGACTGCGTGTACTCCTGCACGCGGTCGGCGACCTCCTTCGCGAGCGGTTCGACCGGCATCGGTTCGTCGTAGGCCAGGCGGTCGCGCTGGGCGGTCTGTCGGGCGAACTCCACGAGTCGGCGGGCGTCGGCCGCGTTGCCCGCGGAGGTGACGCCGAGGTGGTCGTCCACCTGATGGAGTTTCTCCACGCTCTCGGCGTCCATCAGCGGCGAGCGCACTCGTCGTCTGGCGGCGAGGACGACACCTCCGTCGGTCCGGACGCCGACGCTCGAACTGCCGCGCTTGACCGCCTCGCGGGCGTACTCGACCTGATACAGCCGACCGTCCGGCGAGAAGATGCTCGTCCCGCGGTCGTAGCCCTGCTGGTCGCCCTGCATCAGGCCACCTCCTCGGCGTCGTCCGTCGATTCCGGCGCGGCGGAGTTCCGTTCGCCCTCGTACAGTGCGGCGGGGTCGTCGTGGGCCTCGATGGTCGCGCCGTCCGCGGTGATTTCGGCCACGGTCACGCCGTTTCCGCTCGCGGTGTCGCGCTCGATGGCGCTCGCCACGGCGCGGGCCGCGGCGTCGGTCGCTTGCTCGACGCCGAATCCGGGTCTGAACTCGCGTTCGAGGACGCCGAGCGCGAACTGGGTTCCGCTCCCCTTGGCGGCGTAGGGCGCTTCGAGGACCGCGCCGCCGCCGTCGAGGTCGTAGACGTGCGGCCCCTCGCTATCGACGCCGCCCAGCACCGGGCGGACCATACGGTAGGGACCGTTGCGGAGGAGGTTCCCCGCGTAGGTGGCGAAGGCGTCCACGCTCGGCGGGTCGCCGCGCCGGATTTCGTACTGGTCGGCGTGGGAGCGAAGTCGCCGGGTGTAGTCCTGAATGCTTCCGACCGCGCCCGAGAGCGCGACGGCGGCAGTGGGGTGGACTCGCTCTACCTTCTGGGTGTCCTTGCTCGTGACGAACCGGCCGCCCGCGCTGGCGCGCCGGTCGGCCATCACGACCACCGCGTCGTCGGCCGCCACGGCGACGGTCGTCGTACCGGTTTTAGTCAGTTCCGGGTCGGCCTCTGGCGACGACCCGTGTTCGTGTCCGCTACCGGATTCGCGTCCGCTACTGAACCCTTGGCCGCTATCGAACTCGTGCGGGGTGCCGAACGTCGGTCGGGGGTTGGCGTCTGGCATACAAACGGGATTGGAGCTACCCACCGAAAAGTGTTATCTAAAATATATTTTAGCCGGAGGTCAGAACCGAAGGTCCGACGGGCGTCCGACGGCGGCAGGTCCGAACAGCGGTACGTCCGGACGGCGGCGGGACGGCCCCCGAAGACGGAGGATAGGAGGTGGGAGGGAAAGCGGAGAAGAAAAGAAATGAACGGCGGAGGGCAGGACACGGAAGACGGAGGCGGCGTTCAGGGGAGTTCGCGGAGCGAGTGCAACACGTCGTCTATCGGTTCGTTCGTAATCGCCAGCGAGAACCCGTCGAGGCGGGCCATCTTCGGCGCGTGTTCCCAGAGGTCCTCGCGGTCGAGTCCGTGGAGGACCACCGCGTTGGGCGTGGGGTTCACCACGCGCATGGCGACCAGCGGCGACTCGCCGCGGGTGACGTTGGTGAACATCAGCGCCCGACTGGTGCTTTGGCCGTAGAGCCGGTAGAACTCCTCGCTGGAGAGTCGGGTGATGGCCTGAATGCTGTCGATGACGGTGTGGCCGGTGACGTGTTGCTGGTCGCCGCCCGCGAGTTCGGTCGCGCCCACCGCGTCGTAGAACCGGTCGAGCGGCACCGTGGTGGGGTACTCCCGGAGGTCGTTGACGATGTCGCTCTCGAACCCGGCCGACAGGACCCGGGCGTACTGGCGGATGCGGTCGCCGCCCCGGCGCTCGTCGATGTCGAGCAGGCCGGTCACGACCCGCTCGACGACGCCGATGCCCGGACTCGCCCGGCGACCGCTCTCGTAGTCGCTGACGACCGACGAGGAGACGTCGAGTTGGTCGGCGAGGTCGGTCTGGGAGACCCCGAAGTCGGTCCGCCACTTGCGGAGGGTCGCGCCGGGGTCGTCGCTGAGCGTTATCTCGCCCGCGATTCGCTCGGCGAGGTCCTCGCGGGGGTCGGTGGCTTCGGTCATGGGTTCGACTGCGACGCTCCGGAGCAAAAAACGTGTCGAAGTTCGGGTTCGACGGGCGACGAACGCACCGGGACACTGATAACGGGTCACGTTCACGATTACCACGAATGCCATCGACGGTCGTCCACGTCGCGCTCGCCGGTCTGGTCGGGACCGCCCTGCTCGCAGAACAGTTCGACGGAAAGGCCGTGGCGGTGGTGATGGCGGCCACCGCGCTCGTGGACTTCGACGTGTTTCTGGGGTTCTGGATACCGGGCGCGCACCGGGCGGCGTTCCACACGCTGCTGGTACCACTGCTCGGGGGGGTCCTGCTCTGGGCGGACCTGCGACGACGGGAACGGTCCGTCGTCCGTTCGCGGTGGGGCGCGCGCGGCGTCCGAGTCGCGTGGGTCACCATCGTCGCGGTCACGTTCGCGGGTATCGGCCTCGACGCGTTCTTCAACGGCGTGAACCTGTTCTACCCGGTCCACGACCGCTTCTACACCTTCTCGGGGAAACTGTACTACTCGACCGAGGAGGGGTTCGTCCAGACGCTCGTGAACGTGGACTTCGAGGCGCTGGTCGAGGCGTTCGCCCCCGAAACGTCGGCCAGCGCGGGAGGCGAAGCGGGGGCCGGCGGTGGCGGTTCGGGCGGAGGCGGTTCCGGCGGTGGCGGAGGCGGTAACTCCGACCCAGTGCGGACGACCGAGAACACCCACTACAGCACGGGCATCGACCCGAAGAAGGGGTCCGAATCGGGCACCGTCGAGCGCCTCTTTCCCGTCGCCTACACCGGCGAGCGCGCACTCCTCGCACTGACCGGATACACGGTGGTCGGTCTCCGAGTGTGGATGGAGCGACGTGACTGAGTCAGAGGAGTCCCACCGGAGGAAAATCACACGGTCCCGACTCACAACTGCTAACAACCTCGTCCGCCAACCGCGGAGTATGACCGACGCCGAGAACGTTCGACTCCGCGAGTACGACCCCGACCGCGACCCCCGCGACCTGTGGGACCTCAAGCGAGGGTTCGAGTTAGGTCTCGGAACCGGCACGGGCGACGACGACAAGCGGGAGACGTACGAGGCGAAACTCACCGAGGAGTACGGCGAGCGATACCTCGATTGGGTGTTCTGGTGTACGAAACACGACCCGCGGTGCGTGACCGTCGCGGCGGTGGAACCCGACCGGACGACCGCCGACGGAGCGACACCCGACGAGGCGAACGCCGACGAAGCCACCGGAGACCGCGCTTCGGAAGAGGGGACACCGGCGCTCGCCGGCTACGTCTTCGTCCTCCCCCAGCAACTGGCGATGATATGGGACGCCGCCGTCCTGAACGAGATTTACGTCCGGCCGGAGTACCGCGGCACCGGCGTCGCGGACGACCTGATGGACGCCGCCGTGGAGTTCGCGGCCGAACAGGACCTGCCGCTGGACCGTCTCGTCCTCGACGTGGACCGCGAGAACGACCGCGCCGCGGCGTTCTACGAGCGACACGGCTTCGAGCACTGGGGAGAAATGGTGGCCCGGAAATTGGAGTAGCCGCGACCACGAATCGGGGTTACTGGCTCTCTATCGAGTTCCCGCACTCGCTACACAGGTTCAGTTGCCACGAGACTGTCTCCACGACTGGCTGTTCCTGTCCGCAGTACTTGCACAACTTCTGCATCGAAAACCAGTTACACGCCCGGCCTTTAGTGATGTGTGAACGTTTTTCATATTATTCCCAAGCGTCCATTCTTCGTCTGCCCTTACTCGTCCTCTCGCGCCCCGTAATCGGCGGCCAGCGATGTTCCTGCTCTGCTTTCCGAGAGGTAGTAGTCGATTAGCTCCGCGGAAGTACTCGCTAACCGAGAACTGTACTCGGCCGACCCGTCGGCGGCCGTGTCCGTCGAAACGACGCCACTCGGAGCGGCGGTTCCGACGCCCGTTCGAGCGTCGCGTTCAATCCAGTAACCCGACAGCGATTCCACCGACTGCGCCGAGGACCATGGGGTAGACCGTGCCCGCGAGCAGAACACCGGTCACCGGGTCGGCCGAGATAGTCGCCTCGGTGGTCCCGATGGCGTGAGTGGTCGCGAACGCCGCCACCGCCGAGAGCGGGAGGTACCCGAGCGCGACGGTGGCACCCGCCGCGGCCCCTTCGGCGAGTCCGCCGCGACGACCGTACGTCGCGACGACGCCCGCGGCGAGCAACAACACGACCGGGAGCGCAAGCGTCAGCGCCGACCCGCCTTCCCGGGTCACGAAGTTCGCCGTGCGGGTCCCGCCGGCGATGGTCGGGAACCGCGTGGCGACGAAGTGGGCGTTCAGGAAGAGCCACGTCACGCCCTTCCACGCCGGAACGCCCTCGCCGCCGAGCAGTCGGGAGACGAACCCGACGCCCCGCAGTGCCTCCGAGACGGCCGCCGACTTCGAGACGTAGACGACCAGATAGCCGAGCAACCACGCTCCGACGCCCGCAGTCGTACCGCGGGCCAGCGTGGCGCGCCCGACGAGTCCGTCGGTCTTCCGTGTCGTCCGCTCTGCCGTGGACATATCCTCGGCGTCCCACCGCCGACGGGAGTATCTTGTGGCCCGCGCCGGCGCGGTTACATTCAGATACTACGGAGTCAGGACGTGGACGGACAGAAACGTGCCACGTGAAACCACTATTCGCGGGATTCAAGAGAGAGGGTCGGAAACGTCCTACAAATGATTCTTCGCAACGTCCGCGTGCTAGACGGGAGGGGCGAACGCTTCGAGGAAGCGTCGCTCCGGTTCGACCCCGAGTCCGGCCGAGTCGGTGCGGTGGGCGAGGCCGACCCCGGAGGCGACGAACCGGTCTACGACCTCTCCGGGAAGACCGTCGTGCCGGGACTGGTGGACGCGCACGTCCACTTCTCGCTGTCCGGCGAGGCCACCGTCGCCGACGTAGTGGCGATGAACGACGCCGAACTGCTGCTGACCGAGGTCGGCAACGCCCGGAAGACCCTCGAATCCGGCGTCACTGGCGTCCGCGCGATGGGCGCACGCGACCTCGACGTCGTCCTCGCCGAGTACGTCGCCAACGGCGAGGTGGCCGGTCCACGCATGACCGCCAACTGCCGGTCCATCACCATCACGGGCGGACACGGCCACCACCTCGGGCAAGAGGTGGACGGACCGACCGAGTGCAGGCGAGCGGTCCGCAAGCAGGTCAAGCGCGGCGCGGAGTTCATCAAGTTCATGGCGACCGGCGGGGTGACGACCCCCGGCACGGACCCCGGCACTCCGGCGTTCACCGACGAGGAGATGGCGGCGCTGGTGGACGAGGCCCACCGCCGCGGCGTCCACGTGGCGGCCCACGCCCACGGCGCGGCGGGCGCGCGGGCCGCCGTCGAGGCGGGCGTGGACACTATCGAACACGGGACGTTCCTCGACGAGGAGACCATCGACCTGCTCGTGGCCGAGGACGTGGTGCTGGTACCGACCCTCTCGGCCCCCTACCACATCGTCCGGAACGCCGACCACGCGACCGACGACGCGCTCCAGAAGACCAACGACGTGTACGAGCGCCACCTCGAATCGTTCGCGGCCGCCGTCGAGGCGGGCGTCGATATCGTCGGCGGGACCGACGCCGGGACGCCGTTCAACTACCACGGCACGAACGCGACCGAACTCTCGTTCATGGTGGAGTACGGGATGGACCCCCACGACGCGCTCGTCGCCATGACCGGCAGGGCGGCGGAAGTCGTCGGACTGGAAGACGCCGGTGTCCTCGAACCCGGAGCCTTCGCGGACTTCCTCGTGCTCGACGACGACCCGCTCGAAGACATCGGCGCGGTTCGCGACCCGAGGACGGTCGTCAAGGGCGGCGACGTCGTCGCGGGCGACGCGTTCGGCGTCGGCGGCGTCGGCGAACTCAGTGGGTGAAGAGGAGAATCCGGTCGGACTCGCGCACGACGCAGAACCGACCGTCGGGCGAGTTGAAACTGTTGTTGCGTTTCTCGGATATCAGCAGGTCCGAGAAGGCGTCGCCGCAGGCCGGGCAGTCGAGAGCCTTCCGGTTCTCCCAGAACTGGGTGTCGCCGGTGTCCTTGCGGAGTTTCAGCGCGTGCCGGTGGTCGTGAACGTCGAAGCGTTCGTCGGTCATGTGCGGTCGGTTCTCGTCAATCCCCCTTCGTCGCTTCGTTCCACTGCTCGCGGGTGACCGTGTAGCGGTGCAGGTCGTCCACCTCGTCGCCCATAGGGACCCAGTTTCGAAGGACGCCGTCGTACTGCCCGCCGAATCGCTCGACGTACTTCTCGATGGCGCGCTCGGACCGCTCGTTGCCCTCGTTGAACCCCGCCGTGGCGAGTTCGAGACCGAGGCGGTCGAAGGTCAGTTCCATCAGGGCATCTGCTCGCTCACCGGAGTAACCCCGGCCCCAGAACGGTCTGCGCAGGACGAGTCCGAGTCGTCCGGTTCGGCGCTCCCACTCGCAGTGGAGATGCGCGGTACCCGCGATTTCCCCCGCACGGGGTTCGGCCTCCGTCGGTCGCACCGCGTACTCCGCGGCGGTGCCCTCCCGCCAGCGTTCCTCGGCGTCGTCGATGCGGTCGTGGGCCTCCTTCGGCGTGTGCCACGGGTCCTGCGGAACGTACTCGAACACCTGCTCGTCGGCGACGCCCGCCGCGAAGCAGTCGTAGAACGCGAGGGTATCGACGTTCTCGTGGCAGAGTCGCTCTAACAGTAGGCGGTCGGTCTCGATTCGCTCCGGGAACAGGCCGCTCTCGCTCACGCTCGGACCCCCTCGTCAGGTTCGCCCGCCGCATCGTACTCCGCGCGCGTGACGGTGTAGCGGTGGGCGTCGGCCGGACCGCCGGGACCGACCCAGTAGTTCCGGAGGCGACCCTCGTGTCTGCCGCCGAACCGCTCGACGAACTTCTCGGTCGCGCGCCGGGAGTTGCGGTTGCCGTGACGGTGGACGATTTCGACCGCTTCGAGGTCGAGGCGGTCGAACGCGACTCCGGCGAGTTCGGCGAACGCCTCGCCGTAGTACCCCCGGCCCCAGTAGGGTTCGCGGAGCCAGATGCCGAGTTCGGCCGTGCGGCGGTCCCAGTCCGGGCAGAGACCGACCGCACCAGCGATGCGGTTGTCCGATTCGGGCCGAACCACGAACTCGGCGTTCTCGCCCGCCTCACGTTGCTCTCCGAGACGGTCGAGGAACTCCGCGGTCTCCTTCGGCGTCTCGTGAGGGTCCCACGGCAGGTACTCGGTCACGGTCTCGATGTCGTCGCCGGAGTTTCCGGAGCAAACGTCGTAGTACGCCAGCACGTCCACGGTCTCAGCCGTCAGCGCGGTCAGTTCCAGTCGGTCGGTCTCGATGCGCTCCGGGAACATGCCGGAATCGTCGGAGGCCTCGATGAAAAGCGTTGTCCGAGAGTGGTACCCGGTGACACTCCCGGGCCGTCGGTCGGGACGGTCGCCTCGGTCGTCGGTCAGGATTGACACCTCAATCGTCGGCGTCGGACTCGGGCGGGTCGGTGGTCTCGACGTGGTCCCGAAGCCAGTCCGTCGCGGCCGCGACCGTCTCGGCGTCGGTTCCGGTCACCTTCAGTCGGCCGGGCGTCGAACCGACGCCGGGATAGCTCCCGACCGACGCGTCGAAGCGCTCGCGGACCTCGCTCAGGCGGTCGCCGAGCGCGCCCTCCGGTTCGGGGGTGTAGAGCGTCCGGGAGACCACGTCGCCGCCGAACTCCTCGGCCACCAGTTCGAACATCGCTTTCATCTCCTCGGGGATGCCCGGAAGGACGTAGACGTTCTCGACGACGCAACCGGGTGCCCACCCGGCGTCGGTGGCCAGCGCCCGACACCCATCGGGGAGCGACGCCGCGGCGTCGAGGTCCAGTTCGAGGTCGTACTCCTCGGTCATCTCGGGGTTCTCCTCGCGGAACTGCCGGGCCTTCTCCTCGAGGCGGGCGCGCTCGTCGCGGTCCACGGCGAGGTCCCGGTCGAGACCGTCGGCGACCCCCTCCATCGTCACGTCGTCGGGCGTCCCGCCGATGCCTCCGGTGACGACGACCGCGTCGAACGCCGCGGCCCACTCCCGGACGGTCTCGGCGATGACCGCGCGGTCGTCCGGGACCGTCAGAATCCGGCGGACGCTCCCGCCGCGCTCGTCGATGCGGTCGGCCAGCCACGACGCGTTCGTGTTCACGGTGTCCCCCGCGAGTATCTCGTCCCCGACCGACAGGACGGCGATTTCCATGCCGGAGTGGTGGGCCGTGGTGAACTTATCCGTGTCGGCGTGGCCCCGGCGACCGAACGGAGTGGCTCTCCGCAACCACTAAACACCGCTCGCACCTACCTCCCTCCAATGACCGACTGGACCGAGAAGTATCGGCCCTCCTCCCTCTCCGAGATTCGCGGGAACAACAAGGCCCGCGACCAGTTGCGCGAGTGGGCCGAGACGTGGGACGACCACCGCGACACCGTCATCGTCCACGGCAGTCCGGGCGTGGGCAAGACCTCCGCCGCCCACGCGCTGGCCAACGACATGGGCTGGCCGACCATCGAGTTGAACGCCAGCGACACCCGGACCGCGGACGTCGTCGAGAAGTTGGCGGGCGGGGCCGCCCAAAATCAGGCGCTCACCGGGAGCGCCGACGGGCGGCAACTCGTCATCATGGACGAAGCCGACAACCTCCACGGCAACGTCGATAGGGGCGGGTCGAAGGCCATCACCGACGTCGTCAAGGACGCCGGACAGCCGATGGTGCTCATCGCCAACGAGTTCTACGACATGTCGAAGACGCTCCGGAACAACTGCGAGACCATCGAGTTCCGGGACGTCTACGCCCGCTCCATCGTGCCCGCGCTCCGCCACATCTGCAAGGAGGAGGGCATCGAGTACGAGAAGGCGGCGCTCCGGGCCATCGCGGATAAGAACGACGGCGACCTCCGGTCGGCGGTCAACGACCTGCAGGCAATCGCCGAGACCAGCGAGCGACTCACCGAGGAGGACGTGAACGTCACCGGCGAGCGCGACCGGACCAGCGGTATCTTCGAGTTCCTCGACGCGGTGTTCAAAGAGGAGGACCCCCAGAGCGCGCTGCAGGAGTCCTACGACGTGGACGAGACCCCCGACGACCTGCTGAACTGGGTCGAGGACAACGTGCCGAAAGACTACGAGGGGGCGGAACTCGCCACCGCCTACGACTTCCTCTCGAACGCCGACAAGTGGCTCGGCCGGGTCCGGGCCACGCAGGACTACTCGATGTGGCGCTACGCCACCGACAACATCGCGGCCGGGGTCGCGGCGTCTCGCGACGGCGAGAAGGGCGGCCGAACCCGGTACGGCCCGCCGAGTTACTGGCGAAAGCTCGGGAGTTCGAAGGCCAACCGGCGCAAGCGCGACTACGTCGCCCGGAAGATAGCCGAGACCGAGGGCGTGAGCATGTCCACCGCTCGCCGGGAGATGATGCCGTTCCTCGCGGCGATGACCCACCACTGCAAGAACCGCGAGATGACCGTCGCGATGACCGCGAAGTACGACCTCGACGCCGAACACGTCGCGTTCGTCACCGGGTCGGGCAAGGACACGAACAAGGTCCAGAACATCGTGGAGGAGGCCCAGACCCTCCGCGAGAAGGCGGCCGTGGAACACTCCGGGGGCGCGTTCGAGGGCAGTTTCGGGTCCCAGCGCGGCGACGACGCCGACGCGAACGAGGACTCGGGCGGGCAGGCCGACGACTCGGCGGCCGAAGCCAGCGGGGACGACGGCGACGACGGTCAGGCCGGACTGACCGACTTCTGAAACTGATTCCGAACGACTACCGGGGCGGCCACACCAGTATCTCGCCGTCGCCCCGGACGGTCACGTCGTGTCCCTCGTACTGGAACGTGATACTCGTCTCCGTCTCCCGGTCGCGCATCGAGGCGACGAACTCGTGGAGCGCGTCGGGGTCCATGTACTCGTAGAGGGGCGCGAGTTCGGTCACCGAGGCGTCGGTCGCCCGCGAAATCGCGCAGGTTATCGCCGAGTCCAGTGTCTCGGTACCCGACCAGTCGGCCTGCACGCGCAGGGGTGTCTCGCTCTCGTACTCCACCGCATCGACCGTGTGCGTTTCCGTCTTCGACATGCTATCTCGCCGATTCGTAGGAGGGCGGACAGGTGCTTCAAGCCCCCAAACGCTGAAAGCCGATTACTGGGCCTGAGGACGGGTTGTGGTCGAGTTAATCCGAGTTAAACGCCGCAACTCGGCCCTAACCCGAGTAACCAGCCCGTACCGGAAAGAAATCGGCCGTGGAACCACCCTCGTCGCCCTAAAAACGACGCAACCCCTTTTTCCTTGCGCGTCGGACGTACGTGACGAATGGGGGCACGACAGTTCGTAGCGCTGCTCGTCGCGGTTCTCTGTCTCTCGACCGCAGTCGGCACACCCGCCGTCGGTACGTCCGCAGTCGGCACGTCCGCGGGTGAGACGGCGAGCGCGGCCGACGCGAGGGCGACTGCGGACGCGTCGCCCCAGTCACAGGTGCAACAGGTCACCCCCGACACCGTCGTCCTCGACGTCCGGGTGGCCGAGAACGGGACCGCGACGTGGCAGGTCGTCTACCGCACCCGCCTCGACGACCCCGAGACGGCGTCGGCGTTCCGGGGGTACAAAGCCGACATCGAGGAGAACTCGACCAAGTACAGCCAGCAGTTCGTCGCCCGGATGAACAGCACGATTCACAGCGCCGAGCAGTCCACCGGTCGGGAGATGACGGGAACGAACTACTCGGTCCGGGCCGAAATCCGGGAGTTCCCCCAGCGATACGGCGTGGTGGTCTACTCGTTCCGGTGGCACGGGTTCGCCGCCGTCTCGGACGACCGCCTCCGCGTCGGCGACTCGCTGTCTGGACTCATCCTCAACGAGAAGACGCGACTGCTCGTCAAGTGGCCCGAAGGCTACGAGGCCACGACGATTCAACCCAAGCCCGAGACCGGGTACGAGAAGCGCGAGCGAGCGGTCGTCTGGAGCGGTCCCATCGAGTTCGCGGGCAACGAACCCCGAATCGTCCTCGCCGCGCCCGGCGCGGGCGGACCGGACGTCCCGTGGACGACCGTGGCGGCGGTGGCTGGCGCAGTGGCGGTCCTCGCCGCGCTCGCCGGGGTCGGCTGGTGGTTCTACCGGAACCGCGACGAGCGCGCCGACGAACCCGCCGACGAACCCCCGGAAGACCTGCTAAGCAACGAGGAGCGCGTCCTCCGCCTGCTCGAACGCCGGGGCGGCCGCGTCAAGCAGAAGGCGGTCGTGGACGAACTCGGCTGGACCGAGGCGAAGACGAGTCAGGTCGTCGGGAGCCTCCGCGAGCAGGGCAAGATAGAGAGCTTCAGGCTCGGTAGGGAGAACGTACTCGCGCTGGCCCAAGAGCAACACAAGTCCTGATACGCCTTAATTCGGGTAAATTCGGGTTCAGTAACGGCGGCTTATTGGTCGTCTGGCCCGTGGAAACGACCGATGAAACCCACCTTCGTCCTGCTACTCGCCGGCGTCGCCCTGCTCGGTGCGACGGGAGCGGTCGCGGCCGACGCCGGCGGGAGCCAGTCGACGTGGCCCCACGACGACACGACGACCAACGAGAGCAACGCCACTACGGTCTCGCCGGGCCAGCAACTCGCCGGCGCTGTCGGCGCACAGGGAGCGGCCCTCCAAGGCGAACTCTGGAACCGAACGCTCGCGGACCGACTGGCGAACGCGACCACCCCCGCCGAGCGAGCGGCGGTCGTCGCCGACGAGACCGAGACGCTCAAATCGTATCTGGACGCGCTCACCGGCGTCCGGGGGAACCTCACCGACGCGTGGGCCGACGGCGAACTCTCCGAAGGCGAGTACCGGACCTCGCTGGCGGAGTTCGTCGTTCGGGCGCGAATCGTCGAACTCCGTGCTAACCAGACCGCGCGGGCGGCGACGAACCTCTCGGTGGCGGTGCGCGAACGGAACGGCGTCAACGTGACCCACGTCCGGAACGTGAGCGAGCAGGCCCACGAACTCTACCAGTTCGAGGGTCCCATCGGCAGGGAAGTCGTCAACGAGACCCTGACAAACGAGAGCGTGCGGAGTCCGATGCCGAAACTCGGCGAGCGTTCGGCGTAGGCCGCAGTAGCGCCGGTTCGGTCCCGTAGCCGTCCCGAAAAGAGACGGCGCGAGGTCTCAGTACGGGATGACCTCGAAGCCCTGCGGGAGGACGTACCCGAACAGGACGAACAGCACCGCCGCGATGGTCGCGGTGATGACCGCGTACGGAATCTGGGTCCGGACGTGGACGAGGTGGTCGCTCCCGCTGGTCGAGGACGCGAGGACGGTGGTGTCACTGATGGGCGAGGAGTGGTCGCCGAAGATACCGCCGCTGAACACCGCCCCGAGGACGAGCGGCAGGTTCGCGCCGGTCGTGAACGCCACGGGGATGGCGATGGGGAACATGATGCCGTAGGTGGACCACGAACTCCCGTCGGCGAAACTGATGCCCGCGGTGGCGAAGAACAGCAACACGGGGACGAGTCCGGCCGGGACGCCCCGGAACCAGTCGGTGACGAACCCGGAGATGCCGAGGACGGTGACGCTGTTCTGGATGGACGACGCCAGCGTCAGGATGAGCGCCGCGAGGAAGATACCCTTGAACCCGCGGACCATCGCGTCGGTCGCCTCGTCGTTGCTCGGGATGTCCCCGCGCAGGCGGTAGAGGACCGCCGCGACCACGAGCGCCGCGGTGGCCGCCAGACCGAGTTTGACGCCGCCGATGTTGAACGCCCACGGTCCCGCGGGCGGAATCAACAACTGGTAGTCGCCGAGCGCGAACAGGAGGTTCGAGGTCTCGCCGGGAACGGTGACGACGGGACTGCCGCGCCAGAACATCGCGCCGAGACCGACCAGAATCATGGTAGCGACCGGGACGGCGAAGTTGCGCCAGTCGGGGTCGGCGGCCGGCGACATCTCGTACTCGTCTATCTCCTCGGATATCATGGGGTCTTGGTCCGGGCCGACGACGCCGCCGCCAGACCGGGCGCGCGACTCCTCGCGCCCCATGCCGAAGATGTTGGGGAAGACCTGCCACGCGACGAGACCCGCGAGGACGAGCGCTATCCACGAGTAGAAGCCGAAGAAGAGGCTGTTGAAGAACAGCGGCCAGATTTCGGCGGTCACGGCGCTGGCGCTCTCGCCGGTCCCCTGCACGAACCCGCCCATGTTCTCGGGGAGGACGTTCTGACGCTGGGCCTCGGTGAGACCGCCGCCGATGAAGCCGATGAGCGCCGCGCCCCACGTCGAGTAGAACGCGAGGCGGGCGGCCGGACTCCCCGCCGAGTCCACGTAGTAGGCCAACTTCGCCCGCGAGACGTCGTACTTGTCCGTCAGCGGGCGCATCATCGACCCGACCACCAAGCAGTTGAAGTAGTCGTCGATGTGGACGGCGACTCCGGCGATGTAGGCCGCCTTCTCGGCGTCCGCCGGGGAATCGGCCCGTTCGGCGAGGGCCTCCAGCACGCCCTGAATCGCCCCGGCCCGAATCATCAGGCCAATCATCCCGCCGATGGCGAAGATGGCGAGCAGGACGTTCTCGACGTACCACGCGTCGCTGAACAGCGGCGCGGTCGCCACGAGCGTCGGAATCAACTTGAGACCGAACAGCGCACCGAGCGCGTTGCCTACGGGCGTCCCGACGAGGTCGGGGGGAACCCCGACCGCGTCCGCGCCAGGCCGTAACGCGCCGTAAATCGGCCCGGTACTCGCTACGCCGACGAACAGCCCGATGAGGGCGTCTCGGGTCGTCCACGCCAACGAGATTGCGAGGATGGCGGGGACGAGCGACCACACACCAGCGTCGATACTTTCGAGTGCCATGCGTTACCCCGTGATTATTACTGTCTATTAGAAGTTCCGTCCTCGCCATTCTTCATCGACGGGTAATTTCACGCTCGTTGACCGGCCGGAAACGGGAAATTGAAAATCGGCAATCGGAATCTCGTCGGTCGGTCCGGTTACGGAAACAGGGTCCACCGGACCGAGTCGTTACCGGTCCCGGCCCTCGACGTTGCCGATGCCGGGGATGGCGAACCGCCGTTCCACCGCCGACATCACCTTCGACGCCGAGAGGACGAGACCGAGGTAGAGCAGCGCGGCGAACGCGTACATCGTGGTGAACTCGAACGTCTCCGACGCGATGGCGTCGGCGCGCTCGAACAGTTCGGGCACGGTGATGAACGCCGCCAGCGACGAGTACTTGATGAGGTAGACCAGTTCGTTCGACCAGCCCGGGATGGCGTAGCGAAGCCCCTGCGGCAGAACGACGTATCGAATTCCCGCGAGTTTCGACATCCCGACGGCGCGGGCCGCGGTCAACTGTCCGGAATCGACGCCCTCGATGGCCGCCCGGATGTACTCCGACTGGTAGGCCGAGCCGTTGATGGTGAAGCCGATGATGGCGACCCAGACGGCCTGCCCGGGGACGATGCCGACGCCGACGAGGGGGAGTTCGCGTATCCACGCCGACAGCCCCATACCGTAGTAGAGGACGAACAGTTGGGCCAGCAGCGGCGTCCCGCGGATGAGTTCGGTGTACCCGAGCGAGAGCCACGCCGTCTTCTCGCCGTAGACACGCGCGACCGCGAGCGGAACGGCGATGACGAACCCCAACGCGATGGTGGTGACGGTCAGTACGACGGTCAGCCACGCTCCCTCCGCCAACGCGGGCAGCGCCGACGCGCCGGTCGCGACGAACGAGAACAACCCAGCGACCTGCGAGAGCGGCCAGCCGAGGACGCCGAGCGCGTCGGCCGTCGCCGACAGCGAACTGGCGACTCCGGCGAACGTCTCGGCGGGAATTAGCGACTGGCCGCGCGGAACGACGGTCCCGCCGAGCAGCAGGTCGTTGACCCACCGGAAGACGAGCCATCCCCAGAACAGCGCCGCGGCCGCGACGCCGAGCCACTGGCGGAGTCCGTACGAGCGCCAGCGCGGGGCCGCCGTCGCGCGGCGAGTGACGTCACTCATGGTCGCCGTGGACCTCGTCGAGGCGACCGAGGAACTCCTCGGTCCGCGCCTTCTCGGGGTTCTCGAACAACTGTTCCGGCGGACCGCGCTCGACGATATTACCCTCTTCGAGGAAGGTGACGGTGCTGGCCGCCGACCGAGCGAACCCCATCTCGTGGGTCACGACCAGCATCGTCATCCCGCGCTCGACCAGTTCGCGCATCACGCCGACCACCTCGCCGATGAGTTCGGGGTCGAGCGCGCTGGTCGGTTCGTCGAACAGCATCAGTTTGGGGTCCATCGCCAGCGCACGGGCGATGCCGACCCGCTGTTTCTGGCCGCCCGAGAGTTCGGCCGGGTAGGAGTCGGCCTGCGGTGCGAGTCCGACCATATCGAGGTGTTCGTCGGCAACGCTCCGCGCTTCCTCCTTGGAGAGACCCTTGACTCGCCGGAGACCGAGCGTGATGTTCTTGCGGGCGGTCAGGTGCGCGAACAGGTTGAAGTCCTGAAACACCATCCCGACGTCTCGCCGAAGTTCGTTCACGTCCGCGTCGGGACCCGTCGTACTGTCCCCGTCGAGGTAGATGTCGCCGGAGTCGTACTCCGTGAGGCGATTGACGCACCGCAAGAGCGTGGACTTCCCGCTCCCGCTCGGGCCGACGACGACTTCGACGTCGCCCCGGTCCATTTCGAAGCTCACGTCTCGGAGGACGCGTTCGTCACCGTAACTCTTCGAGAGATTCTCGACGCGTAGCAGACTCATGTGGAATCACCAGTGGGAATCGCGAAGACGTTGCCGACGTAATCCAACGTCCGGTTCGTGGCGAACGTCAGCACGAAGTACACCGCGCTGGCGAACAGGATGACCTCCAGCACGGCGTTCGTGTTCTGAACGAACAGGTCGTTACTTCGGGTCAGCAGTTCGGAGAGACCGATAGCGAACGCGACGCTCGTGTCCTTGAGAACGATAGTGAACTCGTTCTGGAACCCCGGAATCGACCGGCGGAGCGCCTGCGGGACGACGACGTGACGAATCGCCTCGAATCGGGACATCCCGACGGCGCGAGCGGCCTCCATCTGGCCCTCGTCGATGCTCTGAATCGCACCCCGGAATATCTGGGACTGGTAGGCCCCGCTCCGCAGTCCGAGACCGAGGACGGCCGCGACGAAGGCGCTCTCGATGGGCGTGCCGAAGTAGGCGAACAGCAGGATGACGACGATGGGCGTGCCCCGGAGGACGACGCCGACGTTCTCGACCGCGCCGCTGGCGTACCGGCCGCCGTACACCTCGACGGTCCCCGCCGGGAATCCGGCGAGGAAGCCGAGCAGGATACTGGCGGCCGTCAGCGCGATAGTCAGCACTATCCCGCCGAACAGGTACGGCAGGTTCTCGACGACGAACGTCCAGTCGGCCGACAGTAGCGGAGTCAACACGGCTCTACGAGTCGCTGAACCACTTGTTACGGATTTCGGCGTACTTGCCGCTATCGCGAACGGCCTTGAGACCGGTGTTGAGGGCCTTCTGAACCTCGCTGTCGCCCTGACGCACGCCGAAGCCGTACTGTTCGCCGGTCTCGTAGGTGAACGCGATGGAGACGTCGCGTTCACTCTGGAACGTCTTGGCGACCGGCTTGTCGATGACGATGGCGTCGATGTTGCCGTTCACGAGGTCCTCGACCGCGAGCACGTAGCTTCCGTAGGAGTTGTAGTTCGACTCGTTCAGTTTGCCCTTCGCGATGAGTTCGTCCTTGATGATGCCCTCGCCCGTGGTTCCCTTCTGGGCACCGATGGGATGACCCGAGAAGTCGTCGAGTTTCGAGGGCGAGAAGTCGCCGCCCTTGCGCACGAGAATCGACTGGTCGGCGCTGTAGTAGGGGTTCGAGAAGTCGATTTTCTTGTCGCGCTTCTCGTTGATGGTCATCGCGCCCGCGATGACGTCGATTTTCTCGCTACTGAGTGCGGGCATGAGTCCCTTGAACTCGAACTCCTCCCATCCCGACAGCGTGTACTCGCTCTCGGAGACGACGGCTTCGAGAAGGTCGATGTCGAAGCCGACGAGTTCGCCGCCCTGCTTCATCTCGAACGGGGGGGAACCCGGGCGCGGTACCGGCGGTCAGTTTCTTGCCGCCGCTGGAACCGGTGATGCTACCGATACATCCCGCGGTTCCAGTCAGGCCTGCGACACTGCTCGCACCGACGACCTTCACGTAGGTACGACGGTCCATGTCGACGGAAGTTCTGCGTTCCATACTGCCATAGGAGGGAGACTACTCTTTTGAACCTTTCCCACCCATTTTACCACTCGAACTTGCAAAAAACGGCTCCCGTCCCGTAATTTCCCCGATAAAAGTAGGTTATTTGTCACTATTTTCAACGCCTCGGTCGAAGAACTCGACGCGGCGGGCGACGAGTTACGGCCACGGGCGACGCGGCCAGTTGCCGGTGAGGACCGGCGGGTCGCCGGAGTGCCGACCTAAATCGGCGGGAGCGACCGCTACAGCACTCGCTGGAGAAACCGCTTGGCTCGGTCGGTCTCGGGATGGTCGAAGAACTCGTCGGGAGGCCCCTCCTCGACGATGCGGCCCTCCGACATCAGCACCACCCGGTCGCCGACCTCCCGGGCGAACCCCATCTCGTGGGTCACGACCAGCATCGTCATCCCCTCCTCGGCGAGACCCCGCATGACGCCCAACACCTCGCCGACGAGTTCGGGGTCGAGCGCGCTCGTCACCTCGTCGAACAGCATCACGTCGGGGTCCATCGCCAGCGCACGGGCGATGGCGACGCGCTGCTTCTGGCCGCCCGACAACTCGGCGGGGAACGAGTCCAGTTGGTCGCCGAGACCGACCTCCCCGAGCAGGTCCTCGCCGCGTTGGCGGGCGTCGGCCTTCGAGAGACCGCGGACCCGAACCGGTGCGAGCGTGACGTTCTGCAGCGACGTCTTGTGCGGGAAGAGGTTGAAGTGCTGGAACACCATCCCGACCTTCTGACGGAGCCGATTCACGTCCACGCCGGGCGCGGTGATGGCCTCCCCCGCGATGCGAACCTCGCCGTCCTGAATCTCTTCGAGTCGGTTGACACAGCGCAGGAGCGTGGACTTCCCGCTCCCGCTCGGGCCGACGATGACCACGACCTCCTGTTCCTCGACCGCGAGGTCGATGTCCTTGAGGACGTGGGCGCTCCCGAAGAACTTGTCCACGCCGTCGAACTCGACCATCGGTTGACCGGCCGCGAGGTCGTCGGTCGTCACCTCGTCCGTGTCGCTCATCGGCGCTCACCCCACCCGAACCGCTCGCGCAGTCCGCCGGACGCCTCGTCGTCGTCGCCGGTCCCCCACTCGGCGCGGTCTTCGAGGTACTGGACGGTCCGCATCAGCGGGAGCGTGATGGCGAGGTACGTCACCGCGACGAGGACGATGGGCGTCCACGCGTCGAACTGGTTCGAGTTTATCTCCCGGAACACGGTGATTATCTCGGGGAACGCGATGACTGTCAGCAGCGACGTGTCCTTGACCAGAATGACTTGGTCGTTACCGATAGCCGCCAGCGCGTTGCGCCACGCCTGTGGCAGGATTATCTCCCGCATCGAATCGACGTACGACATCCCGAGCGACCGGGCGGCCTCCATCTGCCCCTCCGGGACCGCGTTGATGCCGCCCTTCACCGCCTCGCCGACGTACGCGGCGTGGTTCAGCGTCAGCGCGACGACCGCCGTGATGAACGTCCAGTCCACGACGAAGACCGCCGGAGCCACGACGTACCCCTCCGAAATCGGGAACTCCCCCGGCGGCCACAGCGACGGGATGCCGAGGTAGATGATGAACAACTGGAAGAGGAGCGGCGTCCCCCTGAAGAACTGGACGTACGCGGTGGCGATGGAGTGCGTAATCGAGGTGCGTGACACCCGGCCCAGTCCCACGAACACCCCGGCGGTAACCGCGAGGACGCTGGAGATGACGACCACTATCACCACGCGGACGAACGCGACGACGAACCGGGGCACCACCGAGAACAGCAGGTCGTAGTTCACGTACTCCAACAGGATGAGCGCGATGAATCCGAGGATGACCGCGGTGAACACGAGCGCCACCGCCATCCCGGCCAACTTGACGCGCTCGTCGGTCAGGAGTCCCTCGTCGGCCGCGGCTTCGCCACTGCGCTCCTCGGCGTACGTCTCCGCCATCTGGGATTACCCGCCGTTGGTGGTCGTGTCGGTCGCGTTACCGGCGGTCCCGTCGGCCGTGGTCGTCCCCGGTGCCGGGCGTGCACGCGAGAGTATCGCCTGCGGCGGTTCGCCGGTGAAGTACTCCTTGTAAATCTCCGCGTACTGACCGCTCCCGATGACCGCGTTCAGTGCTTCGTTGACCCGCTGGCGGAACTCGTCGTCGTCCTCCCGGAACGCGATGCCGTACCGTTCGACCGTCAGCGTGAGGTAGGGCGGCGCGTTCTCGAACTCCTGGGCCGCCTGTCCCTCCCCTTCGAGCATCACGATGCTGTCGCGCTCGTCCGCGTACTGCAGATTCACGGCGTTGTCGTTGATGACCGCGACGGCCTGGTTGTTCAGGAGCGCGTTGAACGCCCCGGGTATCTGGTCGTAGCTGTCGATGTTGAGGTCGCCGCCGAACCGCTTCTTGAGTTGCTGGGCGGCCGCCTCGCCGGTGGTGCCCTTCTGGACGGCCACCGTCTTCCCCTTCAGGTCCTCGACGCTCTGGATGTCGCTCCCCTTCAGTATCGCCACCGTCTGGTAGGCGATGAAGTACGGCTCCGAGAAATCGACCTGCTGGTCGCGCTGCTCGTTGATAGTCATCGCCGACATGATGATGCGGAAGTTCCCGTTGTTCAGACTCGGGATGATGGTGTCGAATCCGGTCTGGACGAACTCGTAGTCCCGGTCCATCTGCCCCTGAAAGATGGCCTCCGCGAGGTCCACGTCGAAGCCCGTCAAATCGCCGCTCTGCGTCCGATACTCGAACGGTTTGTACGGGATGTCCGACCCGATGCGAACGACTCCCTCGTCCTGCGCTCCGGCGAGTCCTCCCAGAGAGAGACCGCCGACGATTCCTGCACTCCCCTTGACAAACGACCGCCTGTCGATGTCCATGTGTTTTCCCCCAAGTTCACGACTACACGATACTACATAACGTTGGCTCGAAACGTCCGAATTCGGAGAACAGAGCCGCTAAAATGAGCGTCAGTCGTCGGTCGGATAACCGGTCGTCGAGTCGGCCCCGCGAGCGTCGGGCGCGCGCTCGGCCTCGTAGGACCACAGCGTCGTCGCCAGAAGCGCACCGAAGATTATCAGCGCGGCCGTGTGGTGAGCGACCTGCACGAGCGGCGTGTAGACGAAGACCGTCGCACCGCCGAGGACGACCTGAATCGGCGTGACCGCCAGCGCGAGGGTCGCCGCGCCGCGGATGCGCTTCTCGCCGGTGTACTTCCACGACCCGACGGCGGTGCCGAGGATGAAGAACCCGGTTATCATCGCTATCAGGCGGTGGAACCACTCGACGAAACTCGGGAACGTCTGCGGAATCAGGCCGCCGTCACAGAACGGCCACTGGGCCGAACAGGACAATCCCGCGCCCATCGCGGCGGTGTAGACGCCGAGCAGGATGAGCGCGAACGTCAGACCGGTCGTGACGGCCGCGAGGTGTCGGAACCGGACCATCAGCGGGCACCTCCCGACGAGCGTCTGAGTGTGTGGGTTTGCACGGTTGGAACTCCCCTTAGCGGTGCTTTCGGCCGGTCGCACTTAGGTCTGTTCGACTGCGCCTCGGCGATTCGACGCGAGACGGCGTTCGACCCCGAGAGGCAGTCGGCGACGCGAGAACGGACCGTCCCGCGAACTACCGAATCCACCTGCTTCAAGGCCGTCGGCGACGACCGACCAGACATGACCAAACAGGAGCGCCTCGACGCCTACCTCGCGGAGAACGACCTCGAAGCAGTCTGGTTCGCCCGGCCGAACTCGTTCGCGTGGTTGACCGGCGGGAGCAACGTCGTGGACCGCGAGGGCGACGCGGGAGTCGCCGCGGTGGGCTACGACGGCGACGGACTCGAAGTCGTGACGAACAACATCGAGGCCGACCGCCTCCGCGACGAGGAACTCCCCGAGGACGTTCCGGTCACCGAGTTCGACTGGTACCGCCAGTCGCTGGGCGAAGCGGTCGCGGACCGCAGTCCCGACCCCGCCGCGGCGGACTTCGACGCGCCCGGCCTGCAGTCGGTTGACGCCTCGCCGCTTCGGCAACCGCTCACCGACGAGGACGTCGAGAACTACCGGGAACTCGGTCGGGAGACCGCCGAGGCGGTCGAAGCGGTCTGCCGGGAACTCCAACCCGGCGACACGGAGTCGGAGGTGGCCTCCGCGCTCCGGGTCGCGCTCTCGGCCCGCGGCATCGAGGCCCCCGTGGCGCTGGTCGGCGGTTCCGAACGCGCCGGAAAGTACCGCCACTACACGCCGACCGACGCCGAACTTGGCGAGTACGCGCTGGTCTCGGTCACGGCCGAGCGCCACGGACTCCACGCCAGCACGACCCGGACCGTCGCGTTCGAGTCGGAGATGGACGACGCCGACCTCAACGAACTCGGCGAGCGCCACCACGCCGCCCGCATCGTGGCGGTGACCGCGCTCGGCGCGACACAGGCGATATCCGGCCTGTCGGGCGACCCGACCGGCGTCTTTCAGGCGATTCAGGCCGCCTACGAACACCTCGGTCACGCCGACGAGTGGGAGCGCCACCATCAGGGCGGCGCGGCCGGGTTCGCGGGCCGAGAGTGGATAGCCGCGCCCGAGATGGCCGAGTCGGCCGAAGTCACGACGCCCATGGCCTACGCGTGGAACCCGACCGTGCAGGGCGCGAAGAGCGAGGACACCGTGCTGGTAACCGAAGATGGGTTCGAGGTGCTGACCGACACCGGGCGGTGGCCCACGACCGCCGTGGACGCCTACGACTACGACGCCGTGATAGAGTGTCCCGACGTGCTCGTGCAGGAAGACGAGGGGGAGTGACCCCGGACGGAGTTCGTCATCTGTCGAACCGCGATTCGACGGCTTCGGATACTTTTATATCGGCGGGTACGATTCTTCGGTCTATGGGACTAGACGAAGATTCACTCGACTATCACCGCGAGGAACCGCCCGGGAAGATAGAGATTTCGACGACCAAGCCGACGAACACCCAGCGCGACCTGAGTCTGGCGTACTCGCCGGGCGTGGCCGCGCCCTGCCGCGCCATCGACGAGAACCCCGAAGACGCCTACAAGTACACGGCGAAGGGCAACCTCGTGGGCGTCGTCTCGAACGGGAGCGCGGTCCTCGGACTGGGTGACATCGGCGCGCAAGCGTCCAAGCCCGTGATGGAGGGCAAGGGGGTCCTCTTCAAGCGCTTCGCGGACATCGACGTGTTCGACATCGAGTTGGACCAAGAGGACGCCGAGGAGATAATCCGGACGACCAAGGCGATGGAACCCACCTTCGGAGGCATCAATCTGGAGGACATCAAGGCTCCGGAGTGTTTCCAAATCGAGGAGACGCTCCGCGAGGAGATGGACATCCCGGTGTTCCACGACGACCAGCACGGCACCGCCATCATCTCCGGGGCGGCCCTGCTGAACGCCACCGAGATAAACGGCAAGGACATCGAGGACCTGAAAATCGTCTTCTCGGGCGCGGGCGCGTCGGCCATCGCCAGCGCGCGGTTCTACGTCTCGCTGGGCGCGCGCAAGGAGAACATCATCATGTGTGACTCCTCGGGCATCATCACCGAGGACCGGGCAGAACACGGTGACGTCAACGAGTACAAGGCCCAGTTCGCCCGCGACGTCCCCGAAGGCGACCTCTCCGACGCGATGGAGGGCGCGGACGTGTTCGTCGGTCTCTCGGTCGCAGGCATCGTCTCGCAGGAGATGGTCCGGTCGATGGCCGACGACCCCGTCATCTTCGCCATGGCGAACCCTGACCCCGAAATCGGCTACGAGGAGGCCAAGGAGGCCCGCGACGACAAGGTCATCATGGCGACCGGGCGCTCGGACTACCCGAACATGGTCAACAACGTCCTCGGGTTCCCGTTCATCTTCCGGGGCGCGCTCGACGTTCGCGCGACCGAAATCAACGAGGAGATGAAAGTCGCCGCCGCGGAGGCGCTCGCGGACCTCGCCAAGCAGGACGTGCCCGACGCCGTGGTCAAGGCCTACGGCGACCAACCGCTCCAGTTCGGGCCGGAGTACATCATCCCGAAACCGCTGGACCCCCGCGTCCTCTTCGAGGTCGCTCCCGCGGTCGCCGAGGCCGCGATGGAGTCGGGCGTCGCCCGCAGCGAACTCGACACCGAGCAGTACGTCGAGACGCTCGAAGCGCGCCTCGGAAAGTCCCGCGAGATGATGCGCGTCGTCCTCAACAAGGCCAAGTCCGACCCCAAGCGCGTGGCGCTGGCCGAGGGCGACGACGAGAAGATGATTCGGGCGGCCTACCAGATGCAGGAGGAGGGCATCGCCAACCCCGTCCTCATCGGCGACAGCGAGTCCATCGAAGCCACCGCGGCCGACCTCGGTCTCGACTTCGACCCGGAAATCGCCGACCCCGCGAACGGTGACTACGACGAGTACGCCGAGCGCCTCTACGAACTCCGGCGGCGCAAGGGTATCACCGAGAGCGAGGCCGCCGACCTCGTGCGCAAGGACAGCAACTACTTCGGGAGCGTGATGGTCGAGCAGGGCGACGCCGACGCGATGTTGACGGGTCTCACCCACCACTACCCCTCGGCGCTCCGACCGCCCCTGCAGGTCATCGGCACGGCCGACGACGCCGACTACGCCGCGGGCGTCTACATGCTCACGTTCAAGAACCGGGTCGTCTTCTGCGCGGACGCCACGGTCAATCAGGACCCCGACGAGGACGTGCTGGCCGAAATCACCCGCCACACCGCGGAACTCGCCCGCCGGTTCAACGTCGAACCGCGCGCGGCGATGCTGTCGTACTCGAACTTCGGGAGCGTGGACAACGAGGGCACGCGCAAGCCCCGCAGAGCCGCCAAGCAGCTCCGCGCGGACCCCGAGGTCAACTTCCCGGTGGACGGCGAGATGCAGGCCGACACCGCTGTCGTCGAGGACATCCTGAACGGCACCTACGAGTTCTCGGAACTCGACGACCCCGCGAACCTGCTGGTCTTCCCGAACCTCGAAGCCGGGAACATCGGCTACAAACTCCTCCAGCGACTCGGCGGCGCGGACGCCATCGGCCCGATGCTGGTCGGCATGGACAAACCGGTCCACGTCATCCAGCGCGGCGACGAAGTCAAGGACATCGTGAATCTGGCGGGCGTCGCGGTCGTGGACGCCCAGCAGAACGAGTAAGACCTCACTTTCACGCCCCGTTTCTTCCTCACAGGTTCGCGGTGACGACCGCCATCTGCGAGGCGCAGAACGCGACGAGCAGGAGATTGGCGGCGAGGTCGTAGACGAAGCGGGCCGCTCGCACTTCGTCGCGGACGCCGGGAAGCAACGCGACGGCTCTGACGACGACGTACGCGCCGGTCGCCACGGCGGGAACCGCGAAAGTCGCCACAGGTCGCGGGGCGCGCGTGAGTCGCACGCCCTCGTCGAGTCCCACGTGCCACCCCACGACCATCTCCGCCGGGAGGTCTCCGTAGAAGGCGATTCCGACCGCGAGCGTGAGCGCGAGGAGCGCGAGCGCGGTCAGGTCGGGCAGGCGAACGTCGTGCGCGGTGAGCGAAATCGTCATCTCGGGTTCCGCTACGCCCCCCGTCGTGTTAGCGGGGTGGACGCGACTTCACGCACTGAAGTTGTCGTCAGGTTTTTATACCGATTCGGAAAGTTACTCGATAACAGTGAGTGAGGACTGCGACGTGGAGGACATCGCCGCCCTCCTCGAAGACGAGACGGTGCGCACAATCCTCACAGCAACCAGCATCGAACCCATGTCAGCCAACGCATTGAGCGAACGGTGCGGCGCATCGGAGCCGACGATTTACCGGCGACTGGAGGACCTGCGAGCGTACGACCTCGTGGAGTCTCAGACCCGCCTCGACACCGCGGCGGGCCACCACCACAAAGTGTACTCGCCTCGCCTCGAACGCGTGACCGTCGAACTCGTCGAGGGGTCGCTCACCGTCGAAGTCAGTCGCCGCGAGGACGTGGCCGACAGGTTCACCGACCTCGTCGAGGGGATGTGACGTGCTGGGACCGCTCCAAACCGCGCCGCCGGACATCCCGAGTTGGGTGCGACTGCTGTCGCAGGGGATGAACTTCGTCGCGGCGCTCGTCGGTCTCCTCGTCGCGTATCAGGCCTTCCGCGGCTACCGGCGCAACGACAGCAGACCGATGCTGTTCATCGCGGTCGGATTCACCCTCACCGTCGGTCTCCCGTTCGTGCTGGTAGTTCCCATGCTCCTCCTCGGAAACAGCCCCACCGCGGCGTCGGCGTACGTCATACTCTCCAACGGCAGTACGCTGGTGGGACTCGGCTGTATCCTCTACGCGCTCAGGATGCCGACGTGACTCGAAGCGGGTCGCGCGAGGCGGCCGTCGCCCACCGATAGCCCGTAGCCGACCGTGCCTGACTGCTGGAGGTGAAGACACCTCGGTCGTCCACCGACGAACAGTCCCGACGGCGCCGTCGGCGGTTCCCGGGACGATGTCGTTTTCTCGCAGCGTCGGTCGCGGTCGCCGGGAATCAGGGTGCAACCGACCGCCTACTAATTAAAGGTCTACCCTCGTAAGGGGGACACGGATGGACGCCGACCAGTCTACCGAACGCGATTTCAGTGACGTCGGGATTATCGTTTACGGCAGTCTGCTCTATCCGGACGAGTGGGACGACCTTCCCCATCCCTCTTACGAACGGGGTATCAGGGTCCGAGTCCGGGGATACAAGCGGATACTGAACAACGAAGCCGACTTCCGGTCGTACACCGGGATGCGTCGAGCGGTGCTCAACGTCGTCCCGGACCCGGACGCGTGGATAAACGGGATACTCGTGCCGCGCCTCTACGACGACGAGAAGGGGGAACTGATAGACAGGGAGAGCGGGTACACGATGGAGGAAGTCGATAGCGACGATATCGAGTTCTACGATTCGGCGCGGGAGGACGCACTGTCGGTCCCGGTCAAAATCGCCGTCGGCGAGAAGCAACGCGACGACATCCTCCCCATTCCAGGGTACCTAAAAATTTGCCTGAAAGGGGCGAGATATTGGGGCACTGATTTCTACGACGATTTTGTACACTCTACGGAGGTGGCGACCGGGGAGACCCTCGAACGCTACCTTCAGGAGTGGGGCAATGGGAAGGAATCACCCGAGTACGTTCACGGTAACGAGAACGAACGATAGGGAGGCCGAGACCGAATATATCGTTCAGATAGACCCCGAGATTCTCGACGGATGGGGAGGGCCGTCCCAGCGGGAGTTCCTGAAGCTCAGGAATCCGGACAAGGAGACCGAGATACACTCGAGAGTCCAGACACGTCCCCGGCGTGGTTCGACCGACGGGCCGGCCCAGCGAATCGGACTCGATTTCACGATTCGCACGGCGCTCGGCGTTCCCTCGGCCGACGATACTAACTACGGCACCGCGACGGAAGCGGGACGGGTGTGGGTGAAGCCGATATCGAACCGGGAGCAACGCTGGCACAGGCGGGTCCTGAACTCGGTTCTCGGCGTTCGTCCGGCGGCGTGTCGCGTCCGCATGGCAGTCTTTCCGGACTTAGAGAACAGGGTCTGTCGGATTCCGGCGAACACGATAGAACTGCTGGGCATCGAGGAGGGCGATAGGGTTGTGGTCGAATCGACTCGGGGTATCGCGAGAGGCGTCAAGGCGCTCCCGCTCGACGACGAGACGCGGGCACGCAAACGGCGGCAGAAAAACAGGGACTCGCAACGATATCTGGACTGTCGGGAACGACTCCACTTGGAGGACATCCGCAAGACCGGGGAGGACATCCCCGAAATCTTCCTCGACCACGACGTTCGTCAGGAACTGAAGCTTCACGAAATCAGTCGAAAGGGCAACGGCGTGTGCCAACCCGTCAGGGTGTACAGGGACTCGGTCCACCTCTTCGAGCGACACCTGTACGATTTCACCGCACCGCTGACGCTGGTGCTGGTCGGCGCGGCGTTGCGCGTGGACAACGAGGACTATCAACTGCTCCTCTTCCTGTTCGCGGGCGTCGTCTGGGCACTGGTGATATTCTACAGGAGCAAGTCGACCCTCTGAACTGCCACGCCCCGTCAGGGGTCTCCGAGAGAAGCATTCAATTGTGTGCACGCAATTGAGCGACCCATGCGACACGATTCCGAGCGCATCACGCTCGCTCGACTACCCTCGGGCGGGAAGGTCAAAACGACGGTTCATACCTACGAGGGGTCTGCGGACGGCCCGACGGTCTACGCACAGGCCGCACAGCACGGCCACGAGATAAACGGCACCGAGACCCTCCGGCGGGTCCACGACCGCCTCACCGCCGACGGGACCGAACTCGCAGGTCGAGTGGTCGCCGTCCCGGTCGCCGACCCGCTCACCTTCGACCGGGTCTCGTACACGACCCCGGAGCAGTTGGACAGCGTCAACCGGAACATGAACCGGGTCTGGCCGGGCGACGCCGACGGGACCCTCCACGAACGCATGGCCGCGACGCTCTGGGAGTACGTCGCGGACGCCGACGCGGTCCTCGACCTCCACACCGGGAGCGCGGACATGCTCACCCACGTCGTGTTCATGGAGGGCGACGCGGAGTCCCGCGCGCTCGCGGAGGCGTTCGGCACCGACCTCCTGCTCTCGGAGGAGGCGGGCGAGGACGCCGACGCCGAGTGGGACGCCCGCGACTTCGGCGGGAAACTCCGGGTCGTGGCGTCCCGGGAGGGCATCCCGACCGTCACGCCGGAACTCGCCCACAACAAACACCTCGTTGAGGACGCCGTCGAGGCGGGCGTGTCGGGCACGCTGAACGTCCTCCGACACCTCGGCCTGCTCGCGGGCGACCCGACCGCCGACGACCCGACGGTGGCGCGCAACCACCTCGGCCGAGTCACGGCCGACGACTCCGGACTGTTCCGGGTCGACCCCGACCGCGAGGTGGGCGAGCGCGTCGAGGCGGGCGAACGCGTCGGCACGCTCTACGACCCGACGAGCTACGAGGTGCTACAGCGCGTCGAGACCGACCGTGGAGGAATCCTCTACTCGCTCACGCAGGAGGCGACCGTAACCGCCGGTGAGAAACTGCTGAGCGTCGCGCTCGTCCGCGAAGAGTGAAAGGTGGAGCTCGCCGACGGGACTGGCAGAGCGGTTCCACGACGGAGAGGAGGGTACCGTTCGGGAGTGGAGTCCGTGTCGCGTGACGACGTGAGGAAGAGTGCCGGGTACTCGCGCGGCGTTACTTTCGCGCCGTGACGTAGAGCACCGGCGCGACCACCAGCAGCGCGATGCCGAGGAACTTGTAGTGGAGCGGCGCGAGACTCGACGGGACTACGACGAACAGCAGGCCGAACGTGATAGCGTTCAGTGACAGCACTTTCCGGGAGCCGAGCGGGATGGCCGCCACCACCGACAGGACGAACGCCAACAGCAGTACCTGCCCGACGTTGTACTGGAGCAGGAAGTCGTCGATGAGCGGCATTGGCACGAACTCTAGCATCTTTACTGGAAACTCGGCCCGAAATACCCTTTAAAGTTCCGCTATCCGGCAGTCATCCGGCGGTGCCTTCGAGGTTCAGCGGACGAACCCAGACGTACCAGATGGCCAGTATCGCCGTGAGATAGCCGCTGACCCAGACCGCGGTGCCGAGCGCGTCGTAGCCCGCGGTGGTCAACGCGTACTTGAGCAGTCCGGGTACTACGACTCCGAACGCGAGTGCCAGTCCGAACCGGACCTTCTCGCCGCGGCCCATCAGCGACCACCGTCGTTTCGTCTGGTCATGCCCGCGAGTTGGAACTCCAAGACAGTCAAATCCTCGGTTCCGTTCGGCGGACGCATCCGGAAGAACTTCACGCGAGATTACATTTTATAGATATATAGTTACAATATATTAGAAATACGTTGATTTATGTGGTTAGAGTTTCTGTTTTTTTCACGCATGAACCGACGTACGTTCCTCTCGGCGCTCGCGACCGCGGCCGGCAGTTCGGCCGCGGGTATCGAACTCACCGGTCGGAGTCGGGCGGCGTCCGGTCGGATACCGGAACTCGAAGCGTACTCCACGTCGAGTCTGGTGACCTACGACTACGCACCGCTCACGGACGACGCCCACGTCGCGGTCTGGGCCGAGGACACCGCGACGAACGGCGACGGTGACACCAGCGCCGACGCCGTCTCCTACGGCGAGGATACCCCGATTCCGGTCGTGGCGAGCGACTGGAACGTCGTCGGCTTCGGGTCGATGCTGGTCACGGACGCCGACACCGACTGGCAGACGGGGAACGAAGAGTTCGTCCTCAACGTCTGGGACGACGCGCTCGGCGGTTCGGGCACCGTCCTCTGGGACGAGGGTCACGGCCAGTACTACACTCTCTCGAAGTTCGCGGAGTTCGACGGCTACGCCGAGAACAACGGGTACGCGGTGAGCGCGACCACCTCGCTGACCGCCGACCTCTCGGCTGCGGACGCGGCGGTCATCACGTCGCCGAGTACCGCGTTCACTCAGTCGGAACTGAGTGCTCTCGGGGACTTCGTGTCGAACGGCGGGTGGCTGTTCCTCCACGACCAGTCGGACCACAGTAACTACGACGAGACCGCGAATCTCAACGACGTGGCGAGCCACCTCGAACTCGCGTTTCGGTTCAACGACGACCAAGTGACCGACGAGATTCGCAACGGCGGCGAACCGTACCAACCGGTCACGACGCAGTTCAACACCGCGTTCTCCTACTTCGGCGACCGGGACGGACTCGGACTCGACCCCGAGAAGACCTACACGGTGTCTGTCACGGAGGTCATCGACGGCGACACGGTGAAGGTCACGTTCGACGACGGGACGACCGAGAACATCCGCATCCTCGGCACGGACACCCCCGAGAAGTCCTCGAACAGTCAGTACGAGCGCGTAGAGGAGTGGGAGGGAATCGAGTCCAACACCTACCTCGAAGCCCGGGCGGACGACGCCACTAACTTCGGCAAGAGCGAACTCGGCGGGAAGTCCGTGGACCTCGCGTTCGACGACAACGAACCGGTCCGGGACGCGTTCGACCGCGTCCTCGGCTACATCTACTACGACGCGTCGGGCGACGGGAACCGGGACGCCAACTACAACCACCGACTCGTGAAGAACGGTCACGCCCGCGTCTACGACTCGTCGTTCGCTAAGCACGACGCGTTCGTCGACTCCGAGACGACCGCGAGAGCCGACGGGACGCAGGTCTGGGCCGAGAGCGACCCCGGGAACTCCACCGAGATTCGCGACAACCCCGTGGACGACCTCTTCTTCCCCCAGACCGCGAGCGTCCGGACGGCGTCCGGCGGCGTTCCGGACTCCCGGGTCCCGGTCTACGCCGAGTCCACGGCCACGCAGGACCTCGACGGCGGCTACGCCTACAGCGGGGACATTCCGTTGGTAGCGGTGGACGAGGACGCCAACGTCGGCGTAGTCGGCGGTCCCTTCATCGACGAGAGCTACGAGAAGTCGGAGGGGTACAGCACCGATACGTCGAGTTACGGCAACTTCGCCTTCCTGACGAACCTCGTGGACTACCTCGCCGACACTTCTGGCGACGTTCTCGTCGACGGCGGCCACGGTCAGTTCGGCGCGAGTTACGGTCTCTCGGCCGAGGACACCGCCTACTACATGCGTTACCTCGAAGGACAGGACGTCGCGCTGGAGGGCGTCAACGAGTTCACCGGTGCGAACCTCGACGGCGCGCGAGCGGTCGTCGTCACGACGCCGCCCGAGTCGTTCACACAGAGCGAAATCGACGCCCTGAACGACTTCGTCGCCGACGGCGGCGCGGTGGTTCTAGTGGGGAGTGGCAAGACCACGGCGGCGGCCCGCGCGAACGTCAACGACCTCGCCGACGGACTCGGCACCGACCTCCAAGTCAACGCCGACCGAGTGCTGGACGACACCAACAGCGTCGCCACCAGTCCGGAAGTGCCCGAGACGACCGTCTTCGACGGCTCCTTCCCGCTGTTCGACGCCTACACGCCCGGCACGTCGTCGGACTACTCGGTGTCGATTCCGACAATAAGCGAAGACGGTTCGACGCTCGACGACGAGTACGTGGACGTGAAAAACGACGGGTCGAGCGCGCAGGACCTGACCGGATGGACTCTCGAAGACGAAGCGGGCCACACCTACGGCTTCCCCGATGGCTTCTCGCTGGGGGCGGGCGACACCGTGCGCGTCCACACCGGGAGCGGCACCGACTCCTCGACCGACCTCTACTGGGACCGCGGGTCGGCGGTCTGGAACGACGGCGGCGACACGGCGTCCGTCTACGACGACGCCGGGAATCTGGCCGCCGAGAAGACGTACCCGACCAACGACTCCGACAGCAAAATCGCCGTGAAGACGGTCAGCGAGGCCGGTTCCACGCTCAACGACGAGTACGTGGACTTCGAGAACACCGGGTCGAGCGCGCAGGACCTGACCGGGTGGACCGTCGAAGACGAGGCGGACCACACCTACGGGTTCCCCGACGGTTTCTCGCTGGGGGCGGGCGAGACGGTGCGACTCCACTCGGGCGACGGCACCGACTCCGCGACGGACCTCTACTGGGGCGGGTCGTACGTCTGGAACGACGGCGGCGACACGGTGTCGCTCTACGACGCGGGCGGAACTCTGCACACCGAGTATAGTTACTGAAACCCGCACTTCGTCGGGTCTTTCCGTTCTTCACCGAGTCACCGTAACGAGTTGCTCTCCCTCGACAGCATCGAAAAACGCAGATGGGGGAAGGGGATGAGACGACGTCGCACGACTGTTGGCTGACTGGGTGTGGCGTGCGGTGGCGAGATGACAGGTGCCTAGCGTCGGGGTGCGGCGCAACTTGTTGTGCACGCCACGTCGGGAGCGACCCATCCGAGAGTGAAAAGGCTCGCTAATTGACGATTATAGCTCTCCGTACTGCTATACTCGGCTCCCGACCTCGGCGGTTTCGGACGGCGACTCGCCGACTGCGGTCGAATCAACACGTAGTCAGCAGCGGACTCACTTCAGGAACTATCGGATGGTCGTTCACCGCCGCGTCGAAGTTACGGCGGTCGGACCACAGTTACTTGGTCGGTCCCTGTGAACCCCGGAATATGCGACGTGTCACGACCGTCGGTCTCGTCGTGCTTGCGCTCGTCGGGTCCGCAGTCGTGGGGTCCGCGGTAGTGAATCCAGCGGTCGTAACGTCGGCCCTCGCGGTCGAGCAGCGCAGCGTCGGAGCGGACGCAGTCGGACCGAGTGCGGTCGGAGCGGACGCAGTCGGTCTCGGGGCGGCCCGAGCGGACGAAACCGGACCGACGGCGAACGGAACCGCCGACGACGCCGGAGCGACGCTGGTCAGCGTCGGCGACACCCGAATCTGGCCGTACGTCGCCCCCGGCCGGACGTTCGACCGGCGGGCGAGTTCCATCAACGTCGTCGTCCGCGACGACCCTCGACGTGTGGAGCGGTATCTCACAGGTCGCCGCGAGTGGAACCACAGCGACGACGAGTGGGTCGGCGACCCGCCCGACGAGACCGGGGTCGTCGGCGACGAGCGCGTCCCGTGGCGCGACGCCCCCGGCGCGGCCCGCTACGTCTACGTCGCCGACCGGGGTTGGGTCACCGAGCGATACCAACTCCACCGCGGGGAGTACTTCGGCGCTCGCCACCACCTCCGGGCCTACGGTCCGCGAGACGGGAACTGGACCGCGGTGCAGGCCCACGCCGAACACTGGGACTGGTTCACCATCACGCACACCGTCGATAGCGTGGAGGTCGCCCAGCGGCGGGTCGAGTCGGCGTTCCTCGGCAAGCCGGGGTTCACGGTCCGCCGAGTGTACCACGCCAACGACGACACCTACGACGCCGACGGGTGGTCCACGGTGGTCGCGGTGGCGCTGGCACCCCTGCTCGGTCGGAAGTCCCGGCGCTATCTGGCACGGCTCACCGACCGACGGAACCGCCGACGGGTCGCTCTGACGGGGACGCTCGCGGCGCTCCCGCTCGTCGTTCGGTTCGGCGGCGTCCTCTGCGAGCGACACCTCCCGTGGCTGTCGCCCGACGCAGTGGTCGCGCTGTGGTATCCGGTGCTGGTCGCGGGCGTCCCGCTGGCGGCCGTGGCCCTCGGTCGGCGTCTCCCCGAGATGGAAGCAGGCGCGCTCGCGTCGCTCGGATTCGGCGCGGGTCTCGTCCTCGACTACGCCTCCCTCGGGGTCGCGGTCCTGCCGATTCCGGTCGCCGCGCACCGGGCGGTCGTGGTGGTCGCCGTCGGACTCATCGCGGCCGGGGCGGGGTCGGACGACTCGGAAATCACTGCTTCGTCAGGGGACAAGTGGACACCGGCGCTCCGGGCGGGTGCGGTGCTGTGGGTCGTCGCCGTGGTCGCGGGACACCTCGTCTGAGCGGCGGTTTTTTGCCGTCGCTCCGCGATGGAGCGTTCGTGAGCGCGATTACGTTCTTCGCAACGACCGACTCGGAGCGCGTCGTCGAGTTCTACACCGACACCGTGGGCGCGGACGTGTGGCTCGAACAACCCGACTGCACGATTCTGAAGTACGACAACCAACTGCTCGGCTTCTGCGAGCGAGAGGAGGCCGACACCGAGGGAATCGTGACCTTCGTCTACCCCGACCGGGAGAGCGTGGACGCGATGTACGAGACGTTGGCCGACCGCGCCCGCGACGAACCCCACGAGAACGAGACGTACGAGATTTACCAGTTCTTCGCGACGGACCCTGACGGGCGAACCGTGGAGTTCCAGACGTTCCTGCATCCGACGGACGACGTGTAGCTGTCGAAGCGTCTCAGGCTCGGAGGAGCGACTCCACGTCGGCGACCGAATCGAGGACGTGGTCCGGGGCTACGTCCGAACGCTCCGCGTCCGCGCGGGTGCTCACGCCCGAGAGAACGAGTGCGGTCGTCAGCCCCGCGCGTTCGCCCAGCGCGATGTCCGTGTCGAGTCGGTCGCCGACGACCAGACACTCCGGTCCCCGGCCCGCGACTCGCGACTCGACCGCCTCTGCCGCGGTCCGACCGGGTTTGCCGAGCATCGCGTCGGGGTCGCGGTTCGCGGCCTCCGCGACGGCGGCGACGATGGGACCCGACCCCGGAACCGGACGGTCGGCCGCCGGAATCGTCCGGTCGGGGTCGGTCGCCACGAACGCCGCGCCGTCGAGCGCCCAGAGCGCGTCTCGGAGGCGGTCGTACGTGAAATCCCGGTCGATGGAGGCGACGACCACCTCGGCGGCGTCTGGGTCAGCGACCAGCGGAACGCCCCGCGCCGTCAACATCTCGCGCAGACCCGCTTCGCCGAGCAGGTAGGTCGGGCTATCGGGGTACTCGGCGGCCACGTAGTCCGCCGTGAGCGACCCGCAGGTGACCACGTCGCCGGGACCGACCGCGAAGCCGAGACCCGCAAGCCAGTCGGCGTAGTCGGCCGGTGGCCGCGTCGGGTTGTTCGACAGCAGGAGGAGGTCGAGACCGCGCTCGCGGAGTCGGTCCACCGCCTCGATAGCGCCGGGAACGGGTTCGTCGCCGCGAACGAGGGTGCCGTCTACGTCGAGGACGACGCTTCTGATGGGCATTCGCCGACCGTTCGGTCCGGAGGATTAAGATTCTGTCTACCCTCGGACAGTGTTTCCGTCCGCCGCCGGAAGCGCCGTGCCGTCGGTTCGCAGGACCGGTCGCCACCTACCGACCACAAGACACTTTATACGCACCTGTGAGCTTCGGAATATGAACCGTGAGCGGATACTGGCGGGCGGAATCGCGCTCGTCGTCGCGGTGTCGGTCCTCGCCGTCGCCGTGGTCCCCGGGACGATAGCCGAGTCCGAGTCGGACCCGGTCCGGCCCGGCCACCTCGACATCCAAGAGGTGTCCATCGCGCCCGGGACGGTATCCGGCGGCACTGCGACTCTCCGAGTCGATTCCCGGCTCTCCCATTCGAGGGGCGAATCCGAGAACGTGACCGTCCTCGTTCGGGCGGTCCACCTCGAATCCGGACTGGTCGAAACGACGAAGCGGACGGCCGTCCCGACTATCTCGGGCGAGCGCGAGGTGTCGGTCGTCCAGAACCTCTCGGTCGAGCGCTCGGGCGGGTACCGAGTCGAGACCGTCGTCTTCCGCGACGGTGTCCGTATCGCCGAGGGCAGCAAAGAGGTCCGGGGCGTGGGTACCCTGACGCCGGAGTACGCCCGGACCAGCGTTCGATTCCACTGGCAGGGCGACGACGGTCTGCCGCCGATTGAGTACACCATCGGAAAGACGACGGGCAACCGGACGACCCTCGACGTTTCGACGTTCCTGACGAACGAGGGTGACGCGCCGTCCGAGGAGTTACGGGTCGTGTTCACCGCGAGGCAGGCCGACTCGAACATCGTCGCCGACCGCGCGTCGGTCGAGGTCGGCACCGTCCGACCCGGGCGGACCGTCACCCCGAACGTCGAACTCGCGGTCCCCGACGGCTACAACTACTACCTCGACGCGGTGCTGTGGAAGGACGGCGTCATCGTCGGCACCGCCCGGAGCGTGGCGAACCTGAACCCGACCGAGACCGTCCGAGCGAACGAGACGGTCCGAGAGGTCGGACTGGAGGTCGGCGACTTCGAGAACGGCCCGACGGGCGGCCGAGGAGCGCCCGAGACGACCGTCGAGGAGGCGGCGTCTGCCGGTGGCGTACCCGGATTCGGAACCAGCGTGGCCGCCCTCGCACTGGTCGGCGCGCTACTCCTCGCACGGAGGCACGCATGAGTGAAGCAAACACCGACACCGAGATGCCCGAGGAATCGACCACTGACTTCGAGATACGGACGAACCTCTACCGGGCCGCACTGGGCCTGTTCGTCCTGCTAGCCGTGGTCGCGGTGGTCCAACTGTACACCAGCGCGAACGCGAGCATCAATACGTTCGTCGCTCACGAGTATCGGCCGCTGTTCCGAATGGCGTTCAACTTGGTGGTGCTGTTGGTATCGGCCATCGGAATCTCGTGGACGGTGCGTGAGCTGAGCGAGGATTGAGTTCTATCCGACGACCACAAAGAATTAATAATAAATAGAACATAAAATATGGTATGGGTACGGACGACCTCGACGAACTAGAGAACTCCCTAGATGGGTTAGACGGCGGCCGGTCGGAGGAGAACAAAATCACGGCAGACGACGTCTTTCCCGCCGCGTTCATGGAAGAGTACACGAACTACGGTTCGTTACAGGCGTTCTTCGACGATAGTGAGTGGGATATCGAATCGGAAGACGACCTCGACGCAGTTCCGACCGACGAGTTCGACGAGCACGTCGCGAACAACACCGACTTCGGCGACTGGGAGGAGATGAAATCGAGGGCGGGGGCAGAGTGGATGGGCCGTCAGCTGCAGGGTAACTAGGCACGAATCGAGACGGTCTCTCTTCAACTGCGAGTCACCGCGATTCAGAGGTATCTCGGTCCCCGACTATCGGTTCCCGTAGAAACGAGGAAGTGGGCCAACGCGGATTTGAACCGCGAACCTCCCGGTTATCAGCCGAGCGCTCAACCTGATTGAGCTATTGGCCCGAGTGAGTGCATTCACTGCTTGCGGCCATGAATGTTTAAGCGTTTCCTTTCGACTCTCCTTCGGGACGCCCTCACGGAGTTTTGCGGCGGAATCGTCCGGGTCTGCCTCACCGTCGCGCGGCACTACGCCCGGCCGTTCAAGGCGCGTCGTCGCTCGCTACTTCTCGTCGTCTTCGAACTCGATGTCGTATGAGTCGTCGTCCACGCGGTAGGTGTCGTCCGAGGATTCGGACTGACTCCGCGACGCCGACCCGCCAGCGCCACTTGCGCCTGTACCGGTTCCGCTCACGTCCTCCGCGTTCGGGAACCCGAACGTGTAGATGTTCCCGGTGGCGAATCCGCCGGTCTTCTTCTCGATATAAGGCGTGACGACCCACTTCTGGACCGCCTCACGCACGAGGATGCGCGTGGGCGGGAACGCCAGCAGGAAGCCCACCGCGTCGGTAACCAGACCGGGCGTGAGCAGGAACGCGCCCGCCGCGATGAGCAGCGCGCCGTCGGTGAGTTCGTCGGCCGGGACCTCGCCGTTTCCGACGGCCTCTTGGAGTCGCCGGATGGTGTGGCGGCCCTCCGCGCGGACGAACAGTGTGCCGACCAACGCGGTCAGGACGACCAGTGCGACCGTGAGCACGGCCCCGAGTTGCGTCGCGACGACGACGAGGAACAACGCGTCTAGCAGCGGGATGAGTAGGAGTGCAATCAGTACGCGTTTTGACATCGGTTCGTTCTTGTCTTTGAATAGACGTTCACGCGGTAAAACCCTTTAGGTGCCCCTTGCGACTGGATACTCCCGGGCCGATAATCGACCGACACCGCGTCGCGCACGGACCCCCGTACACTTTTCACCGACCGAGCGGTCACTCCGTCCATGCGACTCCTGTTCGTCCACTCCGACCACCTCGAGTTCGAAACCACCACGGAGGCCGGAGCGGGACTCGCCGAGACCGAAGGCGTCCCGATGGAGGGCCGGATGGAGGACTGCGTGACCGCGTTCGTCAGCGTCGAGCGCGAGGACGAGACCGACCTCGACGCGGTGGTCGAGAACGCCGCCGACGAACTCCGGGACGTGACCGGCCGACTCAACACCCGGAAGGTCGTCCTCTACCCGTACGCCCACCTGAGCGACGACCTCGCGTCGCCGGACAGCGCCAAGACCGCCCTCCAAAATCTCGAGTCGGAACTCGACGCCGACTACGACGTTCTGCGCGCACCCTTCGGCTGGTACAAGGCCTTCGAAGTCTCGTGTAAGGGCCACCCGCTCTCGGAACTCTCCCGGCACGTCACGCCCGACCGCGGCGAGGGAGACGCGGACGCGGAGACCGCCGACCGCGCGCCCAGCGAGTGGAAACTCCTGTTCCCCGAAGGCGGGACCGCGGCCCTCCCCGAGCGGGACGCATTGAACACGCTCGACGCCGAGGACGCCGACCGCGTGAGCGACGACATGCGCGCCCTCGTCGCCGACGAAGTGGAGGGGAAGACCGCCAGCGAGGGCGACGAACCGGCCCACGTCGAACTCATGCGTGAGAAGGAACTGGTCGGCTACGACGAACTCAGCGACGTCGGCAACCTGCGGTGGTACCCCCGCGGAAAACTGGTCCGGGACTCGCTAATGGAGTACGTGAACGACCTCGCGGTCGAGTATGGCGGGATGCCGGTCGAGACGCCAGTGATGTACGACCTCGGGGTCCGGGCGGTCCGGGAACACGCCGACGAGTTCGGCGAGCGCCAGTACCGGTTCGAGTCGGGCGACCGCCGGATGATGCTGCGGTTCGCGGCCTGCTTCGGCCAGTTCTCCATCATGCGCGACATGCACGTCTCGGAGAACGACTTGCCGCTCCGCATCTACGAGATGTCCACCTACTCGTTCCGGCGCGAACAGCGCGGCGAGGTGATGGGCCTGAAGCGCCAGCGCGCGTTCACCATGCCCGACATGCACACCGCGACCAGAGACGTGGAGCAGGCCAAGGAGGAACTCCGGGCGCAGGCGAAACTCGCCCTCGGGACGAGCGAGGACCTCGACGTGAACTACGAACCCGTCGTCCGAGTGACCCGCGGATTCTACGAGGACAACGAGGCGTGGGTCGAGTCGCTGGTCGAGGACCTCGGCAACCCTGCACTCCTCGAAATCCTGCCCGAGCGCCACCACTACTGGTCGGCCAAGGTGGACTTCGCGGCCATCGACCGACTGGGCCGCCCCATCGAGAACCCCACGGTCCAGATAGACGTCGAGAGCGCCGAGCGATTCGACATCACCTACGACACCGGCGAGGAGTCCCACTACCCGCCGATTCTCCACTACTCGCCGTCGGGCGGCATCGAGCGCGTGCTGGCCGCCCTGCTGGAGACGGCCGCCGGGCGCGAGACGCCGCGACTGCCGACGTGGCTCTCGCCCACGCAGGTCCGATTCGTCCCGGTCGGCGAGGAACACGTCGAGTACTGCGACGCCCTCGCCGAGGACCTCGAATCGGCGGGCCTCCGGGCCGACGTCGACGAGCGCGAGGAGTCGGTCGGCAAGCGCATCGCCCGGGCCGAGACCGACTGGGTGCCCTACTACGCGGTCGTCGGGGACCGCGAGACCGAGGGGGACTCCGAAGGTCTCAAGGTCAGCGTTCGCGGGGAGGGCGAGGAGCGGGAGATGGAGTTCGAGGAGTTGCGAGCGGCAGTCCTCGAAGACGTGGGCGACCTGCCGAAGAAGCGACGCTATCTGCCGAAACACGTCAGCAAACACCCTCGTTTCACCGGGCGATAGCGTCCGACTTTCTCCGGCTGATGGCATCCCACTTTCTCCGATTGATAGGCTCCGCCTCCCGACCGCGACTCAGTTCCCGGCCGTTTCTCCGATTCACCGTTTGAGGCGCTGTCGATGCCGTCTAGTCGTGGTTGCCGATACCAAACCGCAATTTGAATATTCTCTACACGAATAAAATCGCTCCAGTTTAATACTTCGAGGTAATAATTGGGGACGTCAATGGCTTCGCTCGACTTCGAACCGCTGACGTACGGAGAACTGTCGCCGGAGCGACGGCCGACGCTCGCACAGGCGCTCGTGCCCGTACTCGGCGTAATCGTCTTCCTCGGAATCGGGTCGGGGTATCTCAAACTCGCGCCCCACGGCCCGCTACTCTGGAGTATCGTGCTGACGGGACTCGTCGGCTACTACTGGATGGACCTCTCGTGGGACGACCTGTACGACGGCATGGCCAACAGTCTGCTGATGGGACTGCAGGCGTTGCTCATCCTATTCACCATCTACGCGCTCATCGCGACGTGGGTCAGCGCGGGGACGATTCCCGGCCTGATGTACTACGGCCTGTCGGTTCTCACGCCCACGGTCTTCCTGCCCGTGACCGCGATACTCGCCGCGGTGGTCGCGTTCTCCATCGGGTCGTCGTGGACGACTGCCGGGACGCTCGGCGTCGCGTTCATCGGAATCGGGTCGGGTCTCGGCATCCCCGAACCGATGACCGCCGGTGCGATTCTGAGCGGGGCGTACGCCGGTGACAAGCAGTCGCCGCTCTCGGACACGACGAACCTCGCGGCCGCGGTCACGAACACCGACCTCTACGACCACATCCGAGCGATGCGCACGGGAACCGCCATCGCGCTCGGCATCGCGTTGGTCCTCTACGCCCTGCTCGGTCTCCGGGCGGGCGGCGCGATTCCCCAAGGGCGGGTCGCCGAGATTCAGGGCGCGCTGGCGGGCACCTACAACCTCTCGCCGCTCGTGTTCCTCCCGCTGGTCGTCACCTTCGGTCTCGCGCTCTACGGTTACCCCGCGCTCCCCTCGCTGGTCGCCGGGGTCTTCGCGGGCGTGTTCACCACCATCGTCGTGCAGGGCGCCGGCTTCACGGCCGCGTGGGACGTGTTCCTCAACGGCACCGCGCCCGAGACCGGAACCCAACTGGTCAACGACCTGCTGGCCGCCGGGGGTCTCTCGGGGTCGGCGTGGACCATCACCGTCGTCGTCGCCGCGCTCTCGCTGGGCGGCCTGTTAGAGGGACTCGGCATCCTCGCGGTGCTGGCCCACCACCTCGCGGAGGGAATCCGGAGCAGGACCGGACTGGTCGTCAGTTCCGGCGTCTCCGCGATTCTGGTCAACCTGTTCAGCGCCCAGCAGTACATGGCCATCGTGATTCCGGGGATGACGCTCCGGAACCTCTACGACGAGTACGACCTCGAAAGCAGCGACCTCTCCCGAGCGGTCGAGGCCTCGGGGACGCCCACGGGGGCGCTCATCCCGTGGCACGCCGGCGGGGTCTACATGGCCTCGGTGTTCGGCGTCTCGACGATGGCGTACTTCCCGTACTACTTCTTCGCCTTCCTCTCGCCGCTCGTCCTGTTCGCCATGGCGCTTACCGGACGCGCCACCACACCGAAGGACACCCCCGAATCGTCGGCGGCCGCGTCGGCCGACGACTGAGCGTCCGCGGGATTCGACTCCCTCAGTCGGCCTTCGCCGGACTGTCCTTCTCGTGTTCCACTCCCGGAATGTTGCCCACGGCGAATTCGTCGTCGTCCTCCCCGGTCGCGATGCCGCTGGTGATGATTGTCCGGACGCCCTCCTCGACGGTCATGTCCACGTCGTACACCCGGTCCTCCGGGATGTGAGCGAGATAGCCGCCCATCACCGGGTTGGGCGCGAACGGGAGGAACATCGCCACGAGGTCGTCCTCGCCGACCGCCTCGGAGATGGCCGCCGGGGAGTCGGCCGTCTCGAAGCCGAGGATGTACGACCCCTCGCGGGGGTACTCGACGACCTTCACGTCCTCGAAGTTCTCGGCCTCGCTCCCGAGCATCGCGTCGCCGACCCGCCGGAAACTCTTGTACACCGTTCCGACTCCCGGTATCTCGGCCAGCGCGGAGTCCACCGCGACCACGAGGCGCTCGCCGTATCTGACGTGTGCGAGGCTCCCGATAGCCACGATGCTCCCCACCAGAATCGTCCCGGCGACCAGTTCCGGGACGTACTCGAACACCGCGCTGTAGATGCCCAACCCGGCGAAGAACTCTGCCAGCCACAGCGACCGGAGGAACGCGACCGCGCCGGTCCACTCCAGAACCGCGACGAGGGGCGCGAACGCACCCGCGATGAACTCGACCACCGTCGCCAGTACCCAGACGGTCACGACGAGCGGGACGATGACGGCGATTCCGGTGACGACGACGCTGAGCAGTCCGTCGTAGAGCGATTCGCCGGTATCGCGGGCCGCCCCCGCTGGTGACTCCCCTTGCCCCATCTGTACTACAACGACTCAGCGATTGGCAAAAGCGATTACGGCGGAGTCGCGGAGTAAGGAGAGCCTACTCGCGTCGCGCGCCGGTTCCGGCCCGGTCGAGTCCGGCGAGGTCGATGTCGCCCTCGGGCATCGGAACGCCGTCGTAGGGGTCCTCCGCGAGCAGCAGCGACCCGTCGAGGTCGGCGTAGTCCAGCAGGGGCGCGAGGTGGGCCGCCGCCGAGATGGCGGCGTTCGTCTCTATCATGCACCCGAGCATGACCTCAAGTCCGTGGGCGCGGGCGGTGTGAATCATCCGCTTGGCCTCGCGCAGGCCGCCGCACTTCATCAGTTTCAGGTTGGCGATGTCGGCTTTGTCCGCGATGCGGGGCACGTCGGGGAGGGTCACGCACGACTCGTCGGCCGCGATGGGGAGCGCCGACCGGTCCCGGACGAACTTCAGGCCCTCCGGGTCGGCGGCCGGGACGGGTTGCTCCACGAATTCGAGGTCGTACGCCGCGAGGCGGTCTATCTTCCGAACCGCCTCGCGGGGCGACCACGCTTCGTTGGCGTCCACGCGGATGGTAGCGTCGGGCGCGCGGTCGCGGACCGTCGAGATTATCTCCTCGTCGCGGTCGGTGCCGACCTTGACCTTCAGCGTGGAGTAGCCGCGTTCGACCGCGGTCTCGGTCTTCTCGGCCATCCGCTCGGTCGAGTCGATGCCGATGGTGTAGGAGGTCGAGACCGCCGCTTCGGGGTCCAGTCCCCAGTAGCGATACAGCGGCAGGTCGGCGCGCTTGGCCGCCAAGTCGTGGAGCGCGACGCTGACCGCGCATCTGGCGGCGGGGTTGCGCTCGACGGTCTCGGCCATCCGGCGCTCGATGCGGTCGAGTTGGTGGGGGTCGCCCACGTCCTCGACCGCTTCGAGCAGGTCCGGCAGGACGGCCTCGACGGTGTCGGCGGTCTCGCCGTAGTGTGCGGAGGGCGCGGCCGCGCCGATACCCTCGGTGCCGTCCTCGTCCTCGATTCGGACGACGACGTTCTCGGCGGTCTCTTGGGTCCCGCGCGCGATGGTGAAGGCGTTCTCCAGCGGGAGCGAGACCCGCTCGAAGTCGGTCGCGAGACTCATAGGAGTTCGTCCACCACCTCGTCGGCATCGAAGCGCACCGGGTCGGTCGCCGGCGCGTCGAGTTCGTCGGCGAAGGTCGCCACGGCGTCGCGGGCGGCGTCGTCGTCCTCGACGTGTTTGGTGTTGAGCGCCCCGGCGACGATTTCGGTCTCGTGGACCGGCCGGGCGAGGTCCTCGTAGAGGGCCGCGTAGTCGGCGACCGGCGGGAGGTCGAACTCCTCGTAGCCGTGGACCGCCTCGCGGCCAGCCTCGTGACAGAGCACGAGTTTGTCGGCCATCGACCCGTGGAGGATGCCGCAGGTCACCGCGGAGTAGGCGGGGTGGACGATGCTTCCCTGCCCCTCAACGAACAGGTAATCGTAGTCGTCGCCTCGCTCCAGAATCATCTCCTCGACCGCACCGGCGGTGAAGTCCGAGACGACGCGGTCGATGGGGTTGCCCCACCCCTCTATCATGATGCCGGTCTGGCCCGTGGGGACGAACCCGGCGTCGGCACCGCGCTCGCGGGCGCCTCCAGCAGTTCGAGCGTGGCGGTCATCTTGCCGACCGAGCAGTCGGTGCCCACGGTGAGAATCACCTCGGCGTCCACCTCGTCGGCGACGCCCTGCGCGACCGTGAGGTCCTCGGGCGGGTTGCGCACGTCCCAGATGTCGGCGTCGTTCTCGGCGGCGAGCTCGGCGAACTCCTGGTCGTCCTCGAGGAAGTAGTGGAGTCCCGAAATCAGGTCGCACCCGCGTTCGAGGGCGGTGGTCACGTCCGAGCGCCACGACTCGTCGAACCCGCCGCCGATGGGCGCGATGCCGATGACGAGGGCGTCCACCTCGGGCGCGTCGGCCATCTCGGCGACTATCGGGGCGTCCTGCACGTCGGGCACGAGGTCAGAGACGCGCTTCCCGGCGTTGTCGCGGTCCAGCACGGCCTCGACCTCGTAGTCCGCGTAGCGCAACAGGCCGACCGCGGTCTTCGCGCGGTCGGGGAACTTCTCGTGAGCGAGTACGGCGACGTTCATGGATAGAGCGAGGCGATACGGGGGTATAAATCTCGGTGTGTCGGTAACGCGGTCGAGGGGTCCGACAGTAACGCCGTGACGCGATTCTTCCGCGACCCTGTCTCCCTGCACGACTCGTCGGCCCGGCATGCCCTGTACGCCACGCACGTCCTGCACCCCCGCACGCCACGCACGGCGATTCAGTCTTCGAGGACGGCCCGCCGGAGCGGTGAGTACAGCGTCTCGACGGCGACGAGTGTAATCGCGAGTACCACGAGACCGACGAGGGCGAGCAGCGCCGGGACGTCTGCCGCGAGGGGAATCGACAGGCAGACTGCGCCCGCGACGAGCAGGCGCAGGACGCTGACGCTCCCCACGTCGAACACGCGGAAGGCGTTCTGCCCGAGCAGGTAGAGCGCGGTCCCGCCGTAGAGGGCCACGGCGGAAATCGGGCCAAGCGGTTCCGAGACGTGGGCGACCGTCTCTTCGAGACCGAGCGCGACGAAGATGATGCCCGCGATTATCGGCAGGTGGAGGTAAGCGTACGAGTTTCGGGCGACGACGCCGCGCTCGTACTCCTCCAGACCGACGAAGTACTCCTCGGCGGCGAGCGTGACGTAGTCGAAGTAGAGCCACCCCAGCGCGGCGACGTAGACGATGCCGAGAAAGGCGGCGACGACGATTCGGAGCGGGAGTTGCGGGTCGGTCTCGGCCACGGTGAACCCCATCGCCAGAATCGACTCGCCCAGCGCGATGATGACGATGCCGCGGTATCGCTCCACGAAGTGCTCCACGTGGACGTCGAACTTGGCGACGCCGCCGATTGCCAGCGCGCCGTAATCCACCCCGATGCCGGCGACCCAGAGTCCCGAGCGTAGCGGTTCGCCCGCGAACCCGGCGGCCGCGAGCAGCGCCGGACCGCCCAGAAACCCGGGGACGAGACCGAGAAATCGCCTCCGCGCTCGGCCGTGGGTCGTGCGCACCGAGAGACCGACGTGGAGCGCCCGGACCACGAAGTACGTGACGCCGAACAGGACCGCGGTGTCCCCGAACGCCTGCGGAACGGCGAGTGCGGCGACGAACATGAGCGCGGTCGCGGTCAGGACGACGACTCGCTCGGACAGCACCGATTCGGTGGGGGCCGTGTCCATCAGCCACGAGTAGGTGACCCACGCCCACCACAGCGCCGCGAGCAGCGCGACGCCGCGAATCAGTCCGGCCCACGAGTGGTGGTGCGAGACGAAGGCGGTGACCCGCGTGAACGCGAAGACGAACACGAGGTCGAAGAACAGTTCCAAGGGGTCCGACTCCACGTCGGCCGACTCCTCGCCGCCCTCGGTCTCGGTCTCGACCTCGGACGACTGTCTCTCGCTCTCTCCCATTCGTTAGACCGTGACGACGATTCTGGTCACGATTCAGGGCCGCCCGGAGTCGCCGGTCTCCGGTCCGCGGGGCGGCGGCGCGTTCTGGTCCTCGCCCGGGGGCATACCGAGTCCCGGCGGTTCGGGCGCGGGGTGTTCCAGCCACCCCTTCTGCCCGTGAATCGCTTTGTACGCCCGGCGAAGCACCTGTTGGGACGGACTCCGGTCCACGTGCGGTTCCACCCGTCCGTCGCGAATCGCGGCCGCGACGCCCTCGGGAGTGAGTTCGTCGGTCTCGACCCGCGTGTAGGCCCGGCCGACTTCGACCGGGTAGTGGGCGTCGCTCCCGCCGACGAGCGGGAGTCCCCGGTCGCGGGCCAACCGCTCGACCCACTCGGCGGGGTCGGTGCCCTTCCCGTTGACCTCGATGGCGTCGAAGTCGGCGTCGGCCTCCCGGACCGTGCTGTTGCGGAACGGGTGGGCGACGATGGCCGCACAGCCGCGTTCGTGGGCCATCTCGACGACCTGCTCGGGCGTGAGTTCGCCCTGCGGAGTGCGCTCGGGCGGGTCCGGTCCGACCACGAGGACGTGGCCCTTCGTCGTGGTCACCTCGATGCCGGGCAGGAGCGAGAACGACTCGCCGCCGACGTCGAACTCGCGGTAGTAGTCGTGGTTGGTCGTGACCACCCCGTCGAGACCGCGGTACTTTGCGGTCCGCGCGAGCAGTCGCGCGCCGAGCGGGTCGTACGCCCGCCCGAGACTCGGGAATCCGTGGAAGAACCGCGTGTGGGCGTGTAAATCGACTGCGAACATCTATCTCGTAGACGAGCGAGAGCAAGTTATCGGTTGGGGCGGACTGAAGCGGAGGTAAACCCCAATCGAGGCGGACTATCGTCCGGGTAGACCGGTCTCGCGTCTGGGCCGGTCTACGGTCCTGGTCGTAGAATCATCCACGCGACGAACACCGCGACTGCACCGAGACCCGTACTCACGACGGCCTGCGCGCGGAGGCGGTCGAGCAGTTCGTGGGCGTCGTCGGTTATCTGGGCGACCTCGTACACCTCGCCGCCGAGTTCGCACCGCGGCAGGAAGTCCATGGCGATATGGAGGAAGATACCCGCGGCGAACCCGAAGACGACGGCGTTCACGGGGGCGCTGGAGGGCAGCGTCAGGAGCGCGGCCGGAATCGCGGTGAGACCGACGCCCGCGGCCGGGAGCAGCAGGACCGAGACCGGCTTGTCGGCCCGGCGGAGTCGGTCGGCCGCGGCGTACCCGGCCGGACCCTTGTGGGAGACGATAGCCAGTCCGAGCAGGAGACCGAGGTCCGTCATGTTGCCGTACACCAGACCGATGATGGACCCCGCGGCTAGCGAGTGGGCGGTGAGTTCGACCGCGGTGTGGTCGAAGGGGAGGTCGGCGTGCATCGCGCGGTGGCCCAGCGTGTGGGCCGAGAACCCTACCAGTACGCCGAACGCGATGCCGAACCCGCCGAACTTCGGGTGGTGGTCGATGGCTCCGGGGACGATGAACACGGCCGCGCTGGTTATCATCGCGCCGCTGGCGAGACCGTACCCCCAGACCAGTCGCCCGGCGTCGGTCGTGGCGCCGGTGCGCTCGCCGACGAACGCCGCGCCGCCCATCGCGGCGAACGCTATCCACGCGATGGCGAGGACCTTCGTCAGTCCCGCCCGGAGTGCGAGCGGGGTGAGGACGAGGAGTGCGAGCGGACCGACCAGTCCGAGACGGGAGACGGGCATGTTGTTAAAACTAAAGCCCGAATTAATAAGGCCGTCGGTTCGCGGGACCGGCGGTTACAACTCGTGGGTCTCCGACCGACCGTCGGCCGAGATGCGGACCGCGCGGACGCTGAAGTTCGCGGCGTCGAGTCCGCGGTCGTCCGCGCGGACGCGGTCGGTCAGGTCGAACTTGGTCCGGGAGGGGACGTAGGTGAGATACGCCGCGTCGCGGTGGGGCATCGTCGCCATCTCGGTGAAGGTGACGTAGCCTCCATCGACGGTCACCGTCGCGCCCTTCGGTAACGTCTCGCCGTCGTGGGGCGAGACGGCTATCACCCGAATCTGCGAGTCGTTCGCCGTGACCGTCTCGACGGACACGTCGTACCGAGGTCCCGAATCGAGGGGGAGGGCGTTACAGCCGGAGAGCAACACCAGTCCGAGGAGGGCGACGGTCAGTGTGGTCCGTCTCATCAGCGAGGTATTCCCTTCGATTCGAGAAAACCGTTGTCACTGGCCGGAGACGTCTCGACCGGTCACGAAGTCGCTCACGCCCAGTCTGGAGGGTCCGACCGCGCTCTCCCGAGACTGAAAGACGCCTTTCACCCTCTGGAAGCTTTATCCCCGACTGGTCCGGAGTCAGACGTGTGACTCAGAAGACACGACGCTCGGTCCTCGGAGCGGTCGGCGGGAGCCTCGCACTCGGAGGCTGTCTTTCCGACGCTCCCGGCGGAGATGGGACCGAACCGACGACCGGGAAACCGGCGGACGCCGAACCGACGACTACCGAAACGGCCACGGCTACGGACACCACCACCGGGGACTGGATAGAGCGCGCTTCGAAGAGTCCCGACCCCGACCACGCGATTTCGCTCCGGAACGAAGCGTCCGAGTCCCGGACGCTCCGGGTCGCGGTCGTCCGGCGGGCGACGGGCGAGACCGTCTTCGAGACGACCGAGCGCGTCTCTCCCGGCGGCGAGTTCACGGTGTACGACCTCCGGCGGGCGAACCCCGACGGCGTGGAGACGTTCGAGGTCTGCGCCGAACTTGTCGGGAAGGACGGAACCGAAACCGCCGGTGTCGTCGGGAACGCCACCGCCACCGTCGGCGACAGCGACGGCGAGTCCGTCGCCGACGCGGGGTCGGACGCGACGACCGCGGACTCCTCGCGCCGGGACTGCGCGACAATCGACACGAGCGAGTGCTACGGCGACGCTCACGCGACCGTCGGGGAAGACGGGTCGCTCCGGATAATCTATGCGATTTGCTGAGGGCCGCCGATGACGACCGACACCGAGACCACGCCGGCGGGTCGTCCCGCCACCGTCCGCCAGTTCGTGACGGACCGCGCCGACCGCGTCCGCCTCGCCGTCGCGGCCGTGGCCCTCCTCGCGCTGGTGGCGCGCCTGTTCGCGCTCGGGGTGCGGATTGCCCATCAGGACGAGGCGCGGGTCGCCTACTGGGCGTACCGATACGCCGAGTCGGGCGTCTACTGGTACCGGCCCGTAGTCCACGGTCCGTTCCTGACCATCGTGGACGGCCACCTGTTCGGCCTGTTCGGTGCCTCTGACTTCACGATGCGACTGGTGGTCGCGCTCGTCGGCGGCCTGCTCCCGCTGTCGGCGCTGTTATTCCGCGGGCGACTCAGGGACTCCGAGACGGTGGCGCTGGCGCTCGTCCTCGCGGCGAACCCGCTTCTGCTCTACTTCTCGCGGTTCTACCGCAACGACGTGTTGCTCGCGGGGTTCGCGCTGGTCGCGTCCGGTTTCTTCGTCCGGGCGTACGACCACCGGCGGCCCGCCTTCCTCTACGCAGGGACCGCGGCCCTCGCGCTGGCGTTCACCACCAAGGAGAACGCGCTGGTCTACCCGGTCTGCTGGGCCGGGGCCGCGGTCCTGCTCTGGGACCGCAGACTGCTCGTCGAGCGACCGGACGACACGCTGGGAGCGGTCCGCGACCGACTCGGGCGAATCGCTCGCGGCGTCCGGAACTGGCGGACTCACTTCGCGCTGGCGGTCGTCGAGTTCCTCGCCGTCTTCGTGTTCTTCTACGCGCCTCGCGGCGAGGGCGCGGGGGCGTCGCCCACGCTCGGCGCGACCGCTCGCGACCCGACCCTGCTCCCCGCGCTGGTCGGCGAGGCGACGCTCGGGTCGTGGCGCGCGTTCACCCGGAAGTGGGTCGGCGGCAACGACCACTCGTACCTCTGGACCGCGAAGGCGCTCTGGCCGCCGCTGGTCGAGGGCGGCGCGGTCGTGCTCGCGTTCGCCGCGCTCGGGTTCCTCGCGGACCGCTACGCCCGCGACCGACCCCGGGACGTAGTGGCCTTCGCCTCCTTCTGGGGAATCGCCAGTCTGCTCGGCTACCCCGTCATCGTGGACAACCCCTTCCCGTGGGAACTCGTCCACGTCGTCGTCCCGCTGGCGATTCCGGCGGCGGTCGGTCTCGCGCTGGTCGCGCGCCTCGGGGTTGAGAGCGTCGCGGACGGCGACGCGATTTCGGCGACCGCCGCGGCGGTGGTCCTGCTGGTGGTGGTCGGGCAGGTCGGCGCGACAGCGGTCGGCACCTCCTACCTCCGGCCGCAGAGCGCGGACAACGAGTTCGTCCAGTACGCCCAGTCGTCCAGCGAGATGAAACCCCTCCTCGGGGAGGTCCAGGAAGCGGTGCAATCGAACGAGGGAATCGACGTGATGTACTACGGTTCGACGTTCCACGCCGCCGACGAGCGTGCGTTACGGACGCCGAACGCAGACACCCACGGCGGGTGGTTCGGTCGCCTCCCGTTCGCGTGGTATCTGGAGCACTACGGTGCGGCGGTCGATAGCACGACCGAACCCGAGATACTCGACGGCGACAAGCCGCCGGTCGTCGTCGCGCTCGGTCGAGTCGAGACCTGCGACGAGGCGTCCGCGAACGCGAGCGACATCGACCGCTACATGTCGGGCTACGACCGCCACGAGGTCCAGCGCTACCTCCACGACAGCGGTTGTCACAAGAGCAGTGCGGTCGTCTACGTGGCCGAGAACACGACCGACGGTAGGGGGTCTGGCGGATGACCACGCGTTCCGAAGCGGCCGATTCTCACGCGGTCGCCTTCCGGAACTCCTTCAGGCCGACGACGCCGCCGTCCACCTCCTCGGCGGGCGCGTCGGTCGCGGCCCAGCGAAAGAGGTCCGCGGCGTCGGCGGGGTCCCGGCCCCGCCCGCCGGTCAAGTCGGTGGCGACCACGCCGGGGTCCACGACGCCAGCGGTCTGGTCGATTTCGGCGGCGAACTGCCGGACGACCGCCTCGGCCGCCGCCTTCGAGACCGCGTACGACCCGTAGCCCGCGTCCGCCTCGCGGGCGACGCTGCCGGAGGGGACCAGCACTCGCGCGTCGTCGGTGAGGTGGGGCAGGGCCTCCGTGACCGTGGCGAAGACGCCTCGCGCGTTCGTCCGAAACGAATCGTCGAAGGCCGAGTAGGCGTCGTCGGCCAGCGGGGTCTCCCCGGGGTCGCCGTGGTAGACACCGGCGCAGGCGACGACTACGTCGATGCCGCCCTCGCTCGCGCGGGCCGCGGTCTCCATCAGGCGCTCCACGTCGTACTCGTCGCGCACGTCGGCTCGTAGCCCCTCGATTTCGCCGCCGTCGGCTTCGATGCGTTCGACCGTCTGGTCCAGCGCGTCCCGTTCGCGGGCGCAGACGACGACCCGCGCGCCCTCGGCGGCGAACCGCCGCGCCACCGCCTCGCCGATACCCCGACTCGCCCCCGTCACCACCGCAGTCTGTCCGTCCATGCCACCGACGAGGGTCTCCGGCCCCAAACCAATTTCTGCACCGGCGGTCGGGGACGCCCGAACCGACGGCCGACTCCGCCACAGTTACGTCGCCGCGCCGACCACGGTTCGGCATGTTCAGACCGGGTCACTACGGCGTGGCGCTCGTGCTGTACGCTCCGGTCGGCGGCTGGCTCCTCGCGCTCGGCCATCCGACCGCCGCTCTCGCGGGCGGCGCGGGCGTCCTCTGGCTGACGATGCTCCCGGACTGGGACAGTCGGTTACCGTTCGTCTCCCACCGCGGGCCGACCCACACCCTGCCGTTCGCGGCGCTTGTCGGTGGCGTCGCGTGGGCGGTTACGACCGCGGTAACGGCCGCGATTGGCCCGGCAATCGGCGTCAGCAACTACGCGGTGGGTCCGGTGGGGGTGACGACGTTCGCGGCCGGAGTCGGAGCGTTGGCCGTCCTCGCACATCTCGCGGCCGACCTGCTGACGCCGATGGGCGTGGCGGTGCTGTGGCCGGTTTCGTCCCGCCGCTACACGCTGTCGGTGACCACCGCCGACAACACGGTCTGGAACTACGCGCTGTTCGCGCTCGGCATCTTCACGACCGCCGCGACGGCGTATCTCGGCGCGAAGTTGCTGGCCGGTGGAGCGGTGTAACGACCGACATCGGGGGAGAAACAGACCGGCCACACTGCCGTAGTGAACCGAACCGCGCACGACCGAGGAGAACCTCGGCGAGCGGATTAGAACTCGGAGAGCGACGTACTCTGGGACGCGCGACGGAGCGGTCGATGCTCGTCCTCGGCGGCAGACGTGAGATACTTCCGAAATCGGTCCGGGGGGTCGGCTATGCGCACGGTCCCGGTCGCCGCGTCGTACTCGGCCACGTCCGCCGAGACCAGTTTGGGGAGGTGGACGTGGTGGAGCGTGGCGGCGACGCGCTCGGAGTCGGCCGCTTCGAGCGACGCTACTTCGACCGCGAGGTCCGTGAGCGTGATGGGTTCGGTGCGACGGAACAGCACGTACAGCGCGTGGCGGCGGCGCTCCGCCGCGAGAATCTCGAAGATGCGGTCGAGCGACCTCGCGTCAGAACTGCGGTCCTCCCCGGACGACGTTCCCGTGGCCTGTTCCTCCGCCGAGTTGTAGGGAGCCTGACTCATGCCCTCGATAGTTATTCACACACTCGCGACATAAATCTATGGAGATTTATCTACGCGATAATAGTCCGAATTATTACTTCTCTGGCGGCGCTACGACCGGTCCGTTCGGCGCTGTTCGGAGACAGTCACCACTCCCGGTACGAGAGTTCGTCGGCCTTGTTGGTGACCGCCTGCATCATGCACCCCCGACACACCCACATGTCGCCGCCGGTGCGCGAGACCAGTCGCGTCCCGCCGGGTTTCCGCTGTTCGCAGATGTCGCAGACGCGCATGATTCGACTTGGCCGCCCGGAGGTTTCAATCTCTCGGGCGACAGTCGGCGAGCGGCGGATTTTTGGTCGCGTCGTTCGACGGCACGCGTAATGGGTATCCGAAGCGTCCGCAGTCGAACTGAGGGGACCGACCCGTGCTGACCGAGTGGTTCGTCCGAATCGTGGGTCACGACCCGCTGATGCAGGGTCTGGCGGGAGGAATCATCATCGCGCTGATGAACACCCTCGGGGCCGCGCTGGTCGTGGTCTGGCCCGACCCCTCCGACCGCGCGCTCGACGGTGCGCTCGGGTTCGCGGCGGGCGTGATGCTGTCGGCGAGTTTCACCAGCCTCATCCTGCCGGGAATCGAGGCGGCCTCCGAACCGGGGTATCCCGCGCTCTCGGTCGGCGGGGTCGAGTTGGCCGGTATACTCCCGGTGCTGGTCGGGTTCGCGGTCGGCGTCCTCCTGCTGGACCGCGCCGACCAGTGGGTGCCCCACATCCACGTGGTCATCACCGGTAGAGGGGGCGTCGAGGCGGACGAATCGAGTACTGATGCGGCGAGCGACGCGGACGCGGCCGACGCGCGGTCCGGCGGCGAGGCGCGAATCGAGACCGACACCGCGACCGGCCGCGAGCGACTCGACGCAGACGACGCCCGGACCGCCTCGGTGCTGCTGTTCATCGTCGCCATCACGCTCCACAACATGCCCGAGGGACTCGCGGTCGGGGTCGGTTTCGGGTCCGGAAATCTCGGCGATGCGCTCGCGCTGATGCTGGCCATCGGCGTCCAGAACATCCCGGAGGGACTGGCGGTGTCGGTGGCGGCCGCGAACGCCGGGTTCGGGTCGCTGTTCTACGCGACGCTCGCGGGCGTCAGGGCCGGACTCGTCGAGATTCCGCTGGCGGTGTTCGGCGTCCTCGCGGTCGGGGTCGCCACGCCGATTCTCCCCTACGCGATGGGGTTCGCCGCGGGCGGGATGCTGTTCGTCATCAGCGACGAAATCGTCCCCGAGACCCACGCCCGCGGCCACGAGCGCATCGCCACCCTCGGCACGATGCTCGGCGTCGCGGTGATGCTGTACCTCGACATCGTGTTGGCCGGGTAGCGACGGCGCGACACGCACAACCCCTAACCCTCCCGAGACCCAACTGGTGGTATGAGCGAACACGACGAGAGAGCGCGCGACGACCTGCCCGAATCGGACGACGAGTGGCGCGAACGACTCTCCGACGAGGAGTACCACGTCCTCCGGGAGGCCGGGACCGAACGGCCCTTCTCGGGCGAACACGTGGACCGCAAGGACGACGGCACCTACGCCTGCGCGGGGTGCGGCGCGGAACTGTTCGACTCCGAGACCAAGTACGAGTCCAACTGCGGGTGGCCCAGTTTCTACGACACCGACGACGACCGCATCGAGACCCGACGCGACACCAGCAACGGGATGGACCGCGTCGAAGTGGTGTGCGCGAACTGCGGCGGCCACCTCGGCCACGTCTTCGAGGACGGCCCGGAACCGACCGGCAAGCGATACTGCATCAACTCGGCCGCGCTGGACTTCGACGGCGAAGACGAGTCGAGCGACGAGTGAAACCGACAGTCCCCCGTGATTCACGCCGACCAGTTCTTCGCGGGTAACGCCGACGCCTGATGTCGCTACAATCGGGACCTTTCTCCGATTCGTTTCGGGCGTAGAAACGTCGATACTCTCCGTTCGGTACGGCAGTCCGTCCCGACCGGACTCGGCGACCGCTCAAACGCCGAGTCGAACCGTGTTCTCCGTGATGGTCGAGATGTACTGGTCGCGGAGGTGATGGACGTCCTGTTCGACCGGTCCCTCCCAGCCGAGTTCGTCCACCGTCTCGTTCGTGCTGTCGGTGGTGACGCTCACGTACATGTCGCCGTTGCGGACGTCGTCCACCGTGCCGATTTCGACGCCGCCCTGCGTGACGACTCGCTTGCCGATGTGGTCGTCCGAGTAGTCGGCCATACCGGAACCTCGGGCGCGGCGTCCGAATGCGTTCGGGCCGAGACGTCCGTCGGTTCGTCCCGTTCGCGCTCGACCGCGAATCACACTTATGCCAGTCGGGCAACTACTCTCCCACGAGAACGATGAGTCGAACCGCCAGCGACGGGACGACGACCGCGGGAGAATCGACACTCGACGCGGGCGAGTCCGACGCGACGCCGACCGAGTACGAGCGACTCCGGACGAAGAAGAAAGAGCGGCGGGGCAACGCCGAGCGGGCCGCGGTCCGGGACGTCTTCGTGGGCGAGAACCGAGTCGTCCTCAGAGTGGGGTTCGACTGGACGACCGACACCCGGCGACTCGTCTACGACCTCGACGACGACCGAGACGTGCTCAAACTGGAGGCGCTCGCGGAGTCGAAGGGGTTCGACTTCGAGCAGGTGTCGTTTCTGGAGGGCGAGACGCTGTCGGTCGTCTACACCGGCGAGGAGTGGGTGCCCGAGGCGCACGTCTCCTACGTGGAAGGCGAAGGGTCGGTCGCCGAGACGTTCCTGACCGAACTCCGACTGCTCGCGCGTGAACTGGCCCGGTCGCCGAAGGCGCTCCGGCGGTTGGCCCGTGTCTCGCGGACGCTGACCACGAAGCAGTTAGTCCTCGCGGTTATCATCGTCAAGAAACTGATTATCGTGGCCCTGATAGCGTGGCTGTTGCTGTAGGTCGGACAGCGTGGCCGTCGCTGTCGGCGGCCGTCCCGACTCCGGGGCGACCGGAGCGACTCGAACGGGCGGAAACGCTTTCCACCGCGCGGGCCTGATTTTCCCCGTGTCCGATTCAGTCCCCCCGGAGGCCGAGGAACTGCTCACCAGCGAACCGCTGATGGCCCACTTCGCCACCTGCGTGGACGACAGACCACACGTCGCGCCGGTCTGGTACCACTACGACGACGGCGTGTTCGAGGTCCTGACCACCGGCCGGAAGCTGTCGAACGTCCGTGAGAACCCCCGCGTCGCGGTGTCGGTCCAGAAGGACGAGGGCGGGCAAGCCCGGTGGAACGTGACCCTGCGTGGGACCGCCACCGTCGTCGAAGATGACGAGGAGACGCGGAAGGCGGCCGAGCGCATCAACCCGAAGTACGGCGCGACCGCCGACGAGTACCCCGAGAACGTGCTGGTTCGCGTCGAGGTCGGGTCGGCGAACTACCAGACGTACTGAGGGCCGCTTGATAGGGAGACACCGGCGGCTACTCGATGGGGAACCGCAGGATGGCCGCCACGCCGCCGAACGCCTCGCGGAACTGCCTGCCGCGGTCGAAGTCCGTGGGAACGACCAGACAGTCCCCGCCCTCCTCGTTCGCCCGGTCCTCGAACTGCTGGACTGCGTCGAACGACAGGTCCGCCGAGACCAGCACCGTCTCCACCGCGTCGTACTCCAGCGCCTCCTCGACCTGCTCGCGGCCGTAGACCACGTCGTCGCCGTCGTCGCTCCCGGCGTCGTTCAGCGCGTCGAAGAACTCGTCGAGTCGCTCGTGCATCTCTCGTCGCTCCTCGTCCTCGATGCGGTCGCCGGCCTTCTCGACCAACTGGCGAAGGCCCTGTTCGGAGGCGTACTCGACGGAAATCGGGTCGCCGACGAGTCGGTCTTCGAGGCGGTAGTCGAGGTGGTCACCGTCGAGGAAGTCGTCCACCGTCACAGAGGTGCCGCCGAGCAGCAGACCGTCCACGTCGGTGCTCGCGCTGGCCGACTCCGCGTCGTGGTCGCCCAGAAACGCGCGCTCGGCCTCCTCGCCGACCGACTCGAAGAATTCCTCCTTCTGGCGCTCGCGTTCACGCTCGAACCGCTGGGCCGACTGGCCCCCGGCCTTGGTCTTGCCCATCACGTCGCTGTCGAACGTCTCGACCACCCGGACCTCGTCGTTCTCGGTCAGACCGAGCGCCGCCCCGCCGCGTTCGACGACGAGCAGACCGAACGTCTTCGAGGAGCGGTCGGCCGCGTCCAGCACCTCGGTCTCGAACTCGTTACCGCGCTCGTAGACGAACTCCGAGACCGGCGTCGGCAGGTCGTCGAAGACGTACTCGACCACCTCGCCGTTCACGACGCCGGCGTAGACCACCAGTCCGTTCTCGGGCGTGGAGTCGCGGTGCTGGAGGGCGTGCTGGACGGCTTCGATGGCGTCTATGTACGCCGAATCCTCGCCTTCGCTGTCGAGGTACTCGGCCTCGGCCCGGTCCTCCTCGACGCGCTCCAGCGCCTCGCCGAGGGGTTTGTCCGGCGGAATCGCGACAGTCACGAGGTCGTTGTCGGTCGCTTCGGCGTTCTCGACGCGTTCGATTCGGTCGTGGCGTTCGTAGGCATCGATATCCATCGTGAAGTGTGGTCGCCGGCAGGGCAGTTTCGGGGTCGCCAGCGACGGAAACCCCCGTAGTCGAAGTCGAGTACGAGTCGCGCCGGATTGAGGGTTTGGGCCGAGGGCGTCCCTGAAGTCCCTCCCCGAGAGTCTGCGGTGAGTACGGCCCGTCCAGTTCCCGTTTTCCGGAACGTCCTCGGTCTCCTCGTGCAGACGCCAGTCCTTTACTGGCGGAACTCGACGGGTGGGACGATGGCTACCGAGGCGACATTCACGGTTCCGTCCGACCAGTTCCCGTTGGGAACTATCTTCGAGCAGTTACCCGAGGTGACAGTCGAACTGGAGCGAATCATCCCGGCACAGGACGTCGTGATTCCGTACTTCTGGGTTCGAGGGACCGAGGTCGACGACATCGAGGACGCGTTTCTCGACCATCCGGGCGTGGAGAACATCCGACTCGTCGATTCCGTCGCAGACCAGTACCTGTTGCGCGTCGAGTGGTCGCTGGAGTACGACGACGTGTTGACCACGCTGACCGAGACGAAAATCGCGCTCATCGAGGCCGTCGGGACGAACCGACAGTGGACGTTCGACATCCGCGGCGACGACCGGCGAGACATCGCGCTGTTCCAGGAACGCTGTCGGGAACTCGACATCCCCATCACGGTGACGAAACTCCACGCGCTCACGCCGTTGGAGTCGGAGACCGAAGCGTCGCTCACCGACACCCAGCAAGAGGCGCTGGTTCTCGCGTACGAACGGGGATACTTCGACACGCCGCGCGAGGTGACGATGGCGGACCTCGGCGACGAACTCGATATCTCACAACAGGCGGTCGCGTCCCGACTCCGCCGCGGAATCAGTTCGATACTCGGGACGACGCTGTCCGGACTGCGACCCCCGGAGTGAGGGTGCAATAAAAAAAGGGTTGTACTCTAAAAAACAGAGGTGAAACGGACAGACAGTCTACGGTGTCCTAATGGTTGGGACGTCCGCCGATTCCGGCGCGGTCCGACAGTCGCGCCGACACGAACGCAGTCGTATCGTCCGTCTCGCTCAGACTACACTCTCGTCTCGTATCTCGACAGATGACAACTAGGGGAACGACGTGCGACGAAGAGATGCCCGTAACTGAACGAGAGAGAGCGGTCGAAGCTCTCGAGGAAGCACTGGAGACCGAAGAACGCGACGAGAAGAACTACCAGATTCGGGAAGCAATCCAACTGCTCAGTCTGAACGACGAGTAGGGGGGTCACGGGTCGGATTCGCATCGCCCGAACGCCGGACGACGACCGCAATTCTCGACGGTACGGGCCGAGACCTTATCCGAATCGGTGTGGTACCCCCGACCCGGAACCATGCCCGTCATCCACTTCGAGGAGGCCGATTCCGCCGAGCGCACCCAAATCGGCGAGGGAATCGTCAAGTTCGCGCGGCAGGCCGACCGCCTCGAAACCGGCCGCGCCGACGGGAAGTACTTCCTCGACCACGAGGACGGATGCGAGGAGGGCGGCGAACGAATCGAAGCGGGCGACGAGTTCTTCTTCGATACCGAGACCGGCGACGTACTCTGCGGTGACCACGGCCGCGAGCGCCGAGAGGGGCGCGAGAGCCGTGAGCAGTAGCGAATCGCCACGCACGTGACCCGGGGACCAATCGCGAAGTCGGCCGACCGCCGCCATACTATCAGGTACGTTTATGTTACACCGTGGGTATGAGTCTCCCGTGGCGGTCGAACTGGATATTCCTCCCGACGTCTCGGACAACCTCACCCCGGCGGCGGAAGATTTCCTCGCGGACGTGTCCGAGTCTCTGAACCCCCGGACCGTCCGCGCTGTGATGCTATACGGGAGCAGCGTCTCCGAACGCGTGACCGAGAACAGCGACGTGGACGTACTGGTCGTCCTCGAACCGGAGGTTCCGGACGAGGTGGTAGACCGCGCGAGGGAGCGCCACCACCGAATCGAGAACGAACACTTCACCGAGCGGTCGGCGCTGGGCGTCTTCGAGCGGTGGTTCCAGCACCAGATTGGCTCCGTGAGCAACGGTAACGTCTGTCGCGCCGACGACGTGACCCGTGGTTCGTATCACGCCATCTTCGGAAAGAGCGCGCTGTCGTATCTGTTCGTGCCGTGGCGCACGATTCTCAAGCAGAAGTTCGACGAGGGACTCTTCGTCTACGGGGATGAGACGACGCCCGAGTGGGACCGCGTCGGGCGACCGAGCGACCGGGTCCACCGCGAGATGCTCCGAAGTTACGCGAGTACGCTCTCGCTGGCCGTGTTGCAGTTTCCGCTGTTCCTGACCGCGACGCCCAACGCGCTGTACGCGACGATGGCGTACAAGAAGTGCGTCTACAACGTGTCGTATTACACGGGGCGGACGCGCTTCTCCGACAGCTTCGAGTCGATTCTACGCCCGTTTCCGGAGGTTTTGGACCTTCACAAGCGCTTTCTGCGACAGCGAGAGGAGGACGCGAACGACCTCGTGTTCGCGCTCCTCGCTCCCGTCGGGATAACAGTCATTCACTTCTGGGCGCTGTGGGACCTGCGGTGAACCACCACACCGGGCGCTACCCCTCGTCCACTGCGGTCCCGTCCAACACGTCGTCTACCTGCCACTCGGGGAGGAGCATCATCTGCTCGTTCTCGGCCATCTCCGCGGTCGTCACGAATTCGAGGCGGTCGCCGCCGGTCACCCCGGTGCCGCCGCCCGCCACGTCGTCCCAGTGGTCGTAGACCGCGTCGGGAACTCGCAACTGCCGGCTGTCGTCGGGGATGGCGGTGCTGGTCAGGAACCGGATTCCAGGGTCGTCCTGTATGGGGTCGTAGAGCTGTGAGACGACGACCGCGCCGTCAGCCTCGCGGACGCCCCAGTAGGCCTCGCCGCCGGACTTCACCAGTTCGAGGTTGACCGCCTTCTGCGGGACCGGTAGCTCCTGCGAGTCGCCGCTGACTGACGCGCCGCCGAGTCGGTCGTAGTCGGGCATGGATAGAGGGTCGGCGGCCGCGCTGTTAGGTCGTGTGGCCGCCCGGCAGTCGTCGGTTCGCGGTCCGGCGGGGTCCGCGACGCCCTCCTACGCCGATTCGACGAACAGGTCCACCGCCGCGCCGTCCCCCTCCGCGACCGTCACCGTCGCGGCCACGAAGTCGCCGTTCTCGTCGGTCGCGTACGCGACGTTCCGGATGCCGCCGCCGCACCGCCCGAACGCGACCTTCGGCGGGTCGGCGTAGGGCTTGTCGAACTCGACCCGGACCGTCCGGTTCCCCCGGCCCTCCGACCCGTCTCCGCCGGGCGTGAGACCGGGATAGGCGTCCACTGGCGGCGTCTGGTCCTCGACCGCCGAGGTCGGCGACCCGATTCGCCACGGGTCCGGCCCGTCGCCGTCGGCCCAGTTGCCCTCGTATCGGTTCCGGCCCGCGCCGCCGGTCTCCACGATTGCCGGCGCGCCCGGCTGGAGGACGTAGTTCTGCCGGACGTTCACGCCCGAGTCCGCGACGAGGATGCCGGGCGACGCCGACCGCGAGTCGGCGTCGCCGCCCGACTCGGTGCGCAGGCCGAACTCCTTGAGGTAGTTGTCGGCGATTTCGTGGCGCGCGAGGTCCGAGGCGTTCCGCGAGACGACGCCCGCGCCGCCGACCCGGCGCACGCGGTTCCCGCTGACTGTGACGGACCGGGCGTCGTCGAGGACGACGCCCTCCCCGCGGCCCCGTCCACGTAGTTGTTCAGGACGACGCCGTCGGTCGCGCCCGCGACCCGCACCCCCGCCTGCCCGGCGTCGTAGACCGCGTTGTCGGTGACGCTGAAGTCCTCGACGCCGCCGCCGACGAAGATACCGCGTCCGGCGTAGTCGTAGAGGTCGTTGTCCCGGATGGTCACGTCCTCGGCGCGCTCTATCTCCAAGGAGATGCCCGAGAACTTCTCTTTGTCCGATTGGACGCTGACGTTGCCCGCTATCTGGATGCCCCGGAGCGCCTGCCCGAACCCGACGAGACAGAGCGATTTGTGTTCGCCGAAGCCGAGGTTGTTCGAGATGTCGAAGAACCCGGCGTTCGGCTTCTGTCGTCCTCCGCTCGCACCCACCAGCGCGCCCTCCGGGTTGCCGCCCATCACGTTTCCCCGGACCGTGACGTTCCGGGCGTGGCGCTCGTTCGGCACCCACGCGTCCAGCGCGACGGCGTGGTCGAACCCGTTCACGAGGGTGTTGCCGACCACCGCGATGCGGTCGCCAGCGAGCTGGATTCCCCGGTCGCCGACGTCGTAGACGTAGTTGTTCACCACCCGTACGTCGGTCGCCCGGCGCTCGACGCTGATGCCGCTCCCGCCGGAGTTGTGTTCGTGGTACGGATGAGTCCGGGTCACGGAGTTGCCCGCGAGCAGAATCTCGCTCGCGTCGCGGACGACGAACCCGTGGAGTCGCTTGGCGCTCGCGCGCTGGCCGCCCGGATTCCCGTGGTAGCCGACGCCGCGAATCTCGACGTTCTCGCAGTGACTGTCGTGCCCGACGCGAATCCCGCCGGCGTTCGCGCCGTCGGCGGGCATCACGAGTCGCCTGACGCTCGGCCCGTCCACGGTCACCCCGTCCACGTCCACGTCCAACCACTCGGTCGTGCGATAGGGCGCGCCCTCGTCGCTTATCCAGACGTTCTCGCCCGGCGAGAGATTCCGGAACGCTCGATGGAGTTGCTCGGTAGTGGTGACCACGGTGTCCGGGACCGCCGACTGCTGGGGGCCGCGGCGGGCCGCGTCCGCCGCCCCGGTCGTCGCGCGCCACCCCGCGGCCGCCAGCAGGCCCGAGAGCAGGTCACGCCGCGACGGGTCACTCATCGGTCTGTCCCCCGGTTCGGTCGCTGGCGTCTCGCTCCCCGGTCGGCGTCTCCGCGTCGCGCCTCCCGGGTCGGTCGCCCGCTTCGAGTCCGTCCGGTCGGTCCACCGGGTCGCGCTTCCGGAGGAGTCGCTGGGCGCGCTCGTCGGAGAGGACGCCGAGACCCAGTCGCGAGGCCCTGTCCCGGGTCCGCCCGCGAACCGCGGCCGCGGCGTAGGTCCCCAGCGTCGCGGCGGGACCGACCCGGTACGTCGCGTCCGGACTGGCGACGGTCGCCGCCCGGAGTATCGTCTCGGCCACGCGGTCGGGCGGATTGATGCCCGGTCCGCCCGCCTCCACGACGCCGATGTCGTCCAACACGGCGTAGAGGTCGTCGTACGCCGCCGTGTGGTCGATGGACTCGATTTCGTCGAGCGCCCGGTCGTAGAAGTCGGTGGCGACGATGCCGGGTTCGACGACGACCGCGTCCACCCCGTGGTCGGCCACCTCCTGTCTGAGCGCGTCGGTCAGCGACTCCAGCGCGAACTTCGAGGCGGTGTAGACCCCGAGTCCGGGCACCGTGAGACCGCCGACTCCCGCGGTGACGTTGATTATCGTCCCCCGGCCCCGCTCGCGCATCCGCGGCAGCGCGGCCCGAATCAGTCGGAGCGGACCGAAGGTGTTGACCTCGAACTGGCGGTAGACGGCCGACATCGGCACGTCCTCGACCGGACCGAACTGGCCGTACCCCGCGTTGTTGACGAGGCAGTCGAGGCGGTCGGTCTCCGCGAAGACGCTCTCGACCACCGCGGTCGCTCGTTCGTCGTCGGTCACGTCGAGTTCCGCCGTCCGCGCACCCCGTTCGGCGAGGTCCCGGAGTTCCGCCGTGTCGCGCGCGGTGGCGTACACCGTCCACCCGGCGTCGAGGAATCGCTGGGCGGTGGCGCGGCCGATGCCAGTCGAACACCCAGTCACGAGAACTGTCTCCCCCATGTCCCGGCGTTCGGGCGCGGGCGAAAAACGACTGTGGGCCGAAGGAGAGTCACCGATGCCGGGTCCGAGCGCCACCGACAGACCGATTTGTCCGGGCGACGACTGTTCGCGCATGGCGAGTGCATCGAACGCCGAATCCCGGTCCGCGAGTCGGGGCAGGTCCGAATTCCGGTCAGACGAGTCCGCCTCCGGGTCCGGAGGCGAGTCGAGTTCGCCGACGCTGTTCGACCGACTCGCGACCGTCGGGAGAGTTATCTGGGCCGCCTTCCTCGCGTTCGTGGTCGTGTTCGCGCTGATTCCCGTCGTCGCGCTCTGGTTCGGGGCGGTCCCGTTTCCCGCGCCGCCGACGCGCCCCTACTTCGCGCTCGTCGGGGGCGTGCTGGTCGGCACCGTCGCGCTGATAGCCGCGGGAATCTACGACGTGTAGGGCGGGGTCGAGCGTCGGATTCGGCAGGAACGTGGCCGAGCGAGGGGTCTAAGTGCACCCGGCAGTATTGCATAGTATGGACAAAATTCGACCGTCGGAACTCGACGACCGGCTCCCCGACGACGCGTTCGTCCTCGACCTCCGGCCGCTCGGCGACTACGAGCGCGACCACATCGACGGGAGCCACAACGCGCCGGTCTACGACGACCTCCGGGACGGCGACGCCGAGGCGCTCGACCCGTTTCTCGACCACGTTCCCGACGACGTCGAGGTCGTCACCGTCTGTAAGGCCGGCGTGGTGGCCGAGGAGGCGACTAGCCACCTGCACGAGCGGGGCTACGAGGCCACGACGCTCGCGTGCGGCTACAGGGGCTGGCGACACTACGAGCAGAACACGAAGCTCCACCGACTCTCTTCGTTCCTCCGAGGTCTCGTCGCGTAGCGAGACGCGCCAGTTCCGACCGTCACACGGACCGAGCGGGCGCGTCGGTACTGGTCTCTCGGGGCGACGAGGGGTCGAGGTACCCTTTTGGAATCGCGGCGCTATCGTTCACGCATGAACGAGACGCCCTTCCGCGACCGGATGTACCCCTGCGCTCGCTGTTCTCGGGACGTGCGGGTCCGGTCGCTGCTCCACCACTACGAGATGCTCCACGACGAGTCGCTGGTGAGCGTCCGGCGCGACGGTACCCACACCTGCGCGCTCTGTCGGATGGAACTCCCGTCACCCGACGAGAACAACGCGTGGAAACTCCGCGTGCGTCACTTCCGGGAACATCACGGGAAGCGACTGGTCGATACGGACGCGCTCAGATAGCGGGACAGTAACGACGGTGAGACCGGAGCGAAACGGCGGTTTCAGTCCTCGCCGGACGCGGCGACGGTCGGCGACTCGGCGGGCGTCTCGTCGGGCGCGGCGTCGAAGAGCGGACTCTGCTCGCCCGGCGTGAGCGTGTTCAGGACCAGCGCGGTCAGCGCGGTCATGATGACGGGTTCGCCGAAGAAGGTCCGGGCGGCCGACGGGAGACCTTGAAGCGCCTCGGGGCGGGTGGCGACGCCGAGACCGAGTCCGAGCGAGACCCCGACGATGACCATGTTGCGGCGGTCGAGGTCGGTGTGCAAGAAGACCAGACGAACGCCGCTCGCGGCGACCATCCCGGCCATCAGCAGGACCGCACCGCCGAACACCGCGCTCGGGATGGTGGTGACCGCGGCACCGACCTTGGGGCTGAAACCGAGTAGCGCGAGGATGACGCCCGCGACGCCGACGACGTGACGACTCATCACGCCGGTGAAGTTGACGATGCCCGCGTTCTGCGAGAACGACGTGACGGGGAACGCGCCGAACGCCGCACCGACCGAACTCAGTAGTCCGTCGGTGAACAGGCCGCCGCGGAACTCCTCGTCGGTCGGGGTCCGGCCCTCCGCGGCCGTGACCGAGGACATGTCGCCGACGGTCTCCATCGCCGACACCAGAAACAGGAACGCGAACGTGACGATGGGGACCGGTTCGAAGGCGAACCCGAACGCGCCGGGTCGCGGGACCGCGACCCACGACGCCTCGGCGACGGGGGCGAAGTTCACGAGACCGAACGCGACCGCGGCCGCGTAGCCGACGGTGATGCCGACGAGCGTGCTCAGCAGTCGCGTGACGCCCGAGGTGAAGAGGTTGAGGACGACCGAGACGAACAGGACGAGCGCGGCGAGACCGACGTTGTGCATCGCGCCGTAGTCGCTCGCGCCGACGCCGCCCGCCGAGTAGTCGATGGCGACGGGAATCAGGTAGAGACCGATGATGACGACGACGAGTCCGGTGACCAGCGGCGGGAAGAAGGGCTTGATGCGCTCGAACTGCCAGCCGATGAGACCTTCGACGACGAATCCGGCGACGAGTATCGCGCCGAAGACGGCACCGAGTCCGGCGCTCGCGCCGATGCTCGTGGCCGCGCCGACGAAGGTGAAACTCGTCCCCATCACGATGGGGAGTCGCGCGCCGACCGGGCCGACGGTGTACGCCTGCACGACGGTCGCCAGTCCGGAGAACAGCAGAACCATCTGGACGATGTAGGCGGTGTCGGCCGCGCTCAGGCCGACCGCACCGGCGACGATGTACGCCACCGCGGTCGCCGGGACTATCATCACCGCGACGTGCTGAATCCCGAGCAGCAGCGACTTCAGCCACGGCGGTTTGTCGTCGAGTTCGTATTCGAGTTCGATTTCGCCGTCCGTATCGGTCGTCATTCTATACCCGGAGGTGCGAGTCGCGGCCAATAATAGTTTCGCGTTCGAGCGCATATCCGGATTAGAAGAGGCCATAATATGCACGAATGTGCATCAAATCGGCCGGGCGACGCGGGTTGCCTTCCGGCGCGCTACGACGGCACCTTCGCTGTGCGAGAGGAGTCGGGAACGAGAAAGACGTTCGGCGGTGCGAACTACGCGTCGAGCGTGGCCGGCGGGCGTTTTTCGTCCGGTGGTCGCCGTCGATTCCGGTCGTACTACTGAGAGAGAACTAGCCGCTGGCGACGCCATCGACGGCGACGAATCAGTCTCTGGCCTCGTGAATCGTGACCTCGTAGTCCTCGACCGAGATGTCCACGAGACTCGTCGCCTCGTAGTCGGTCTCGTCGAGGGCGGTCTCGCCGACCTTCCGGATGACGACCGCGATGTCCACGATTTCCGCGCCGATTTCGTCCATCGCGTCGGTGATGGCCGCCAGCGTCCCGCCGGTCGAGAGGAGGTCGTCCACGATGAGGACGCGGTCGCCCTCCTCGATATCGTTGATGTACATCTCCGATTCGGAGTAGCCGGTGGTCTGGTGGAGCGCCACCTCGCCGTCGAGTCCGTACTCGCGCTTGCGGATGACCACGAGGGGAACGTCGGTCTGGAGCGAGAGCGCGGTGGCGATGTGGATGCCCATCGCCTCGGGCGCGACTATCTTGTCCACGTCGAGGTCCGCGGCCTGCGTGACGCCGACCACGACCTCGCGGAGGAGTTCGGGTTCGAGCATCGGCACGCCGTTGCTTATCGGGTGGACGAGATACTGGTAGCCGTCTTTGTCCACGATGGGCGCTTCGTGCAGAGACTCGAGGAGCTTCTCCATGACGTGTGTTGGGCACAACGGTGGCAAAAACGGTTCGCTCTCCGCACGGGACCGACGACCCTTCGCGGTTCGGGACTTACGAGTCCTCGCGGGTCGAGGTTTACGAGTTGACGTTGGTCACCTTGAAGTGGAACGTCTCCTGCGTCCCGTCGCCGTAGACCAGCGTGGCCGAGAGGTAGTTACCGCTGGGCTTGTCCTGCACCGGTTCGACCGTCAGCGCGACGTTACCGCCGTCGTAGAGACCGAAGTCGGCCTGCCCCGTCGTACCCGCGTCGTAGACCGCACTGGTGTCGAGCGCGCGGAGCGTCCCGTCGACCGGGAACCCGTCGGTGCTGTCGGCGGTGCCGACCGCGTCACCGGCGAGTTCGACCTCGGCACCCGACCGAGCGATAGTCTCGACCTGCACGTCGGTCTCCAGCGCGAACTGGTCGATACTGACCGACTGGTCGCCGACGTTTTCCAGCGTGAACGTCAGGCTCTTCGAACCGGAGGTCTCGGTGGACGCGCGAGCGATTCGGCCCGCGTCGCCATCCTGTCCGCCGCCGCCGGAACCCGGGTCGGCGCTGGCGCTCGGGTTGGTCTCGTAGATAGTGCCGGAGTTACCCACGGCGATGTCGTTGTTCTCCTGCTCGACGACCGCCCGGAGGTTCTGCCCGGCCGGGGTGGCGTCTCTCGTCCACTCGCCGCTCTCGCGGTCGAAAACGGCACCGGAGTTGCCGACCGCGTACCCGGCACCGTTCTCGATTTCGACGTCGCGGAGACCGGGCTTGCCGACCTTCGTCCGGAACCACTTGGGCGTCCCTTCGGCGTCGAGCGTGTAGTGGTAGACGACGCCGCTACCGCCGACGACCCAGACGTCGTCTTTCGCGTCCGAGTCGATGCCGTACATCGACACGTCGGCGTCGGCGATGCCGATACGGTTCCACGTCGTACCGTCGCCCGTGTAGAACACCTTGCCGTTGCCGTTGACGAGGTGGCCCTTCCGCGCGCCGAAGAAGTCGATGGCCCGAATGGCCGCGCCCTGACCGACGGTGACGTAGTTCCACGTCCCGCTGGCACCGTTCTCGAAGGAGTAGAAGACGTTTCCGGAGTCGCCCGCGACGTAGACGTTCGCCGCGCCCGCGTTGCCGGTCACCGCCACGTCGTTGAAGTTGTTCGTGGCGTCGTTGGGCGCGGAGTGGCTCTGGAGGTTGCCGGTCTCGACGTCGTACTCGCCTATCGCGCCGGAGGACCCGACGAACCAGAGGCGCTTGCCGTCGTCGGTCACGTCCGCGCCGAACAGCGAGTTACCGTTCCCCGTCGGGCCGCCGTCGAGGACCTTCTTCCAGCCCTCGTCAGTTCGTTCGACCACGATACCGGAACCGCCGACCGCGAAGTTGTTGCGCGCGGTCTTCTCGACGTCGTAGAGCGTCACGTCGACCGGACTCTTGACGGACTCCCACGAAGCGGACTCCGCGGCGGCCGAACTCGCGCCGAGCGCGGAGGCCGCGACAGTCGCGCCACTCAACTGGAGGAATCGCCGTCTCGTCGGATTGCGTTCGCTCATGCTACAGTCGGCGCTGGTAGCCCGGTGATACTTCAATGGATGACTCTTTTTACGGAATTCATACTGTTTAAATCCGGAGCTTAGAATCTGAATACTCTCGGGCACGGAAGTCGAGGAGTCGCTTGACACCTCGATGTCGCCGGCGGCATCCGATGAATAAATAATGATAAACTGAAGTAATTTTAAAGTGAGATACGGAGAAAACGGCGTTCGTACGGTAAACTGTCACGGAGAGTCACACCGTGTCGAACGACTCGCGCGCGCTCGGTGACTCCTTAGATACAGAAGTGAAAACGGGTCGTCGCGACTACCGGTTCTCTCGATATCGCGGTCGGGTACGAAAGGCCTCGGCACTCATAGGGCTCGTCACGACTGGTTGCCGAGACCAGTTCGGAGCAAGCGCCTCGTCATCGGCCGTTTGGACCTATCCGCTCCGGCGAAAAGACCCTTACTCCTCGCGGGTGAACTCCCCGGCCGGTATCACGGCGCTCGCCCGACCCGTCAACCATGACAGACCCCACAGTGAGCTTCGTCGTCCCCGCGAAGGACGAACAGGCGTCGCTGCCCGCGACGCTGGCGAGCGTCCGGGACCAGCGGACCGACCGCGAGTACGAGACCATCGTCGTGGACGGCGACAGCGACGACGCCACCCCAGCAGTCGCCCGGCGATACGACGCCGCGGTAGTTCACCAGCCACAGGCCGCCGCCGACGGGGGGACTGGCTTCGCACCCGGCATCGGCGACGCGCGCCACCGCGGCGCGGAGCGGGCCGACGGCGACTGGATAGCCTTCGTGGACGCCGACACGGTGGTCCGTCCGGAGTACCTCGATTCGATGCTCGGATTCGCGCGACGCGAGGGGCTGGCGGCGGCGTCCTCGCGCTGTCGGCTGGTCGGCCCGGCGCGGGCCAAGGCGATGGAGGCGACCATCAACCACGCGTTCCCGCGACTCGACCGGCCGGTCCTGCCGGGGTTCAACTGCTTCGTGCGCAGGGACGCCTACTTCGAGACCGGCGGCTTCCCGGACGTGCCCAACGAGGACACCGCGTTCAGTCGGGAGTTGGGCCGCGAGTGGCCGACCGGCTACCACCCGGATGTGCTGGTGGCGACCTCCGGGCGTCGAATCGCGCGGTCCGGGCTGACGGGGACCTTGTACCACTACCTGAAACTCGACTGGCGTCGCCTCCGGGCGGAGTACTGACGCTATGAGCGATTCCGACCGACCGCCGTCGCCGGACGGCGACCGGGTCACTCCCCGTCCAGTTCGCCTCGCATTCGGGTCACTCCCCGTCCGGTCCCGAACACGCCACCGACGCGCCGCAGCACGACGACCGGTACTGGTCGTGTTGGCGGACCAGTTTACATTCGCGGTAGCGGCGTCCGACCACCGCGCCGCAGTCGGCGCAGGTCAGGACGTACTTCGGGTCGGCGAACGGTGGGCACCTGACCGACGCGTCCACCGACTCGGCCCGGGTCTCGAACGCCGAGCCGTGGTCGGTCGTTCCGTAGCGCTGGAACTGCTCGACGTGAATCAGTTCGTGGCGGAGCGTCGTGGTCCACTCGCCCACGTCGAACGACTCGAACGCGGCCCACGTCAGCGAGAGCGTGCAGGTCCGGAGGTCCTCGGGCGATGACCCCACGCGGTCGGCCGCCGCGCGCCAGTCTATCGGGTCGCCCACCTCTGCGTCGGGAATCTTGGGGCGCTTGACCGCGGCGGCCCGGCGCTTCGCGCGGGTCGAGACCTCCCACTCGACCCGCGAGAACTCGACGTCGAAGTCGTACTCGCGGGCCGCCTCCCGGCAGTAGGCCCGCGACCCCAGAATCAACTCCTCGTGGGTCTCTGCGTGGGCCAGCGCCCGGACCGTCGGGGACTGCTCGGGGTCGTCGTCGGGCGAGAGTCGGCGCGACTCGGACACGTCGTGTCTCTCCTTGGCGACTCCGACGAACGCCTCCCTCAAGAGTGTCCCGAACGACTAACTTCGCGTCCGCCGACTAGTCGGTCATGGCAACAGACGCCGACGCGGACGACGAGACCGGCGAGGAGGTCCGGGTATGGCTGGTCGAGCGCACGTACTCCGACGACGAGCAGAACCTCGTCATCCTCGTCTACGCGACCCCCGACGGGAAGCGGTACTTCCGCAAGGAGCGGGCGCTCACCAGTTTCACCGACGAGCGCGACACCACCGCGGCGCTCGACGTGTCGGCGGACAACCTCGGTACCGTGGACGACCCCGAGGAGTGCGAGCAGTACGCGGCCGAGGCATCGCGGGTCGCCGCGGAGCGCGACCCCGACGACCCGATTTGAGCCGTCCCCGCTCGCGCGCTGCGATGCTATTTATCCGTTTGAACCGAGCGTGCGTCCGGACGTCGAATCTCCCCGGAGCGCCGGTGTCCGGCCTTCTCGACTGCGCCGCCACCGTGTCGGACGACTCGCTGAATCGCGCTCGTAAAAGATTATTCGTCTGGAACTCCACTGTCAGAAAGAAAGATGGGTCGGACTATCGAGTTCTCCGGTGGCTGGTTCCGTCTCCTCCTCTACGCGTTTCAATTAGCCGCGCTTCTGCTGGTCTTGCTCTTCGTGGTACTCCCCCTCGATAGTTCCGCCAGTGTCCTGTTAGCGTCCTTGTTCGGGTTGTTAGCGGCCGTGACCGCGTTCGGTCTATGGCGGACGACGACGGACAGCGACGGGCGGACTAGTCTCGGTACGGCCGAAGACATCACGTACGACCCGTTTGCGGACCCCGGGCAGGCGGCCCGAGACCGCTGGGAGAAGGCGGTCCGTCGACTCCCCGGCGGGGACGACGAGCGGGACTGAGTACTGGCCGCCAACAGCGACGGTCCGCTCACTCCGCGTCTTCGATTCGCTCGCGGGCCGCCGCGACCACGAGGGGGAGCGTAATCGTCGCGTCGGCGTAGACCGAGGCGTTGCGCGCGGCCTTCTCCAGTTTGCCCCACGACCGGGCCTCGTCCAGCGTCGCGCCCGAGAGACCGCCGGTCTGGGGCGGGTCCATCGTCAACTGGACCGCGTAGTCGTAGGCCTCCGGCGAGACCAGCATGGTCTGGAGGACGTAGTTCTTGGGCACGCCCCCGCCGACCACCATCGCACCCGCTTTCTCGGCTTCGAAGGCCTGGTCGGTGATGGTCGTCATGTCGGCCAGCGCGTCGAGCGTGAAGTCGGCGGTCTGGGAGTACATCCACGCCTGCAAGCCCAGCACCGAGTCCTGAATCGCCGGGCAGTAAATCGGCACGTCGTTCTCGTAGGCCGCGGCCGCGACCCCCGCGTCCTCCTCGACACTCTCGCTCTCGTTGACCTCGCTGTTCGCTCGGCCCAGTTCCGCCGTCAGTCGCTGGATGCTGACCGCACCGCCGTCCTCGTCCTCCAGTTCGGGGAAGACTGCCGAGCGCAGATGGTTCTCGAACAGCGCGAAGTGTTCCTGCGGGAGGTAGACGTTGTAAATCCGGTCCACCTCCTCGTCGCGCAGTTGCTCGTCGTGCTCGCGCTCGGTCTTGTCCTCGGCGTGAACCTGCCCGTGGTGGTGCTTGCCGCCGATGGCCTCGATGGCGTCGTGGGTCAGGTTCGCGCCGGTCGTCACCAGCGCGTCGATGTGACCGTCGCGGATGAGTTCGGCGACGATGCGGCGCATCCCGGTCGGCACCATCGCGCCCGCGAGACCGAAGAAGTTGGTCACGTCGTCGTCGCCCAGCATCTCGGCGTAGATGTCCACCGCCTCGTGGATGTCGGCCGCACCGATACCGGCGTCGCCGTACGATTCGGCCAACTCGCCGACGGTCATGCCCGCCCGGACCTCGGCGTGGCCGATGGGGTCGTGGTGGAACGCTTCGCGGTGGCCGTCTTCGTGGCCGTCGTGGTCGTCGGTCATGTGGAGTGCTGGTCGGTCCAGACGCTTGAACGCCGCGATTACGGAAGCAGCGAGAAAGGGACCGCACTCGAACGGCGTCCGTCAGTCCGCCGCCGGAGCGCGCTCGTCGCCCGCGTCCGCGGGGTCGGCCAGCGCCGCCCCCGTCCGGAGTTGGTCGAGCGCGTCCGACCCGTTGACGGCCATGAACACGAACCCGACCTTACTGATGAGGTCGAGGTACGTGACGACCATCACTTCGGTCCCCGTCTGGAGCAGGCCGACCCCGAGCGGGCCGAGAATCCACACGACGGGGTAGAGCGTCCACAACACCACGGTCAGGTTCCGTAGCTTCGTGAACACCGCGTCAACGCGGTCCCCGTGCAGGGTCGCCTGCCGGGGAAGCACGCTGAGCAGCAGGTAGAGCAGACCCACGTAGGCCACACAGCCGACGAGATACGCGACGTAGTTGTACGGTGCCGCGAGCAGGCCCGCGACCACGCCCGACCCGATGACGAGAACGTCCACGCCGACCAGCGCGGCGTAGACCTTGCGCTCGGGCCGACACAGCATTCCGAGGTACAGCACCAACAGCGGCGTCGTCACCAGCCAGTCGAGATACCGCGGGAGGTACAGCGCACTGCCGTTGGCCTGTACCTTCCCCATCCCGAGTGCCATCGCGAGGTACGCCACGGCCGCGAATCCCGTCACGGCAGCCAGTACTGCGTAGTGAGACCCGTACCGGCGCTCGGTGGCGAGACGCCACAGCGGGTAGACGGTTCCGACAGTCATGCCGAGCGTGCCGAGCAGGAACCAGACGTCGATGAGTTCTATCATCAGTCGTTCACCTCCGCGGTCTGGAAGTCGGTGTCGTCCATCGGCCCGGCCCCGCGCGTGACCCGGAAGTCGTCGAGCAACTGCGAGAGTTCGGCCGCTCGCTCCGCGAGGTCGTCGGCGTCGTCGCGAACGTCCGCCAGCGTCTCTGTCTGGGCCTCGGCGGCCTCCGAGACGGACTCGGCCTGACTCGTCGTCTCCTCGCTAATCGACGCCACCTCGTCCACCATCTGGACGACCGCGCTCGAGGACTCGGCCTGATTCTCGGTCGCCGACTGAATCTCCTGAATCCGACTGTCGGTCTCCTCGACGTACTCCGCTATCTCCTCCAGCGCGTCGATGGCACCTTCGACCGTCTCGACCCCGGCGCTGATGCGCTCGCTGGTCTCGGTCATCCCCTCCACGGACTGGGCGGTCTTCTCTTGGACGCGTTCGATGCGGCCCTCGATTTCGGCCGCCGACTCCTTGGTCTCCTCCGCGAGGTTCTTCACCTCGTCGGCGACCACGGCGAACCCGTCGCCTTCGGCGTCGGTCCGCGCGGCCTCGATGGAGGCGTTGAGCGCGAGCATGTTGGTCTGCTCGGCGATTTCGGTGATGACCTCCACGATGTCGCCGATGGCCTCCATCTCGGCGTCGAGTTCCTCGATTTCGGCGGCGGTCCGCTCGGTCGCGGCCTCGACCGCGTCCATCTCCGAGAGCGCCTCCTCGGCGGCCCCCTTGCCGAGTTCGCCGGCGGCCGCGGCCTGCTCGGAGGTGGCGGCCACGTCGTCCACGGTCGCGGCGACCTGCTGGGCGCTGGCCGACAGGGTGTTCATCTCGCTGGCGACGTCGCCGAGTTGCTCGGTCTGGTGGGCCGCACCCTCGGAGATTTCACCCACCGAGTCGCTGACCTCCTCGCCGGTCGCCATCACCTCCTCGGCGCTGCTCTCCACGTCCACGACCGCGTTCGAGACGTGGGAGGCGAACCGCTTGACGTTCGCCACGGTCCGCTCGATGTCGTCCAGCATGTCGTTGAGCGAGGAACCGATGGCGACCATCGCGTCGCTCCGGCTCTCGGTGTCGACCCGAACGCTGAGGTCGCCGTCTGCGGCCGCGTCCATCACGTTCTCGTAGTGGTTGGCCTTGGTTTCGAGGTGCCCCGACAGCGCCTCGGCCTCCTCGCGGCGACTCTCGGCCTCTCGGCGGGCCTCCTCGGCGCTCTCTCGGGCCTCTTCGGCCTCGTCGCGCGCGGTTTCGGCCTCGCGTATCTGCTCGTGTAGCGAGTCGCGCATCCGAGCGAACGAGTCGTACAGCGACCCGAACTCGTCGCGCCGCTTGGTCTCCAAGTCCACCTGCAAGTCACCACCGGCCATCGCGTCTGCTTTGCTGGAGAGTTGCCGGAGCGCGATGACGGTGTTACTGCCGATGGTGACCCCGACGAGCGCGAGGCTCACGACCGCCAGCAGGATGAGACCGATGATGTTCGAAGTGACCGAGTCGCTCAGGGCGTACGCCTCGCTCGCCGGCGCGTGGACGACGACCACCCAGTCGGACGACTCCATCGGGGAGTACCCCATCAGCATGCCGCCGTCCATCCGGGTGAATCCGGACTTCCCGGCGCGACCGGCCCGCACCGCGGGGTTGTCCGCCCCGCCGTGGTGACTCGACAGCAGTTTGCTCTCGTTGGGGTGAGCGAGGTAGTGGCCGGTCGAGTTGAGAACGACCGTGTAACCGCCTTCGACGCCGCCGGTCAGCGATTTGGTCCGGTTCTCGATGTTTATCATGTAGATAACTCGTTTGTCCGACTGATTGGGAACCGGCGACATCACCGCGACGACCGGGAAATCGACGACCGGCACTCGAAACGGTTTAGAGACGTACACGTCGTTCCGGCCGTCGAACGTCGGCGGGTCGGCGGCGAACGGCGCGCCCTGCTCGGCCGGACTGACCCCGGCCATTGCGTCGTTCGAACTGGTCACGATGGTTCCCTCGGCGGCGTCGTAGTAGTGGACAGCGACGACGCCATCGGGGACGTTCCCGTCGGCGACCATCCCCTTCAGATGCCCCCGGATGCGGTCGGTGTCGCCGCTCCGTAACGCGGCGTCACGAGAAGTCAGTTTCGTCTGTACCTTCACGCTCGACAGCCAAGTGTCGAGGTTGTCGGCCCGCGAGTTCGAGAGGGTCGTCAACTCCTCCTGCACGTCGGCCCGAACCTCGTCGGCGGTCTGGGCCTGTACCAGCGCGCCGACTGCGACAGTAACTGCGACGATTGATACCAGTGCGATAGCGAGTTTAAGTGCGTAGCTGCGTCGTATCTTTCCCAGAAATGGCCATGTGTGTCCCATCTTGGTTGTTCTCGAAAACGAATATGAATCGTAGAAAAATAAGCGTAGGTGTTCGTATCAACGCTGATAATCGCAGTCTGATACCCGTCGGATGGTATACACGTGTAAGCTTACACGGTTGTACGCTAAAAACTGTAATGCCAACTACCGCGGGGGCCCGCGTGACGGTGGTCGAGCGCCAGCGGCGGTTCAATTAGCCGTACCCGAGGGTCGGCTGTCGGGGCCGGTTGGCCGCGGCCCGTCTCCGCCGAGAACCGTCGCGTGACCGTAGCTTCGGCGACCTTCGCGGGTCGTTGAAACCCGGCGGACACGTATTTCAAGTTGAACGGGGGGCTTTTAATATTATCCCTTTGCGGGTGGGTCGTGGTCGTTCCCCGACATCGTCCCGGTTCGGAGTCGAGCAGTTCGAGCGACCAGCGCCGACGATAGTCGGAGCGGAGCGATAAGAGAGTTGTTTCGCCGCGTCATGGGCGAGAGCATGAGCGACTCGCCGACCGAGACCGACCGACACCGCCGTCCGGACTGGCTCGACCGAACTCGGTATCCGTTCGACGCGAACTGGCTCGACCTCCCGGAGGGTCGGGTCCACTACGCCGACGAGGGGGAGGGTCGCCCGGTGGTGATGCTCCACGGTAACCCGACGTGGTCGTTCCTCTATCGCCACCTCCTCGGCGGTCTCTCCGACGAGTACCGGTGCGTCGTGCCCGACCTGCTCGGATTCGGTCTCTCGGAGAAGCCATCGCCGTCGTCGTTCTCGTACCGCCCGGCCGACCACGCCCGGGTCGTCGAACGCCTGTTCGACGCGCTGGACCTGCAAGACGCGGTCGTCGTCGGTCACGACTGGGGCGGCCCGCTCGGACTCGACTACGCCACGCGCAACCCGGACGCGGTCTCGGAGATAGTGCTGATGAACACGTGGATGTGGCCGCGCGAGCGCCTGCTCCCACGGATTATCGGACGGACCGCCGCCAATCCCGTGGGAAACACCTCGTACTCAGGCACAACGCTTTCGCCCGGGCGGCAGTCGGTCTCCCCCACATCGCGGGTCTCGGCGTGGACGAGACGGCGTACCGCCAGTACACCGCGCCGCTGGGGTCGCCCGCGGACCGCGTCGGGTCGTGGACGTTCCTCCGGGAACTCCTCGCGTCGGGCGACTGGCTCGCCGACCTCTGGGACCGCCGGTCGGCTCTCACCGGAACCCCGGCGTTGCTCCTCTGGGGGGCGCGCGACCCGATTCAGGGACCGCTTCTCCGGCGGTGGGAGGCGCTGTTCCCGGACGCCTCACGGGTCGTTTACGACCGGGTCGGCCACTTCGTCCCCGAGGAGGTCGGTCCGGACCTCGTCGCGCCGGTTCGGCGGTTCCTCGAACGGCACAGCGCCTGAACGCCGCTCAGTTCGGGCACGTATCGCGCAGTTCGGACACTGCTACTCGCCGCGATTCCGGGCCAAATAGCGGTACAGCGCGACCGAGGCGAACAGGCCGAGGACGACCCCCAGCGAGGCGGGTAAGACGCCGCCCTGCGTGAGCGCGACGGCGGCGGCCAGTCCGAGCAGCGCCACCGTCAGCGCCGCCCGCATCCACCGTCCTCGACGAGTCGAACGGAGCGCATCGAGGTTCATCGCGCCGTCACAACCCGGTCGGCGCATCGACGTAGGTCGTTTCGAGACCCCACTCCTCGGCCAGCGTCTGGAGCGACTGCACGCCGAACGTCTCGGTCGCGTAGTGGCCGGCGAGGAAGACGGTGAGTCCGGCCTCGCGCGCCTCGTGGTAGGCCTTCTGCTTGCCTTCCCCCGTGACGAGGGCGTCCACGTCGTTCTCGACCGCCTCGTCCAGCCAATCGACGCCGCTCCCGGTCACGATGGCCACGTCCTCGATTCGCTCGGGACCGAAGTCGAGGACGCGCACGCCCTGTCCGAAGTGGTCGAGTTCGGTTTTCAGCGTCTCGCGCAGGCGGTCGGTCGGAATCGGGTCCGGCGCGCGGCCGCGCTGGCCGACGTGTTCGGGACCCATCCGGCCGAACGGCTCGCGGTCTTCGAGGCCGAGCAGGTCGGCCAGTCCCGCGGCGTTGCCCAGTTCGGGGTGGGCGTCGAGCGGGAGGTGCGAGACGTACAGCGCCACGTCGTTCTCTATCAGGGGCGCGATGCGGTCGTACTGGCGGCCGGTCACGCGCTCGATGCCGCCCCACGAGAGACCGTGGTGGGTGACCAGCGCGTCCGCCCCGCGCTCGGCCGCGGCCTCGACGGTCTGTTCGGCGGCGTCCACCGCGAACGCGACCGTCTCGACCTCGCGGTGGTCGGGACCGACCTGTAGGCCGTTGGCGCTGGCGTCTACGTCGGCGAAGTCGCTGGTCCGTAACTCGTCGTCGTATCGCGCGGTGAGTTCGGCGAGGTTCATTGGTCTGGTTCGGTGTGAGTCGCGGAGCGGCTTGTATCTGTATCTCTTCGCGTTCGACCAGTCGTCGGAGGTGGAGTTGGTGCTGTGGAGGTAGTTGGGATTCGAAGGGGAGACCGAGTGGATAGGTGGAAAGAGCTAGCTATTGCGTGAGCCAGTGAGACAGCAACCGCACAGCACCGCTCCGCCACGGTCTCACACTAGGAGGAGTCCCGGTTGGCCGATTAGAGTCGGAAAAACGTATCGGCTGTCGATTACGACGGCTTCTGGCATGCGGAATCGAGGGGCCTACTCGTCCGACTTCGCGGCGTCCGAGAAGACGAACTCCCGGAGCAACTTCCCGGCGAGCGCCGCGGCCTGTCCGTCGTCGCGGTCGTTGACCTCGACCACGTCGAAACCGGCGACAGACCCGGTCTCGGCTACGTCGCGTACCACGTCGCGCATCTCTCTGGGGTTCAGTCCGAACGGTTCCATCGTCCCCGTCCCGGGCGCGAAACCGGGGTCGGCGCCGTCGATGTCGACGCTGAGATAGACCGACTCGTCGTCGCCGAACGCCGGCGTCCAGTCGGCCACCGCTTCCGGCGGGACGACCGTCACGTCCGACTCGCCGGCGCGCTCGTACTCCGCTTCGCTCCCGGTTCTCACGCCGAGAATCACGGCTTCGTCGGCGATGTCGAGGACGTGACGAGTCACGGTGGCGTGACTGAGTTCGTTGCCGTCGTACTCCTCGCGCAGGTCGAGGTGGGCGTCGAGACAGACGAAGGTGTCGGGGGCGGCCGCCCGGACGCCCGCGAGCGTGACCGTGTGTTCGCCCCCGAGCGTGAGCGGGACGGCGTCGTCCCATCGCACGTCGGTCAACACTCCTTCCAGATACTCCAGATACTCCGCGGCGTCGTCCCACGCCCGGACGTCGCCGTGGTCGTGGACGGAGAGTTGAGAGAAGTACAGGTCGGTTCGGGCGTCGTAGTCGTCGTACGTCCGCGAGAATCGGCGGATTCGGTCGGGACCGAACCGCGTCCCGGGTTGGAACGTCGTCGAAACGTCGAGCGGCGCACCCACCACCACGTAGGCCGCTTCCTCGCGGTCGGCGGACGCGCCGGGGAACATCTACTGGAGAATCTTCCGCTGTTCTTCCAATTGGAGGTACTCGATTTCGTCGTCGGGCGAGAGGTCCACGTCGTCGGGCGTCTTGATGGTAATGGTCTCGTAGGTTTCGAGGTCCATGACCTGCGCCACGTTGTCGCTCTCGACGGAGACGACCTGACCCTGTTTGCGGTTGATGATGGGGACCCAAATCTTGGCGTCGACTGGCTGGGAGAGGCTTCGCTTCTTGCCGTCGAAGACGCCTTCGGCCTCGATACGAGCCTTGGCACTGCCGTGCTTACCCGGTTTGGCCGTGCTGTAGGAGTTGATTTCGCACGCCGCATCGTCAATCATCACGTAGTTGCCTTCCTGCAGGTCCCGTACTTCCTTCTGCTCTTTTGCCATACGCCCGGATAGCGTCCGGGATAGTATAAACCGTTTGGAATGGGATTTCCCCGGATACGGGGTGTCGCAGCGACGCAGAGCATCAGAAAGTTGAGAACCCAGTAGTTCGAGGAACGTGTCGCCTAGACAGGGCGGGCAGTAGTGCACTGCATGTAGCAGAGGGCGTGAGAGTGCGAAGGGACCGTCAACCACTCGGAGGAGTCGGTCGTCAGTCGTCTCGGTAGCCGTGACCTGCGACGAGTGCGAGGGCGTGGACAGCGAGCAGGACGGCGAACGTCGAGCGCTCCCCGGCGGTGAAACCGCCAGTGAGCATCGGGAGATACGCCAGCGGGAGGACCACGGCGGACCAGAACCCCGCGAACTGGAGCGGAGCGCCGAGTCGTCCGAGCGTGGACGTCACGCCGTTTCGCAGTTCGGAGCGAGTGTCGTCTGGAAGCCGAATCGTTCGTTCGTTACCGAGTGGGGAGGGCGCGTTCGACATTGCTTGTTCATCCCTTGGCGTCCCGACACCATATAACGGTGAGAGCGTTAGAGATATTTCGCGGGTTTTACTCCCAGCGCCCTGGTTTCCCGTCGTTTCACGGAGGGGCGAGGACGTTTTATTAAGGTACCAGAACCGACTAGAATTTTTAAAATCGGTTCTGAGGCCGTTTCCCGAATCCCAGCGGTTGCAGAGTCGGGTCGGCCTACGAGTGGCGCTCGATGCAGTCGCCGACGCGGGACAGGCCCTCTTCGAGTTCGTCCGTCGGCAGCCCGAATCCGATGCGGAAGTAGTCGTCGTAGCCGAACAGGTCGCCCGGCGCGAGGACGACGCTCTCCTCTTCGACGACCGTTCGACAGAACTCCTTGCTCCCGTCGAACCCGGCCGGAATCGACACGAAACCGTTAACGCCGACGGGGTCGTACCACGACAGGTCGTACTCGGTGACGAACTCCCGGACGCGCTCGCAGTTGTGTGCGGCCAACGTGCGGTTCTCGTCGAGGATGGGTTGCTCGCGCTCGCCGAGCGCCTGCTCGGCGAGATGCTGCCCGAAGATGGACGGCGAGATTGTGGTGTAGTCCTTCCACTGCCACGCCCGTTCGACGACCGCCTCCGGACCGACTATCCAACCGAACCGCAGGCCAGCGAGACCGTAGGCCTTCGTGAGACTCGCGGTACTGATGCCGTACTCGCCCATGCTCGCGACCGGCGGAAGCGGGTCGTCGGAGAGGAGTCGGTACACCTCGTCGCAGAGCAGGTAGGCGTCGTTGTCGGCCGCGACGTCGTAGAGTTCCCGGACCTTCTCCTCGGGGTGGTAACGCCCGGTCGGATTGTTCGGATTGTTGAGGACGACGACCGAGGTTTCGGGCCGAATCGCGTCGGCCACGGCGTCCACGTCGAGTTCCCACTCGGGCGGTTCGAGCCAGACGCGACTCACGTCGCCGAGGGCCTCCGGTACGGCGTGGAGCGCCTGATAGGTCGGCGTGACGACGACGGCGTGGGGAGTCTGCTCGGCGGACCCGGATGCGGCGGCGTCACCGCCGAGCGCCTCGTCTTCGCCCATCAGCGAGAGGAACGCGAGGAAGTTGGCCTCCTGCGCCCCGCAGGTGAACAGCACTTCGTCGGCCTCCCTGTCGTACCGGTCGGCCAGTTCGGCCCGCAGTTCGGGGTCGCCGTCGGTCGGGATGACGTAGTCGAGTTTGCCGGGGTCGAGGTCGAATCGGTCGGCCTCCAGACTCCGGATTCCGCTCTCGGCGAGCATGATGTCGGCCTCGTGTTCGTACTCGGCGAACCAGCGTTCGAGTTCGAACGGTGCGATGTCCATGGGCGGGAGTCGATGTCCGAGGGCGTAAAGTTACGGAAAGGGGCAGCACCGGGGTCGGTGACGGGCGCGTTACACCGCGTGACCCGCCACCAGTTTCGGGAAGACCGCGTCGGCGAAGTGATAGCCGACCGTGAGGACGATGGGACCGATGAACAGCCCCGACCAGCCGAACACCACGGTGCCGAGGACGTACGCGAGCATAATCATCCCGAGCGTGAGTCGGCCCGCCGAGAGGAACGACCGAATCCAGAAGTCCGGAATTGTATCGACGACGACGAACGTGACCGCGAAGTAGAGGACGGGAAACCAGACGGGCATCGCACTCCCCTTCCCGGTCGCCTGTATCAACAGCCAGACGGCGTAGGGGACGTAGACGATTTTCATTCCGACGATGGGGATGATGACGGCGACGCCGGTCGCCAACCCGAGCAGAATCGGACGCGCGATGTCGCCCGCGGGGACGACCATATCGAGGGCGAGGTAGACGGCGACTGCGATGACCGTGGTCACGACGATAGTGAGCAGGTTGCCGAAGAAGATGTGTTCGAGGTCGCGGTCCACCCGTTCTGTGAAGTCCATCACCGCGTCGTCGTAGTCGAAGCTCTTCCGGAACCACCCCGCTATCTCCTCGTCGTCGCGCAGGAGGTAGAACGCCACGACCACCACGATGAACACCCGAACGAGAATTTTGAATAGGAGCGTGGCGTACTGCCTGAGGGTATCAGTGAACCCGGCGGTAGCTTGCGCGCCGCCCTGCCCGGCGGCCTGTGGGCCGCCCTGACCGGCAGGGACACCGATTAGCTGTCTCGCGGCCCCCTGTATGTTGATACACGACGCCCCGGACGTGAACGGTCTGAGGTACTGCTGTGCCCACTGAATCTGGCGGGAGTTGATGACCTGACAGACCTCCCGGAACGCGACCAGTCCGGTGTACCCCACGATGAGCAGGAACGGGATGCCGACGAGCAACAGCGACAGCGTCGGCGGGACGTCCGGGTGGTCGCCGAACCGCTCCTCGAACCGCTCCTCGGCGGGTCGCAGGGCGTAGTATAGGAACACCGCGAACCCCAGCGTCCCGACCAACTCCAACACGACTATGACGAGTACGGACACCACGAGTACGCCGAGTAGTCCCCACGCGACCTGATTGCGGTCGAGTCCCCAATCGAACTCCATGCTCACAGCGACGACGGTTCCGGCAAAAGGCTCGCTGGCCACCGTCGCCGCGAGCGCAGGCGAAGACGGCTCAGACGTACATCAGCGGGACCATCGCCGCGACGCCGAGAGCGAGTCCCGCCAGCAGTTCCTTGTGCCCCTCGCCCGGAAGTTCCTCACCGGTCTCCAGCGCCTCGGGAACGAACTCCGTGACGACCAGATATATCATCGCACCCGCGGCGAATCCGAAACCGAAGGGGAGGAACTCCTTGGCCCACCGGACGAACGCGAAGGCGACGACCGCGCCGATGGGTTGGGGGAGACTCGAGAACACCGCCGCGCCGACCATCCGCCACTTGCTCACGTCCATCGCGCGCATCGGGATGGAGACCGCCAGTCCCTCCGGGACGTTGTGGATGGAGATGGCGATGGTCATAAACACCGCCAGCAGAGGCACCGAGAATCCGAGGACGGGGATGCCGCCTTCGAGACCCAACTCCGCGAACGAGACGCCCACCGCGACCCCCTCGGGGAAACTGTGGACGGTCAGGATGCCGAGGATGAGGACGAGTTTCCGGAGGTCGCCCTCCGCGAACGCCTCAGCCTCCAGCGCGTGGTCGTCGTGGCCGTGACCACCGCCGTCGGTGTGGACCGCTTCGGTCTCGTGAGCGTGTTCGTCGTCCGCGGCGTGGCCGCGCTCGTCACTACCTTCTATATCGACGGCGTCGAGCGCCCAGTCGGCGACTTCTACGAGCGCGACGCCCGCGAGCAGGCCGCCGACCATCAGGGTCGGGAACCCGCCGGACGCGTAGGCCAGCCCCTCGTTCACGAGTCCGAACAGCGACGCCGACACCATGATGCCCGACGCGAGGCCCCACAGCGCCACGTTCCACCGGTCACTGAAGTCGTCGACCACGAAGAACGGGAGCGCGCCGAGTCCCGTCGCAAGTGCCGTCACGAGGCCCGCGACGAACACCAACACGAGGTTCTGCAGTAGTCCCATGTGCGACTATTCCCACTACTGGCAAAAAAGAGTTTCCAAAACATGAATCTGTTTTTGGCTATCCTAAAAATACGACCGGTGGATAACGTGACCGACGGCGAGTTCACTCGGGCGACTACCGCCGAACGGTCCGCCGGAGAACGGTGCGAGGGGCCGCGACGGAAGACGGTTCAGGACGCGATTACATCACGGGACGCCGACGTACTGGCGGCGTCGATAGAGGTACAGCGCGGCGAGCGGAACGCCGATACCGACCCACATCGCCACGCCGAGCAGGACGTACTCCGACCGGGGTTCCCAGTCGGACACCGCGGCGACGAACTTCCGGTCGAAGTGGACGGCGATAGCGACGACCGCCGGAGCGGTCAACGCGACGATACTCAGCGGGAACTGCACCCATTCGAGCGACGGCGGAACCGTGAGGGCCGTTTGGTTCCCGAGGAACAACCCGGCGAACACCGCGAGGTTCAGGGCCACGAGCGTCCACCACCAGTCGGCGGTGTCGGTAGTGGTCTCGCTGTCGTCGGTATCCGCGCTAGTGTCGGTCTCTGCAACGTCGGCAGTCCCCGTGGTGGCGTCGGTGTTCGAGGAGGTTTCGGCCGTGACCTCGGACATCAGTCCCCGCCCCGACGCTGTCGCATCTCGTGGCGCGTGAACTGCGGGGTCACTCGCGTTCCCCTGCGCTCGCGGAAGGTCCGGTAGAGCAGGGCCGCGACGCCCACCGAGAAGACGGCCGCGACCGCCGCGGCCTCGACGTTCGTGAGCGCGTAGAGGAACGCGGTCGAGAACGCGCCGGAGGCCAACAGCATCCCGTAGACGAGGCGCTTGGCCAGCACCTCGAACACGTCGCTCCCGTCCTCGACGTCGGCCCGGATGTGGAAGTCCTCGCGGTCGATGCGGTCCAGCGCGCTCTCCAGTTTCGGCGGGACGCGGACCGACGACTGAACCGACCGCTGAATCTGGTCGCCGGTCTCGCTGGCGAACTGCTTTATCGACTCCTCGCGGTAGCCCTGCTCGGTCAGGTAGTCGGTCGCCACCGAGATGAAGTCGAAGTCGGGGTCGAGCGTGACGCAGACGCCCTCGACCACGGTGGCGACGCGCAGGACCAGCGCGAGGTTCGAGGGGAGACGCAGGGGGAACTCGTAGATGGTGTCCTCGACCTGTCCGACTATCTGCTGGACCCGGTAGGTCTCGATGTCCTCGCCGCGGGCGTCCTCGATGGCGAGTTCCATCACCTTCCCCATCGTCGCCCGGTCGGCCTCGGGACTGAGCGTGCCCATCTCGACGAGGGCGTCCAGAATCCCGTCGATGTCCTGATTGGCGACGGCGATGTAGAAGTCGATAATCTTGTTCTGGACGAACTCGTCCACCCGGCCCGACATGCCGAAGTCGTAGAAGACGATGGTGCCGTCGTCGCGCACCGAGAGGTTACCGGGGTGCGGGTCGGCGTGGAACACCCCGTCTTCGAGCAGCATCTGGAGGTAGGCCCGCTGGAGGTTGACCGCGAGTTCGTGGCGGTCCACCCCCATGGCGTCGAGTTGCTCCACGTCGTTTATCTTGGTCCCGGAGACGTACTCCATCGTCAGCACGCGCGGCCCGGAGTGGGAGTCGAAGACCGACGGAATCGCCACGGCGTCGTCGCCCTCGAAGTTCGAACGAATCTCTTCGAGCATGGCGGCCTCCCGTTCGTAGTCCATCTCCTGTCGAATCGTGCGGGCGAACTCGTCGGCGAGGTTCTCCAGCGAGAACGCCCGGGCCTGACCGAGGAATCGGAGCAGAACGGGCAGCGACCACCGTATCACGCGCAGGTCGGCGTTCACCAACTCCTCGATGTTCGGCCGTCGAATCTTCACGGCCACTTCCTCGCCGTCTATCTCGGCGGTGTAGACCTGCCCCAGACTCGCGCCGGAGATGGCGTCGGTGTCGAAGTTGTCGAAGTGTTCCTCGACCGGTCCGAGTTCGTCTTCGAGGACGGCCCGCGCCCCGGCCCACGGCGCTGGCGGCACCTCGTCCTGTAGCTTCGACAGCACGTCCACGTACTCGGGCGGCAGGACGTCGGGACGCGTCGAGAGGAGTTGGCCGAGTTTGATGAACGTCGGGCCGAGCGTCAGCAGCGACTCCAGCAGGGTGTTGGCGCGCTCGATGCGCGTCTGACTATCGACGCGGCGGGGACTGCCGAACAGCAAGTACCGGCGTCTGTCGCGGGCGTAGCTCAGCAGGAGCGGCAGGAAGTGGTACGCGACGACGAAGAACCGCCGGTACGCACGGAGGTTAGCCAGTGTGACCACCCCGCGGGGTCACCGACTCTCGATGTGGATTTCCTGCTCCGGGGTGGCGTCGCGCTTGGGTAGGCGCAGTTCCAGCACGCCCCGGTCGATGGACGCTTCCGCACCCGCACCGGTGGCGTCCGGCGGCAACGGGAGGTCGGCGTCGAGAAACAGCGACCGCTCCTCCTGTAGGTACGAGAACTCCATCGGTACGTCCTTCTCCCGGCGCGCTCGATTTCGAGTCGCCCGTCGGTGACGCTCACGTCCACCGTCTCCTCGTTCGCACCCGGGAGATCGACGACCAGCAGGTAGGCGTCGTCGCTCTCCAGCAGGTCGGCGAACACCGCGTCCGGCAACTCCCGCATGGCCTCACGAAGCGCTGACATACTTGCGTGTTAGGACGGAGGGGCGAAAAAGGGTGTGGTCGACTACTCGTGTCCTCGTAGAGTTGACCGGGTTGAAGACGCGTGAAGAGTTCTCAAGATAACCCGATAGGTTAAGAAGCGATAAAACAATCTGTATGAGCTGTATTTAGAGATTATCTATACTTTTTCGGTGGCGCAGTCAAGACATTTGTCGCACTTGTTTATCGCCCGCGGAACATTACAGAAGTTCCACATGCAAACAATGAGAAGAACTGCGGACACAGCACCGATTGCTGAGACTGAGGTCGTAAGGAAAATACGACACTTAGTGCAGTCAGTTGCCAAGGTTTTAATCGAGATGGCACAATCCGCGCAGTCGGCACCACAGTGAGCACCGGCGGAATCTAAGGCCATCGGGATAGATGCCGCGACGACACTTTTGACACCACTTTTACCGAGATTTTCTATTTTCTTCGCCGAATCTGGTATCTGCTTCCAGGGTTTGACACCGAGACTTCCTTTGATGCCTTCGACCGCATCGGTGTTCACTCCGTCCTCGATGAGGTCTGCAACGTCATCGATTATTCCCTCTGCTTGGATTGCAGGGTCTGCTTCTACGATTGCTCCAGAGGATTCTTGATAGACTGGATGAGTCCCCGCGTTGGTAGTCCTAATCATAAACCGTCGCCGATTCAGTTCGTCATCTCCTTCGATGTTGGTGAAAACCTCGGCGAGGAATCCTCTGGAGAGGGAAGTTGTATAGCTAATCATTTCACTTCCCGTCACGGGAAGTGTTGCTCGAATCGCCTGTTCTTCTCGGTCAGTTGTTGACCGCTTCACGATTGCTCTGTCTCCAAGAGCGGTCACGATTGGGTCCGTCCCCGCAGGAATAGAGCGGAACTGTTCTGGGGCTTCCGAAATCGAATCATAATCAAAACTGAAAATGACGTTGATGTGATTGCTCACTTTGCCGACGGTGAGCGTCCCATATTCAACGCTTCCTTCCCAAAATTCTATTTTACTTTCACCTTCACCTTTTCCAAGTGTACCAGAGACTTTCTCCGTATCACTTGGTAGTTCTGACCGATTGATTTTGTTGAGAACGGCTTGGACACTCGGTTCGCTTTCCAGTTGCTCTATCTCTGACTCAGTAGGTTTTGCCCACGTTACCGTAGCTTGGCTCAAACCGAGAAGTCCGCCGGTTGCACCTGCAGCACTCTTCCGGAGCATGTTTCGCCGATTTAGACCATCCGAACCATTATCTTTCTTCGACATTTGATTACCTCCGTAGTGCAAATGGAGCTAAATACCATATTAAATTAAATTTTGGGACTATGAATTAACTATCATTGCTCATAGTTCACGCTTCTATAACGATGAAAGCCCCTATTTATATGATGAAAAATAATCTTTAACCACAATCGATGATAATATTAATGAAGTATCTAATAGCGAGAATGCTGAAGCACGACAGAAATATGGTATAGTGTGGAGAAGTAGAGATACGTCAATGAAAACAACTGAAGAGGACAGCGCTAGGGGAAACAGTTTAGCGCAACTCCGACTCGGATTACAAATAATACTCGCAATCGCCTTCGTAGTTCTATTCGTCGTAGTCGGGGCGACACCCGGCAAATGGGGTCTCCCCCTCGGCATCACACTAGCAGCCTTTTCGGTGTACTGGATGTTTCGTGACCGAATCGAACGGCACCTGACCGGTCCGCAGGAGTGGGGATTGTTCGCACTTTCGGGCGTTCTCGTGGTCGTCGCCGCCATCGTAGAGAATGTCGAACTCACCGACGAAATGGTTCTTAGTATAGTCAGTTTCCTCGGTGTCTCCGTGATATTCGGCTATCGAGCCGTCAAGAGTCGGTGATTTCTCCGTCGAGAGGATACTCCCACACGTTTTTGCCCGCGGACGGCCGATTTCCAGACATGAGCGAAGAGCAACCGGACCGAAAGGAGTCCGGATTCAAGGACAAAACTCGCGTCGCCGAGGCCCGCGAGCGCCTCCTCGACGCGATTGCGCCCCACGACCGGACCGAGGAGGTGCGACTCGCCGCCGCCGACGGCCGGGTGCTGGCCGAGGAGGTCGTCGCCGCGCGGAACGTCCCCCACTACCCGCGGGCCGCGATGGACGGCTACGCGGTCCGCGCCGAGGACACCTTCGGCGCGAGCGACCGGTCGCCCGAGGTGCTTCGAGACACGGACGAAGTCCACCCGAACGCCGCGGTCCGGGTCCACACCGGGAGCGAACTCCCCGCGGGCGCGGACGCCGTGGTGATGATAGAGCAGACGGACGAGTTCGGTTCCGAGGTCGAAGTCTTCGACGCCGTGGCCGAGGGCGAGAACGTCGCGCCGGTCGGCGAGGACGTGGAGTCGGGCCAGCGCCTCTACGACCCCGGCCACCGCCTGCGGCCCTCCGATTTGGGACTGCTCAAGTCGGTCGGGGTCGATACCGTCGAAGTCCGCGAGCGACCGACGGTCGGGGTAATTCCGACGGGCGAGGAACTGGTCCAGTCCGACCCCGGTCCGGGCGAAGTCGTCGAGACCAACGGCCTGACGGTCTCGCGCTACGTCGAGCGGTGGGGCGGCGAGGCGACCTACCGCGACGTGGTGACCGACGACCCGGACGCGCTCCGGGCGGCGATTCAGCGCGACCTGACGAAAGACGTGGTGGTGACGACGGGCGGGTCGTCGGTCGGCGAGCGCGACTTACTCCCCGAAGTCGTCTCGGACCTCGGCGAGATTCTGTTCCACGGAGTCGCACTCAAGCCCGGCCACCCGGTCGCCGTGGGCGTGGTCGAGGAGACGCCCGTCGTGATGTTGCCGGGCTATCCCGTGGCCTGCATCGTCAACGCGGTGCAGTTCCTCCGGCCCGCCCTCAAGCGGGTCGGCGGACTTCCCGAACAGGGGTTCCCGACGACCGAGGCGCGCCTCGACCGGAAAATTCGGAGCGAACCCGGAATTCGGACGTTCGCCCGAGTCCAACTGGAGAACGACGAGGGCGGAGACGGTGAGACGAGCGCCACGCCGACCCGGGCCTCCGGGTCCGGCGTGCTGTCGAGCGTCGCGCTCGCGGACGGGTGGGTCGAGGTGCCGGAAGAGCGAGAAGGGATTCCGGAGGGCGAAACCGTCGAGGTTCAGGACTGGGAGTGGTCGGCGTGAATCGTCTCCCAATGGTCGGCGCGTGCAGGCGCGACCTCGTGTCGCGCCAAACCGCGCGAGGGACGAGCATCGCAGGCCGAAGGCCGAGAAGCGCAAGAGGATGGGGAGGTGTGAGGCGCAGTTCGGTGCGGTCGCAGTGCGGTTCTCATAGGTTCGAGTCTGTCGCTAGCTCGTTCGTTTCTGCCGGTCCAAATAGCCGTCCGCCGCGAGAAGCGGCTATCGTGTTCCCCGAACAACTCACAGAATCACCGACTACATTCCGAACGTCAGGAGCTGATACACGATGACCGACCGAAAGGAGTTCAGAGACCTCGCCGACCCGGACGACGCCAGAGACGCAATCGCATCGCTCGACCTCGCTCCCGAACCGGAACGGGTTCCGCTCGCCGAGGCCCGCGGCCGAGTCCTCGCCGAGCGAATCGACGCCGCCCTCGACGTGCCGGGGTTCGACCGTGCGAGCATGGACGGCTACGCCGTGCGGGCGCGCGACACCTTCGGCGCGGACGAGACCGACCCCGCGGTCCTCGAACTCGCCGGGACGGTCCACGCGGGCGAGGAACCCGATGTGGCGGTCAGCGAGGGCCAAGCCGCCGAAATCTCGACCGGCGCGGTGATGCCTGAGGGTGCGGACAGCGTGGTGATGGTCGAGCGAACCGACGAGCGAGACGACGGCGAGACCGTGGCGGTCCGCACCGCCGTCGCGCCGGGCGACCACGTGATGCTCGCGGGCGCGGACGTGGCCGCGGGCGAGCGAGCGCTCGGCCCCGGAACTCGACTCACGGCCCGCGAAATCGGCCTGCTGTCGGCGCTCGGCGTCGAGTCGGTCCCGGTCCGCGGCAAGCCGACGGTCGGCATCGTCTCGACCGGCGACGAGTTGGTCCGGCCCGGCGACGAGATAGACAGCGCGGCGGGCCAGATTTACGACGTGAACAGCTACACCGTCGCCGCTGCCGTCGCGGAGGCGGGCGGGGACCCCGAACTCTACCCCCACGCCGGAGACGACTACGAGGAGATGGAGCGCGTCCTCCGGACGGCCGCCGAGGAGTGCGACCTCGTGCTGTCGTCGGGGTCCACCAGCGCGAGCGCAGTGGACGTCATCTACGAAGTCATCGAGGAGCGGGGCGAACTGCTCGTCCACGGCGTGGCGGTCAAACCCGGCAAGCCGATGCTCGTCGGCCGACTCGACGTCTCCGAGCCACGCTCGGACGGCTCGGAAGACGAGCGGAGCTCCGGCGACTCCGCCTACGTCGGTCTGCCGGGCTACCCCGTCTCGGCGCTCACCATCTTCCGGACGTTCGTCGCGCCCGCGATTCGTCGCGCCGCGGGGGTACCGGAACCCGCCACCGCGACCGTCGAGGCCCGGATGGCGACCGAGGAACGCTACGGCGAGGGCCGGATGCGGATGATGCCCGTGGGCCTGACCGAGACCGGCGGTGAAGAAGACGACCTGCTGGCTTACGTCGTGGACAAGGGAAGCGGCGCGACCACCAGTCTCGTGGAGGCCGACGGCGTGGTCGAGGTCCCGGCCGACACCGCCTACGTCGCCGAGGGCGAGACGGTGGAGGTCCAGTTGTTCTCGCCCGACGTGCGCCCGCCGACGGTCCTCGGCGTCGGCGAGGACGACCCCGCCTTGGCGCGCCTGCTGGACGCGCTCGACCGACCGCGGTACCTCTCGGTCGGGTCGCGCGAGGGCCTCCGGCGACTCCGCGACGGCGTCCCCGACTTCGCGGTGACGACCGGCGAGTCGGACGACGACCGCGGCGTCGCGGCGACGGAACTCGGCTCCTACGAGCGCGACTGGGGGCTGGTCGTCCCCGCGGGTAACCCCGAGGGAATCTCCGGCCTCGCGGACCTCGCCGACCGCGACCTGCGGTTCGTCAATCGAGGGTCGGACTCGGGCCTGCGGACCAGTCTCGGCGAGGCGCTCGCCGACCTCGCCGACGAGCGCGGCGTGACCCGCCACGACCTCGTGGACGCCATCGAGGGGTTCGAGCTGGCAGCGAAGGCCCACGAGAGTCCCGCCAGAAAGGTCGCGGACGGGCAGGCCGACGCCGGACTCGGTCTGCGGGCGACCGCCGAGAAACTGGACCTCGGGTTCGTCCACGTCGGAACCGAGACGGTCCGCGTGCTGGCGAACCCCGACCGCGAGTCCAAGCCGGGCGTCAGCGAACTCGCGGCGGCGCTCGACGACGAGTTGGACGCAGTCCTGTCGGCGCTACCGGGATTCGGCCGGTGACGGGACGAGAATCGAAATCGACGGGATAGACCGAGACCGGCGAGGGAGAGCGACGAAGGATAACGAGACCGAACTCACCGCGGGTTCAGCCCGTAGAGAATCGAGCGGGCGAACACCAGCACGGGGATGATTTCGAGGCGGCCGACCCACATGTTGAGGATGAACATACCCTCGGCCAGCGACGGCATGGCGGGACCGGTGATGCCCGACGACAGGCCCACGTTGCCCTGCGCGCTCGCCACCTCGAACAGTACGTCCGACAGGCCGTAACTGGGGTCGGCGACGTTCACCAGCACGATGGAACTAGCGACCAGTAGCCCTATCCAAAGCAGACTGACGATGGCCGCCTCGCTGAACTCCCGTTCCATCTCGTTTCGACCGAGGTTCCGACCGTTTATGTTCGCAGTGACGACCGCGCTCTCGGGCAGGAACACCCGGGAGAACTGCCAGACGATACCGCGACCGATGGTGTACGCGCGGATGATTTTGATACCGCCCACCGTCGAACCGGCGGCCCCGCCGACGACCATCGCAATCGAGAGGAGGAGCTTTCCGCCGGGTTTCCAGTCGCCGATGCCCGACGACTGGAAGCCGGTACACGAGAGGGCGCTCACCCACTGGAACACCGAATCGCGGATTGCGGTGGCCTGCGCCGCCGAGAGACCGACCGTCTGGAGTCCGGCGTAGTTCGTCGCTTCGAACGCCGACGTGACGGCCGCCGCGTTCTGGAGCGAGAGGACGACGATGCCGACGCCGAACAGGATGAACAGCCACCGCGTCTGGAGGTCCTCCCACAGGGGTTCGGCGTCGCGGTTCGAGAGGACCACGTAGTGAATCGGGAAGGCGATGGCTCCGAGCGCCATTATCGGGAGCAGCACCGTCTCGATGAGCGGCGAGTCGTAGGTGGCGATGGAGTTGTCCGTGACCGAGAACCCGCCGGTCGATAGCCCGGTCATGGCGTGATTGAGCGCCTGCCAGAACGCCTGCCACGTCGGTAACTGCGACCCGTAGTCCGACAGCGAGATGGCGACGAACATGGCGAGGACCGCGAGCGCGGTGTAGAGGACGAATATCTTCCAGACCGTCTGGACCGTCGAGATGATGCTCGGGTGAATCTTCTCCTCGCGGGCCTCGCTCCGGTAGAGCGCGTAGCTCCCGCTTCCCGGACGCGCGAGGATGGCGGTGGTGAGGACGATGACGCCCACGCCGCCGACCCACTGCATGAACGACCGCCACCACTGAATCGTCCGCGGGAGCGTCGGTTCGTGGACGGCCATCGTCAGTCCCGACCCGGTCCACCCGCTCATGCTCTCGAAGAAGGCGTGGAGCGGGTTCCTGAAGTAGACCAGACTGGAGCGCGACGTCGCGCCGAAGACCGTCACGGCCTCGTAGGTGGCCGATTCGGGGGCCGAGGAGACGTACGACTGCATGACCTGCGACGGGGTGAGATACGCCATCAGCAGGAACGGAAGCGCGCCGAAGACCGCGACGCAGAACCACCCGGTGGCCGCGATTATCATCCCGTGTTTCATCCGGGGTTCGGGGGCGTCCGCGAAGGCCCGGCGCGCGCCCAGACCGACCGCGGCGGTGATACCGGCGGCGAGGAGGAACGACAGCGCGCCGTACCACTCGGTGAAGACGAGGGCAACGCCGACGCTGATGGCCATCAGTCCCGCCTCCATGGCGAGCAGCGAACCCACGTCTCGCGCGATGATGGAGAGGTCCGCCGGAATCCGGCGGACAGTTCTGTTCGCCGACATATCAGGCGTCGTCCGGGTGGGTATCGTGGTCCTCGAAGTGACCGAACACGTCGGTCACTTCCGGCGTCGCACCTCGTTCGGAGTACACCGTCAGGACGTCACCGGCACGGACTTCCGTGTTCCCGCGCGGCGTGACGGGCTTGTTCGAGTCGTCGCGTTCGACGGCGACGATGAGCATGTCGTCGGGGAGCAGGCCCTCCGTGGCGGCCTGCTGGATGGTCTTCCCGGCGATGGCGGCGTCCGAACCCACGCTGATTTCGAACACTTCGGCCTCGTCGCCGATGCGCATGTAGTCGATGATGGACGGTCGCTTGACCGCCCGGTAGAGATACTCGGCGATGAGTCGCTGCGGGTTCTGCATCGTGTGGACGCCGATTCGGCGGAACAGTTCCATGTGGTCGGCGTCGTGAACCACCGAGACGATGTTGGGAACCTCGAGTTCCTGTCCGAGCAGCGAGACCATGATGTTGGTCGCGTCTTGGTCGGTCGTAGAGATGAGAGCGTCCGCGCGGTCGATACCGGCATCGACCAGCGTGTCCTTTATCGTCGCATCGTCGTTGAGAACGAGACAATCGTGCGTCGAGGCGGCCCGCTCGGCCTTCTTCTCGTCTTTCTCGATGACGACGACCTCGTTACCACCGGCCGTTGCAATCTCGATGAGCGGCGTGCCGATATTGCCAGCGCCGACGATTACGATGTACATCTTTTGAGTTTGTATCCGTGGCGACGGGGAAAAGATACCGTTATCGGTTCACCCGCGGCGTACGACCACCACGACGGCCGAACTCAGTCCGCGCCGGCGGTCGCCAGCAGTTCGTCGAACGTCTCGACTCGGTAGTCGCCGAGGACGCACTGCTCGCGTCGGTGGTGACCGTGGCGCTCGACGTGAATCGCGTCGAGACCCGCGTTCCACGCCGCGCCGACGTCGCTCGCGCCGTCGCCGGCGTACACGCCATCGTGACCGTCGTGATGGACGCCTATCTGCTCCATCGCGTGGTGGAGGGGCGCGGGGTCGGGTTTCCACCCCAACTCCTCGTCGCAGCAGATGACAGTGTCGAACCAGTCGCGGATGTCGAGTTCGTCGAGCACGGGGTTGGCGAGGAACGGTTGGCAGTGGGTCACCAGACCGACCGGACAGTCTAACTCGCCCACGAACGCCGCGTCGTCGTAGAGGTACGTCTCCTCCGCCCGGCGCTGGGGGTCCTCGATGTCGTGGAACGCGGGCCAGAACTCCTCTGGGTCGATGCCCCACTCGCGCAACTGCTCGTTGCGGTTCCCCCCGAGTCCGTGCCAGAGGATTTCCGCCTCCCGGTCGGTGAACTCCCGACCGAGACGGTCGCCTACTCGGTCGAACACCGACCGCGGATACGACCAGTCCACGTCGATGAGCGTCCCGTCCAAGTCGAGCAACCAGTAATCGTACTCGCGGGCGACCATAGGGACAGATGTGTAGGCACTCGGTAAAGTTAAGCGTTTTCCGGGTACGTGGGACGACCGTCGCGGACGACCGAACCGAAGTTCGGCACCGAAACCCCGACACGCGACGGCGGTCTCCAAACTGCCTCACCCGAGGCGCTACCCCTTATCGACCTCCAGCGAACTGCCGAGATACTTGTTCAGCACCTCCGAGACGGAGTCCGCCTTGAACGTCGCGAGGTCGTCGCGTATCTCGTCTTTCAGCGCGGCCAAATACTCCTCGTCGGTCTCCAGCGCGCGGTACTCCGCCGACACTACGTTCACGCCCAGTTCCTCCTCGACCAGTCGCCGGAAGTGACGGTCGTCGTTTATCTCCCCGCGCCAGAGGTTGTCGCGGAAGAACAGCCACCCGTCCTCGCCGGGCGGGTCCGCCGCCCGGTAGAGACGGGTCTCGAACTCGTCGGGTCCGACCGAGACGCCCTCGGTCTCGGCTTCGAGTCGGAACCGCACGGCGAAGACGTATCTGGCGTCCATGCCTCGGCCCCGGTTAGCGCAGGTCGTCGGTCAGTTCGGCCATGTGTACGTCGTCGTCGGTGATGCCGCCCTCCTCGTGGCTGGTGAACCGGACCTCGACCTCCTCGTAGCGAATCTCTATCGTGGGGTGATGGAACTCCTCCTCGGCGAGTTCGCCGACTTCGGTGGCGAAGGCGACGCCTTCGAGGTAGTCGTCGAACTCGAACACGCGGACGATTTCGTCGTCGACGCGCTCCCACCCGTCGGGTAGTTTGGCCGCTATCTCGTCGTCGGAAAGTAGGTCTGCCATGCGTGGGTGTTCGGCGTTATCGCAGATAAAGTTCGGTGACGTGGTACCCCCGGCGCGGCCCCGGAACCGCCGAATCGTCCCTCAGTCGTCGTCGCCAGCTATCATCGTCCGGACGTCGTCGGGCATCTGCTCGGCCACCTCGTCGGGAACGTCGCCGTCGTCGAACTGCTCGCGCACGAACTCCGGCGGTCCCCCGTCCTCGCCGAAGTCCGGGTCGAACAGTTGGAGCGCCGTGTTGATGGTCCCCCAGTCGTCCTCGGCGGCGGCGTCCCGGAGACTGCTCGTCGGCGGCGCGAGCAGTTGCGAGACCAGCGCGTCGGCCAGCGACGAGACGACCTCGCGCTGGTCGTCGTTGAGGTCGCCGTGGGCGTCGAGTTTCGAGAACGCCTCCGAGAGCTGGCGCTCCTTGACGCGTTCGGCGCTCTCGTACATCGCCGAGATGACCTCGTCGGCGCGCTTGCGCTTGTAACTCTCCAGCAGGTGGTCGAACTCCCGGTCTATCATCGCCTCCACGGACTCGGCGGCGGCCCGGCGTCGGCGCTCGGTCTCGTCGGTGACCGACTCCAGCGCGGCCATCCCGTGGACGGTCACGCCGTTCACGGCGTTGGCCGCGGGCGAAACGTCCCGGGGTTGGGCGATGTCTACGACCCGCACTTCGCCCGTGTCGTGGAAGTCGTCGGCGTCGATGACGTGACTCTCGCTCCCCGTCGCGGAGACCACCACGTCTGCGGCGTCGAGCGTCTCGCCGAGTTCGTCGAGGGTGACCGCGCGGACGTCGTCGTGGTCCACGACGTCCGTCACCTCGACAGCACCGTCGAACGACCGATTGGCGACGTAGAGCCTCTGGATATCGGTGTCGGCGAGCGCGTGGGCGGCGATGGTTCCCATCTCGCCCGCGCCGACGACGAGCGCGGTGGCGTCCTCGAGGTCGGACTCGGCGGCCAGCAGTTTCACCGCCGCGCTCCCGACCGACACCGCGCCGTCGTTGATGTCGGTCTCGGTCCGGGCGCGTTCGCCGACGTGGATGGCCTTGGTCACGGCCACGTCGAGCATCGGGCCGAGCGCGCCGCTCTCGTGGGCCAGCGTGTAGGCGTCTCGAATCTGTCCGAGAATCTGGTCCTCGCCGAGGACGAGCGATTCGAGTCCGGCCGCCACCCGCAGCAGGTGGCGGAGACTCTGCTCGTGGCCCATCTCCACGACCGAGTGGCCGCCCACGTCGGGCGCGAAATCGTCCAATACCGCCTGTCCGGCCGCGTCGGCGTCGGTGACGACGTAAGCCTCGAAGCGGTTGCACGTCTGGAGTACGAACGCCTCGTGGACGCCCGGCACGTCCAGCAGTCGCTGGAGAATCGCCTCTTCGTCGGGGTGGCAGGCCGCTTCGACCGCGTCCAGACTCGCGCGGTCGTGGCTGATACGAATCCCCGAGACGACGCCCGTCGCCGCACTCACGGGAATCGACCCCCGGTTCGTGTGTCAGAGAGAGAGAGTTCGATATTCATGATTTCACCCTGTAATGCACCCATCGCACCGTTGTTGTCGGGAGCTAAGTTCGGACGGTACGTAAACCCTTCCAAACGAGACACATTCTGCTGGAATCTGCAAGTGTCGGGTCACCCCTCGACACCGACGACGTCGAACCCGAGGTCGCGCACATCTTCGAGGATGGACTCGTGGTCGGCGCTGGCCTCGTAGTAGAACACCACGTCGAAGGTGCCGTCGCGGAGGAGTTGCTGGCACTCCCAGACGAACGACTCGTCGTCGAGCGTCAGTCCCTGATGCTGGTTCGAGGCGAAGTCGGTGTCGTCGGTCCCGGAGTAGACGAACGTGTCCTTCGAGTCGTAGCCCGCGTGTTCGGCGATTATCTCGCCGATATCGACGGTCGCTTGATGCATCTCGGTCTCCTCGTCGCTGCCGAGGTCGGTCCGAACGATGGCCCCGTTGAGTTCGATGTCGCCCGGTTCGAGTAACTGCTCGGTCCGACGGTAGAGGTCCTCGTCGACTGCGTCGTCCATGTGTGGAGCAAGCCGTCCGCCGGTTAAACGCGCTACGGTTCGCCGATAACGCTGTCGCTATCCGGTCTGCGTCAATAAAAGCTCAATTTCGCGCGTTACGTTTTACAGGCGTTTGAGGTTCTTCGCTCGCGGACCCTTGTCCGCCTGCTCTATTTCGAACTCGACTTCCTGCCCCTCTTCGAGGTCCGGACCGCCGATGTCTTCCATGTGGAAGAACACGTCTTCGTCGGCATCCTCAGTGTCGATGAAACCGTAACCGCCAGTGTCGTTGAAGAAATCGACCGTACCTTTCGCCATTGCGTTCTGGTTCAAGTCGCCCCATGCTTAAAAAGGTATGCAACTAGCTGAAGCTATAGGGCCGACAGGTCGCGTCCCGGAGGGTTCGGGGTCAAAAGGCTAATTGCTCTCGGTCGTGTCCGTCCCAACAACGGATGTTCCAGTGGGTACAGCGGCGAGTTCAGGCCGCATACGAACGTCTTCTCAGACGAGAGATATCCGGCGCGCCGACGCACGTCGCGGTCATTCAAGACGGTAACAGACGGTACGCCAGCAAGCAGGGCGAAGACGCGCCCGACGGCCACCGCGCTGGTGCTCAGACGACAGAGCGAGTGCTGAACTGGTGTCAGGACATGGGCGTCGAGGAGTTGACGCTGTACGCGTTCTCGACCGAGAACTTCGACCGCCCCGACCACGAGAACGAAGCGCTGTTCGACCTGCTGGAGGAGAAGTTGTACGACTTCGGCGACGACGACCGCGTCCACGACGGCGAGGTCTGCATCCGTGCCATCGGCGACCGGGAGGCGCTTCCCGAGCGCGTCCGGGAGGCCATCGACTACGCCGAGGGCCGGACTGCGGACTACGACTCGTTCACCCTCAACGTCGCGCTGGCCTACGGCGGTCGGAACGAACTCCTCAACGCTACCCGCGACGTGGCGAGCGCGGTCGAAGACGACGAGTTGGACCCCGCGGACATCGACGTTTCCGAGATAGAGAATCGGCTGTACGACAGTCCGGTCCGCGACGTGGACCTCATCATCCGGACCGGCGGCGACGAGCGCACCTCTAACTTCCTGCCGTGGCACGCCAACGGCAACGAGGCGGCGGTCTTCTTCTGCACGCCCTACTGGCCCGAGTTCTCGAAGGTGGACTTCCTCCGAGGCATTCGGACCTACGAGTCGCGCGAGGAGTCGTGGCGTCGCGCGAAGGCCAAGCGCGCGCTGGCGCTGGTCCGGGAACTCGGCGGCGTGGAACTGGAGGAGGCCCGCCGGATAATCGACCGATTCCGCGGGACGCTGCCCGAGGAGTCGAACGTCGAGGAACTGGGGGCCGAGGAGTTAGGTATCGAGGAGTTGGACGTGGAGGGCGAGCGGTCGTCTGTGGAGTGAGTTACCGGCCGAACCGTCGCTGGCGATTCTTGTAGTCGAGCAGCGCCCGAAGGTACTCTCGCTTCCGGAAGTCCCGCCAGTTCACGTCGGTGAAATAGAGTTCCGAGTACACCGACTGCCATATCATGAAGTCCGAGAGTCGCTCCGCGCCGGTCTTCAGCACGAGGTCGGGGTTCTCGGGGAACACCAGATGCTCCTCCACGTCGGACTCGTCCACCTGCTCGGCGGTCAACTCGCCGTCGCGGACGTTCTCGGCTATCTTCCGCACTGCGCCTGCGAACTCGTGTTTGCCGCCCAAGCCGATGGAGACCTGAATCGGGGCGTCGGCGCGCTGGGTGTCGTCGGGACCCCGGACCGCCAACTGGCGCGGGGCAGACACTTGGTCCAACTCGCGCCGGAGCGTCGGGGCCGCTTCGGGGTCGAGGACGCTGACGTAGACGGTGATGCGTTCGGCCCCGTACTCGAACGCCCACTCGAAGAAGGCTTCGAGCGTCGTGTACGCGCCCTGTTCGAGCAAGTCACGCTCGGTGATGTTGACGGCGACGTGACTGGGCGAGTCGGCCTCGTGTCTCCGGAGGCGGGCGGCGAGATACCTGTCGTACAGTCCCACTGGCGACGATTCGCGGCCCATCGTCCTAAACGTCACGGACGGAGTTCCGACCTGCGCGCCGCGTTCCGGCGAGTCCGCTTTCGCTGGTCGTCGGACGCTCGTCAGACGGTTCGACGCCGGACGCGGTCTCTCGCTTCGGGAGGATTAAGTGGGCGTCGGCGGAACGGACGACTAACGTGACTACCAGAGTTCGGCGTGCGGCGGCGTACGCCGCCGTCTCGACGCTGGCGCTCGCGGCTCCGATACTGGAGTGGGCGTCGGCTATCGCGTTCGGTGCGGTCGCCGTGGGCGCGCTCTCGGTCACCGACGGACCGGTGTTCGAGTTGTTCGCCCGACCTGCCGACCGGCAGGAGGGTCGCCTCCACGGTCTGGCCGCCTTCGGCTTCGCGGCGGCCGCAATCGCGCTCCTGACCTCGTTCGCGGGACTGCCGAGCCACGTCCTCGTCGCCAGCGTCCTCGTCGTCGGCTACGGCAACATCGCCCAACAGATTGCGTGGCGGTTCGACGCCGAACCCATCCTCAGGACCGGCGCGTTCGTCACCGGCGGACTCGTGGCCGCCGTCCTCGGACAAGTCCTCGCGCTCCGCGCCGAGAGCGTGCCGGTCGCGCTCCCCGAAGTCGTCTTCCTCGCGGCCAGCGGCGCGCTCCTCGCCGGACTGCTCCGCTCGGTCCTGTTCGCCCGCGACGACCCCCTCGTGATGCTGTCGGTCGCCTTCCTGCTGTGGCTGTTCGCGGACCTCACCGTCGTCGTGACGGTGGACGGCATCGCGGTCGCCATCGCCGTGACCGCGCTGTTCGGCTACGTCTCGTGGGCGCTCGACGCCGCGTCGATTCCGGGGATGATGACCGGTGCGCTGCTGGCGATGCTGACCATCGTTCTCGGCGGGTACGGTTGGTTCGCGGTCCTCATCGCCTTCTTCAGCATCGGGAGCCTCTCGACCAAGTTCCGGTACGAGCAGAAGGCCGCCCGCGGCGTCGCCGAGGACAACGAGGGCGCGCGCGGGAGCGGCAACGTCCTCGGGAACGCGGCGGTGGCGCTCGTGGCCGTCCTCGCCTACGCCGCCCACGATAAGTTCGCTGTCTCGGGCCACGTCTTCCTGTTCGCGTTCGCCGGGTCCATCGCCACCGCGATGAGCGACACGCTCTCGTCGGAGATTGGCGGCGTCTTCGACGACCCGCGGCTCATCACCACGTTCGAACGCGTCGAACCCGGCACCGACGGCGGGGTGACGTGGCAGGGCGAACTCGCGGGCATCGCGGGCGCGGCGGTCGTCGCGGGCATCGCGGCCCTGCTGTTCGAGAGCGTCGGCACTACCGGCGCGGCCGTCATCACGCTCGCCGGTGCGGGCGGCATGACGATGGACAGTCTGCTCGGCGCGACGATGGAGGGCGACCGCCTCGGCAACCAGAGCGTCAACTTCCTCGCCACCCTCACCGGGGCGCTCGTCGGCGCGGGTCTCGCGGTGCTCGTCCTGTCGTGATTCGTCCCGCCCGGCCGGACGACCGCGAGCGCCTGCGCGAGGTACAGACTCACCTCAGCGAACCCAATCCGGCGCTGCTGGTGTACGCCATCGACGGCCCCCCACTCACCCTCGTCTCCGCCGCGCCGGACGACGACCCGGTCGGCTACCTCGTCGCCTTTCACGACGAGGAGGCGGGCTACGTCGCCGAAATCGCCGTCGAACCGTCCCACCGGCGCGAGGGCCGGGCGCGTCGTCTCCTCGCGGCCGCCTTCGAGCGTCTTCGAGACGCCGAGTGTTCCCGCGTCCGACTCGCGGTCCACCCCGAGAACGACGCCGCGAGGGCGCTCTACGCGTCGATGGGCTTCGAGGAAGTCGGCCGAGAGACCGACTACTACGACGACGGGAGCGAGGCGATAACGATGAGTCGAGACCTCTGAGTCGAGTCCGTCGCGACGTACTGTGTCCTCTCGAACCACACGATACAAACAGCGAGTTCCGAAGTCCGCGTCGGCGGTGGGCCGTCAGAACTTGTCGGCGGTCTGCACCCGCACGTCCGCGGGCTGCTTGACGAACTCCCCGAGGTCGCGGGCGACGACCTGTCGAACGCCGCGCTGGGCCGACACGTCGAGGACGCGCTGTTCGAGCGTCCCGTCCACGACCACCGCGTAGGGCGCTTCCTCGGCGCTCTCCACGGCGTCGAAGGCGTTCTCGGCCGCCACCTCGGCGACGGTCTCGAACGACTCGTCCAGCAGGCGAGCGGTCCCCGTCTCGGCGTCCACGACGGTCTCGACGTGACCGCGCAGGGTCACCGGTCCCGACTCCGAATCCTCCTCGGCGGCGTCTCCCTCCGACGGGTCGGAGTCGCCGGTTTCCGACGCCGAAGCAGTCCGGACGGCAGGGTCGATTGTCGATTCGCCGGTCGGTTCGTCCGCGTCGTCCGTCACCTCGGGAGCCTCCGCCGGGCCGGTCTCTGTCGATTCGGTCGCGGCGTCGGGACTGGCGGAGTCAGCGCTCTCGGCACCTGCACCCGGCCCTGCGGTCTCCGGGGCTGGCGTCACGGGACCGTCAGGTCCCGCGGTCTCGTCGCTCTCGGGTGCGGGACGCGCGCTCCCGTCGGTCGCGGCGGGGCCGGCCTCGTTCGCACTCGACTCGGGCGGCGTCGGGTCGCGGTCGGTCGAATCGAGGTCGGTCGCACCCGAGTCTGTCGCGTCGGAGTCGGGCGACGACTCGTCGTTCATCGACTCTTCGAAGGAGCGTTTGCTCCTGAGTGCCGACATGACCTCGTGACGTGCGAGGTCTTCGACCGACTTGTTCGACGGCGCGAACGCGACGTAGTCGATGTCGCCGACCTGTGCGAGTTCCTTCCGGATGAGGTCGCCGCCCCGGTCGCCGTCGAGGAAGACGGTGACGGTGCGGTTCTGGGTGAGTTCGGCCACCGCGTTGGGGACGTTGGTGCCTTCGACCGCGACGGCGTTCTTGACGCCGTACTTCAGGAGGTTCAGCACGTCCGCCCGCCCCTCGACGACGATGATGGCGTCGCTGTCGGCGACGCGCGGACCCGCTGGCAGGCCCTCGTACTCTACGATGTCCTCGACGCGGACGCTCTGGCGCACCTCCTCCAGAATCTCCCGACTGGTCATCACGTCCTCGTCGAACGAGTCCGAGAGGAGTTGCTTGGCGCGCTCGACCACCTTGCGGCGCTTGGCGGCGCGCACGTCCTCGATGCTAGCGACGGAGACGGTGGCCCGGCAGGGACCGACGCGACTGATGGTCTCCAACGCCGCGGCGAGGATGGAGGTCTCTACCTTGTCGAGGCTCGACGCGATGGTTATCGTGCCGAACGACTGTCCGTTCTCGCTGTCGATATCGACGTCTATGCGGCCGAGTTTCGACGACTGCTGGAGGTCTCGGAGGTCCAAGTCGTCGCCGAGTAGCCCCTCGGTCTGCCCGAAGACGGCCCCGACGACGTCACTCCGTTCTACCACCCCGTCGGCGGTGATATCGGCGTGAATGACGTATTTTGCTGTGTCGTCCATGAGTGGTGAACTGCCCCGGTGAGGGGCTGGATGGTGATGTGTCCATGAGCGGCGCGGCCATGGATGTTTTAAATCACACGTCGTTACTGAAATACCTGTCGTCAGCAGAACTGTTTACGGAAGTGTCGTTACCGAAAGTTGATACGGCGTCGAGGTCGGTCCGGCCGTCACGGTAAAGACAGCTTCCGTCGTCGGTCGGTGCGGAACGAATGCGCGTCCTCTTCGTCCCCGAACTCTACCGGCCCGACGACGCCACCGCCAACGGCACGCTCAACGACGCCGTGGCGCTGGTCGAGCAGTGGCTCGACATCGACCCCAACCTCCACGTCTACTGGCTGCTCGCGCCCCCGGAGACCGCGAACTACGACCATGGGTACGTGCTGGCCGACCGCGAGCGCGTGACGCTCGTCGAGGCCGAACCGTTCATGCACGGCCACGAACACGAGGACGCCTTCTCCGAGACGGGGTACACCGAGGACCAGTTCCGAGCCATCGAGGAGACGATTTTCGACGTTTCCGGCTACGTAGACGTGGCTATCGACCAGCAGGTGACGGGCCGGTACGACCTCTCGAAGTGGCTTCACCGACTCGGCGGCGGTCCGGCGGCCGAGGTGCGCCCGACGGAAGTCGTCGGCTACGTCCACGACCTGCGACTCCCCTTCAAGCGCCACGGCCGGGAGATGCCCGACGACGCCCCGGTGAAAGTAGAGCTGTCTGCCGCGACCTACGCCGACGGCCTCTGGTTCAAGGCCGGGGTGGACGCCGAGCGCATGCGGGAGTACGGGACCGCCGTCCTCGACGAGGCGTTCTTGGACGACCTGCTGGACGACGCGCTGGAGACCGGGAGTCCGCTCGACTTCGGCGAGTACGAGGAGTCGTACGCCGACGACCCCGAGCGACTCCACGTCGCGGGGTCCGGGTGGGGCAAGAAGAATCTCGACGTGGTACTGGACGCGGCAGAGACCCTCCACGAGGAGTTCGGGATTCGCACGCTGATGACGAACATGGACCCGATTCCCGAGGGGATGGCCGACCGCGAGTTCGTGGACGCCTACCCGGAGTGTTCCCGGGAACGCTACGAGACGGCGCTCCGAACGGGCGACATCGCGGTCTGCGCTTCGGACCACGAGACGATGCCCCGGACACCCTTCGAACAGGCCGCCAGCGGGCAGGTGCTGGTCGTTCGCGACGAACCGTGGGCCTACGACTGCGTGCCCGAGGACTACCGACTCGCGGGCGACCTCGGGGACCTCGAAGCCCTCGCGGTCCGTACGGTCGAGAACTGGGACGAGGCGGTCGCCGAGAACCGACGGATGGTCGAGCGCGTCCGGGAGGTCCGCGGCCCGGAGCGCTGCGGGCGGCGGACCCACCGCGACCTCGCCCAGCGCGTCGAACGTCGAATCTCGCCGGTCGACGGGACCGCAGTCCGGGACGACGTGGCGACGGCCGCCTCGGAGTTCGACGGAGAGATTCCGCTGGACGACCTCCGAGAGCGCGCGGGCGAGGGCACCCCGATATCCGACCTCGTGTACGCCCTGCGGTCGCTCGGCTACGCGGACGCGGGGAATCCCGGGACGCCGGTGTTCGTCGCCTCAGGATAGCAGTCCCGCCAGCGTCTCTGCGCCGTGCGCCAGCGACGCCTCGGGGTCTTCGGGGTCGTCGTGTTCGTAGACCAGCCACTCGGTCCCGGCCTCCCGCGCGGCGCGGACGCAGGCCTCCGCGTCCACGTCTCCCTCGCCCAACTCGACCGGCCGGTCGCCCGCCACGTCCTTGAGGTGGACCAACGGGACGCGCCCGCGGAGGTGTCCGAGCAGGTCGATGGGGTCGCGGCCCGCGGCGGTCGCCCACCCCACGTCGAGTTCGAGGTCGAAGTCGGTCTCGTCGGCGAGCAGGTCGAAGGCCGTCCGGCCGCCGAGGGCGGCGAACTCGTGGTCGTGGTTGTGATAGCCCAGCGCGATACCGCGCTCGTCCAGTCGGCCCGCGAGCGTTTCGAGTCTGCGGGCGGTGTCGGTGACGGCCGCCTCGCTGGCGAACTGGGTCTCGTCCAGATACGGCACGACGACGCGGTCGCAGTCCAGCGACTCGTAGCTCTCGACCACGCCGTCGAGGTCGGATTCGAGGGCCTCGACGCCGACGTGGGCCGCGGCGGCGTCGAGTCCGGCGTCGTCCAGCGCGTTCCGAATCTCGTCGGGGTCCGAGTCGCCGAGTCCCGCGAACTCGACGCCCTCGAACGCGGTGTCGCCGACGCGCCGGAGGAGGTCGGGGAGCGGTTCGTCCAACTCCCGAAGCGTGTAGAGTTGTATGGCAGGTCGCACGACGGGGGTACGCCGCGACGTGGTAAATCGGTTGTTGTAGTCCGAAGCGCGACCGGCCTTCAGCGGCGTGGAGGCCTCTCACAGAGCATTTATCAGTACCCGACGCCACGCGGCGAGTGATGGACGAACTCGGCCGGCGCGACTACCTGAAGGGAGTCGGTCTGGGGGTCGGTGCCGGACTCGCGGGGACCGCCGCCGGGAGCGCACTGCCGGGGCGGCGGTTGCCGGACCCGTGGGACCCGGACACCGGGACGTGGCCGACCCGGCGGTTCGGTCCGAAGAACGCGGCCTACGCCCCGGACGCGACGCCCCCGACCGAATCGCCGACCGCCGCGTGGACCGCAACCGTCGGCACCGAAGTCCGGTCGTTGGCAGTCGCCGACGAGACGGTATTCGTCGGCAGCGACGAGGAAGTGGTCGCCCTCGACGCCGCGACGGGGAACGAGCGCTGGCGACACGGCCGAGACGCGATGACCGTCGCGGTCCGTGGCGGCACGGTCTTCGCGGCGAACGACTACGACGACGGCAGTAGCGTCAGGGCGCTCGACGCGACCGACGGGAGCGTCGAGTGGTCCCTCGACAGGGGACTCGAACGGTGCTACCACCTCCTCCCGGCGGACGGGTGGCTCTTCGTCGGCACGCACGGTGCGGTCCTCGCGCTGTCCGTCGACGACGGGGGCGTTCGCTGGCGGTTCCCGAACGGACTCGGGAACCACGCCGTCGCGCTGGCTGACGGCCGGGCGTACGTCGGCCAACCCGGTCCGCGTCGCGCTCGAATCCCGGTCACTGCTCGGGGAACTCACCCGCGACCGGCCCCGCGTCGCGTGGCGGAGTCGCGGCCCCTCGTTCGGTCTCGCGCCAGTTCGAGTCGGCGACGTCGTCGTGGTCCCCGACGGTTCGGACGGTCCGCACGAAATCAATTCCGGCCGACTGTACGCCTTCGACCCCGACACCGGCGAGGAGCGGTGGCAACAGAAGGTCGAGATGAACGCGCTCGCGCCCGCCGCGCGCGGCGACACCGTGTTCGCGCCGGGATTCACCTACGACGACGTTCGGGAGGTTGGCGTCGTCCGCGCACTCGACGCCCGAACCGGGTCGGTCCGGTGGTCCGCCCGACTCCCGCGGTGGCCCTCGGGCGCGTTCGGTGCGGGCGACTCCCTGCTGGTCGGCGGTGGCAACCGCGGAACGCCCGGCGTGACCGCGCTCGACGCCGACTCGGGAGCGGAGCGGTGGACCGTCGAGACCGACGCCGACACCGACGCGCTGGCCCCCGCGGGCGACAACGTGTTCGCCGGGAGTCGCGCAGGAACGGTGTACGCGTTCAGATAGGAGCAGTCCCGAGCGCGGAGCGTGTCTCCTCGCCCGGACATAGATTCAAGGTCGCGTCTCCCGTTTTGCGTGCCACTCGGAGGACTCCGCATGCGCATACTCATCGTTCCCGAACTCTACCGACCCGACGACGCCACCGCCAACGGCACGCTCAACGACGCGGTGGTCTGGGTCGAACAGTGGTTGGATATCGACCCGGACCTCCACGTCTACTGGTTGCTCGCACCGCCCGAGGTGGCCGACTACGACCGCGAGTACGTGCTGGCCGACCGCGAGCGCGTGACGCTCGTTGAGACCGAACCGTTCATGCACGGACGCCGACACCAGAACGCGTTCACGGAGTCGGGGTACAGCGAGGACCAACTGGAGGCGCTCGCGGCGGTGACCTACGACCAACTGGGCTACGTGGACGTGGTGGTGGACCAACTTCGCAGGGGACGGGCGGACCTCTACAAGTGGCTGCTCGCGCTCGACGGCCACCGGGTCGGCCACCCGTCCCCGGTCGATATCGTCGCGAACGTCCACGACCTGCAACTCCCGTTCAAGTACGCGAACACCGGGTGGCGAAACGAGTTCCAGCGCGAGACCGAAATCGCCGACGCGGTCCTGAGCGACGGAATGTGGTTCAAGGCCGCCATCGACGTGGAGGGCATGCGCGAGCACGGCCACGAGTTCATGCAGGAGTCGGTGGTAGACCGGGCGCTGGACGACGCGGTCCTGACCGGAAGTCCCATCGACTTCTCGCGGTTCGACGCCGAGTACGCCGACGAACCCGAGTACCTCCACGTCGCGGGGTCCATCTGGGACAAGAAGCAGGTCGGGACCGTGATGGAAATTGCAGAACTGCTCCACGACAGGTTCGGCATCCGGACCGTGATGACGAGCATGAGCGCGATTCCCGACGAGTACGCCGACCTGCCGTGGGTCGAGGCCTATCCGAAGGCGTCCCGCGAGGAGTTCGAGGCCGCGCTCCGGACTGGCGACCTCTGCGTCTCGGCGACCGAGTACGAGACGCTGGCCCGGACGTGGTTCGAGCAGGCCGGGAGCGGGCAGGTCCTGATAGCCCGGAACCAGCCGTGGATATACGACGCCATCCCGCGGGACTACGAGTTGGCCGGGACCATCGAGGAACTGCCGGACGTCGCGGTGTGGGCGGTCGAGAACTGGGACGAGGCGGTCGCCGAGAGCAGGCGGATGCTGGAGTACGTCGCGGAGATTCGGGACCCGGTGCGGTCGGGGCGGCGCACCTACGACGACGCGGCCGAGCGCGTCGCCGAGAAGGTGGACGCCTACGAACCGGACCGCAATGACGAACTCGTCGGGGACGCGCTGGCCGAGGCGGCGGACGACGGCCGGGTCGCGCTCGACGACTTGAATCGAGCGACCGCCGCGTTCACGGAGGGCGGCGAGCCGATTCTGGAGGGGAAGTGCGCACTGAGCGAGGTTCTGTTCGCTCTTCGGCGACGAGGGTACGAGGACACCGGGAACTCGGGGACGCCCATCTTCGAGCGACGCGAGTAGCCGACGCCCGGCCTACTCCTCCGTGCCGTGGCTCGAACCGCCGGACTCGGGGCCGTGACTCGACCCGCCGTCGGGAGTCCGTTCCCGGCGGGCGAACGCCGCGACGGGAGCGCGGATTCGGAGTTGCGGTCCGGTCGCTGTCTCGTCTGTCGCGCCGGACTCCGTCCGACGGTCGCCGACGCGGAACTCGTCGCGTTCGACCAGTTCCGGCACGATGACCTGCACGAAGTGGACGAGCAGCACGAGGAGTAGCGGGCCGAGGAAGAGTCCGTACCAGCCGAACAGCACCGGGCCGAGGACGTACGCCAGCATGACGAGACCGGTGTGGAGGTCCCTGCCGGAGACGTACGGACGCAGGAGGAGTTCGGGAATCGTGTCTACGACGACGAACGCCGCGAGGAGGAACACCACCGGGAACCACAGTAAGGCCGGGTCGTTGAGCGCGGCCACCGCGGCCAACACGATTCCGAGGGGGACGTACACCAGTTTCATTCCGACCACCGGGATGAGGCTGGCGAGTCCGGTCAGCAACCCGAGGAGGGTCGGCGAGGGCACGGATATCACGGCCGGGGCCACTACGTCGAGCAGGTTGTAGACCACTGCGGCCAGAATTGCGATGACGAACGCGGTCAGGATGTTGCCGAAGTAGACGGTTTCGAGGTCGGCGTCCACCGCCTGCGCGAACGCCACCGTCGGACTGTCTTCGCCCGCGACCTCCGTGCTGAACCACGACGCGAGTCGGTAGTCGTCCCGAAGCAGGTAGAACGCGACCACGAGCGTGATGACGATACCGAGCGCGGTGCTGGCGAGAACGCCGAGCACGGTGAACACCGACCCCAGAATTTCGCGGACCGTCTCGGCCCCGCGCTGGGCGGCGAACTGCTGGAGGTCCGCCTGCAGTTGTTGGGGGGTCGTCTGCAGGAGTGCCAGCAGTTGCTGGGGGTCGAGCAGTTGCGACAGGTTCATCTGCGTTCCGAGGACGCCTTCGAGTTCCTCGAAGCCGACTCCGGCCAGCGAACTCAGTTCGCGGACGCTGACGACCACGGTGTATCCGAGCAGGACGAGTCCGGGCAGCGCCAGCCCGAACAGCGCGGTGATAGCGGTCAGCGTCGGTTGGTGCAACCGGTCGAGCAGTCGCCGGTACATCGGCCGGGTCGCGTAGTAGACGAACAGGCCGAGCAGGAAGGTCCCGAGGAACGAGGCGACGATGTACCCCAGCGCGAGCGCTAACCCGACCGCGACCAGCCACCACGCCAGTCGCTCGCGGTCGAAGGAGAACTCTCGTACCCAGCTCATACCCGGACGTTAGGTGTCCAGACGTAAGTCGCTCGGGGGACCGGCGGAGTCCCCGTCTCAGAACAGCGGTTCGCCCATCGTCTCACGGCCGAACGCGAGGACGACCAGTCCGCCGAGGACGAACGCGACCGCGAGGGGCGCGAGCGCGGCGAGGTAGCCGACTTCGACCAGCGCGCCCGCCAGAATCGGACCGACGACCGCGCCGATTTTACCGACGCCGCCCGCGAACCCGTTTCCGGTGCCCCGAACTTCGGTCGGGAACAGTTCCGGCGTGTAGGCGTAGATGGCTCCCCACGCGCCGAGCGTGAAGAAACTCGCCGCGAGCAGGCCGCCGAAGAACGGCCAGAACCCCGAGAGTCCGGCACCGAACAGCGACACGCCCGGCATCGACGCCGCGAAGACGAAGGTGAACACGCCAGACAGGACGAGATAGCTCCCGAGCGTCGGCTTTCGGCCGATTTTCTCCACGAGGTAGGCCGCGCTGAAGTAGCCGGGGAACTGGACCAGCCCGATGAGCAGGAAGTAGACGTAGAGACCCTCTATCGTCACTCCGCCGACCGAGAAGCTCTCGACCACGCCCGCGGCCCCGACCGTGTCCGGGAGCCAGATGAACACGCCGTAGTAGCCGAAGTTGACCGCGAACCACGCCGCGGCTATCATCACCGTGCGCTTGCGGAGGTCGGTCTCGAACAGGCGAGCGTAGCCCGCCGAGTCGCCGGTCTCGACCGACTCGGCGGTGATGGGGGTGAACTCCTCGTCGTTCTCCTCTGCGATGGCTCGGATGCGGTCGTTCGCGCCCTCGACGTCGCCCGTCCGGGCGAGGTAGTAGGGCGTCTCCCGGAGTTGGCTCCGGATGACGAACACGAGCAGGGCCGGGAACGCCGCGCTGGCGAACAGGAGTCGCCACCCGGCGACAGCGCCGAGGACGGGGACCGCGACGGTCCCCCCGGTCGAGAGCACCGAGAGGAACAGCCACGCCAGCACGACCGCGAGGACGTTGCCGAGCGGCCAGAACGCGTCGAGGTAGACCAGATAGCGCCCGCGTCGCTCGGTCGGCAGGTGCTCCGAGAGGTAGGACGTGTCCACCGCGAGCGCGCCGCCGAGACCGACGCCGGTCAGGAACCGCAGCGCGAACCCGGAGTAGAACCCGGTGGCGAACGCGGTCAACCCGGCGAACAGCGAGTAGGTCAGGACCGTCCACTGGAAGGCGTCCTTCCGGCCGTGTTCGTCGGCGTACCAGCCCCACGCCCAGTTACCGGCTATCATCCCCATCAGGCTCGCGCTCCCGAGCAGTCCGGCGCTCAGCCCCGAGAGTCCCCACGCCGAGATGAGGACCGGGAGCGTGAAGCTGATGATGATGACCTCCATGCCGTCGAACGCCCACGCGCTCCCGCAAATCGCCAGTAAGCGCCGGTGGAACCGGCCGACGGGGATTCGGTCCATCACTTGCGAGACGGTCACGCGTTCTTCCGTGGTTACTCCGTCTGCCATCCTGTGACTCTCCGTTGTGGTAGTTCACAATCGACAATACTTAAAGATGAGGATATAGACTACATTCGGGTGTATTGGAGAACTTTTCTCTTCAACAGTGGCGGCTGGCGGTGAGTGCCCTTCGGTGCAGAGCCGGGGCCAAAAGGTTGGATATAAGTACGCGCGTGGCGGATTTTTCGGGTATGAAAGACCAAGGAGGCTCCACGCGTAAGCGTACCGGCGGCCGACTCCGACACTCGCGAAAGAAGAAGAAGCACGAACTGGGCCGTGAACCCACCGAAACCACCGTCGGCGAGACCCGACTCCGTACCACCGACTCCCGCGGAAACACCCAGAAAATCCGCGCGCTCTCGACCAACGTCGCCAGCGTCGCCATCGACGGCGAGACCGTCGAGGCCGAAATCGAGGACGTCGTGGAGAACGACGCCAACCCGAACTACGTCCGACGGAACATCGTCACCAAAGGCGCGCTCATCGAGACCAGCGAGGGGACCGCCCGCGTCACCTCCCGTCCCGGTCAGACCGGCAACGTGAACGCCGTCCTCGTCGACGACGAGTAACGCGTACTCGGACCCGATTTCTCACTCACAGCCGACCGATTCGGCGACTGTACGAAGCGCTCTCGCCGAACTCGTCGGTGAACTGCTGACGCTGCCCCGATAGACGTAGCCGTGACCGTCGAGCGCGACGCGTATCGTCGAACCGCACAGAAGAGTTCCACGGAAGCCTCCCCTTCAGACGCCGACAGTGTCCTCGACGCCCTCTAGGCCCGAGTCGGTAATCCGGAACTGGACCTTCTCGCCCGCGGGCTTGGCGCGGTGCTTTTCGAGGGTCGCGCGCCGATTCCCGCCGCGGAACCGCTCGATGCGGACGACCGTCCCGGTCCAGTGTTCGAGGGTGTGCCCGCCCAGCGGCCGGGCGCGGTCCCCGTCGGGGTCCGTGTACACCTGATTCGTGAGGACGACCGCGAGGTCGTGTTTGCGCGCCAGCGAGAGCAGGTGCGTGACCTGACTCGCGACTTCGCGGAGCGCCTCGCCGCCCTCCTCGTCCTCGGCGCGTTCGAGTCGGTAGAACCCGGTCGCGCTGTCGAGGACCACGAGGTCCGCCCGTTCGGCGAGTTCGGCGGTGTCGCGGACCGCCTCCTCCTGCTCTTCGAAGTCGTAGGCCTCCTTGATGATGATTCTGGAGGTAAGTTCCTCGACGTCGTCAGCGCCGCCCGCGGCGTTCGCGCGGGCCTCGGCGACCTGCTGGAACCGCGACAGCGACAGCCCTTCGGTGTCGATGTAGACCGCGGTGCCGCCGTCGGCGGCGACTTCGACCGCCGCGCCCAGCGCGACGTTCGTCTTGCCCGCGGCGGGCGGGCCGTACACCTGCGTGACGGTCCCGGTCTCGAACCCGCCGTCGAGCAGGTCGTCGAGCGGCCCGCACCCGGTCGGAATGGCCTCTTCGTTCACGGGCGAGCGTTGGGCCTACCCGGTCAAAAGGCTCCGGATTCGCGGTCGCGTGTCCCGCGACGAAGGCGGGCCCGAGTCAGCCTTCGTCGCCGTCCACGCCGTCGTCGCCGTCGCAGTCGCCGTCGTAGTTGTAGTCGCTACAGTCGCCCGCCCCGCCGCTCTCGCTCTGCTCGTGGGCCTTCTCCACGACCTCCTCGCGCAGTTCCTCGCTCTCCTCGTCGCTGAGGGTCTTGACCTCGCCGTCGCGGCTGTACACCTTGACGTTGTCCTCGTCCTCGTCGTCGTCGTAATCGTCCACGTCCGCGGTCGTCGCGACGCCCGTCGTTCGGGCGGCGGTCGTCCGGGCGCTCGTCGAGCGTTCGGTCTCGGTCGTCTCGTCGGTTCCGGTACACCCGGCCCCGACGGCGAGAGCGCCACAGACCGCGAGCAGGCGGCGTCGTCTCATGCGTAGACGCTGAGACCTCGCCCCCATGAACCTTCCCGTTCGCCGTCACGCCCCCGCCCGTACTCTCGCAGGCCCGTGACGGGCCGCGTGCGCCGCGGTCGAGGCAGTTGAACTTTTGACCCCCGAACGCGAACCACCGGACAGTGACAGTCGTCGTCGCCACAGCGGACTTCGAGGTGTATCACGGCGTGGTCAACGAGTTGCGCGACCGGGGCGTGACCTTCACCACGGTCGAACCCGACGACCCGCTTCCGGACGGGACCGCGGTGCTGATTCACGCCGAGAGCGACGAGGACACCCCCGAGGCAGTGACCGACGACCCCGACGCGCGGGCCGACGTGGAGACGGTCGTCGCCGACCCGGAGAATCCCCGGCGTGCGGTAGACGAGGCCCTCGCCCGCCTCCGGAGCGGCGACGGCCGGACTATCGTCGGTATCGACCCCGGCACGCGGCCGGGTATCGCGGTCCTCTCGGGCGACGTGGTGGTCGCGGCGTTCCACGTTCCGCTGGCGGACGTGGCCGAGACGGTCCGCCGGGAGGTCGAGGACGCGGTGGACCCCGTGGTCCGCATCGGCGACGGCGCGCGCTTGCAGGGAGCGCAACTCGTCCGCGAGTTGGAGGACGCGCCCGTCGAACTCGTGGACGAGACGGGGACGACGCCCTACCTCGGCACCGGTGCGCGCGGGATGGGCGACGTGCTGGCCGCCGTGAACATCGCCCGACTGGAGGGCGAACGCGTCGAGGGCCGGGACATCGAACCGACCGCGGGAGAGCTACAGGTCATCAAGAACAAGTCGCGCGAACGGGCAGACGACAACCGGGAAATCGACGAGGAACTGGCCCGCCGCGTGGCCGCAGGGGACCTGACACTGGAGGAAGCGATGGACGAGCATCGAAACGGTGGGGAGTAGTTCGAGCGTCAGAACGGTGAGGAGGACCGGCACCGGAACGCCACGGAGCAGCACGAATAGCTTCGAGTCGTCGCGCAACCGAATCCGCGTCTGACGGTCTTCTACGACTTTCGGGCCGCGTTCTCTGCCCGGCGCATCACGTCGCGCACGGGTACCCCCGCCTCCGACGCCACCGCCGCGCAGTCGTCGTACTCGGCGCTCACGTCGTACACCTCGCCGGAGTCGTCGCTGGCGAGTTTCACGTCCACCTCGTAGCGTTCACCGTCGAGGTCCACGACGACCGACTCGATTTCCCGGTGGGCTATCCAGCGGTGGGTCGCCCCGGCTTGTCGAACGCCGAGCGTGCCGGTCTCCTCGGCGAGTCGCCGGGCGACGGTCTCGGCGTCGTCGGGCTTGCAGACGACCTTCACGAGGTGGCCCGGTCGGGACTTCTTCATCGTGAGCGGGACGACGGACACGTCGCGTGCGCCGACCTCGGCGAGCGAGTCCTGCAGGCCGCCCAGAATCTCGGGCGCGGCGTCGTCGAGATTCGTTTCGAGGACCGCGACGTCGTCGCGGACGAGGCTTCCGGAGCCGTCTTCGCTCGCGGTTTCACCGTCTTCTCGCGGGCTTCGCCCGCTCGAATGGTTAGAGGGACTCCGTCCCTCGCTACTCGCACCTTCCGCGGCGCTTCGCGCCGCGCTCTCGCCGACCATCGCCCGGAGGACGTTCGGGTGGTCCGGGAAGTCGTACCCGCCCGCGCCGTAGCCCGACGCGTCGATGCCGAGCGACGGCAGGGTCTCGACGCCCTCGGCGAAGTGCGCGAGGACGGCCGCGCCGGTCGGCGTCAGGAGTTCGGTCTCGACCGGACCGCCCCGGAGCGACCAGTCGGCGCGCTCGGCGATTTCGACGACGGCGGGGGTCGGCACCGGGTAGACGCCGTGGCTCATCTCGACGTCGCCGCCGCCCGTCGCGAGCGGCGTCGTCACGACGCGCTCGGGGTGCAGGTCGTCGAGGAGGAGCGCCGCGCCCACCACGTCGGCGATGGCGTCGTCCGCGCCGACCTCGTGGAAGTGAGTCGATTCGAGGTCGGTTCCGTGGACGTTGGCTTCGGCCTCCCCAAGCAACTCGAAGACGGCCAGCGCGTCGCGTTCGACGCTCTCGGGCAGGTCCATCGACTCGACGAGTTCGACCACCTCGGGGTAGGACCGGAGCGGACCGGACCCTTCGGCGTGCGTGTGGTCGTGGGCGTCTTCGTCGTGGTCGTGGCTGTGCCCTCCGTCGTCGCGGTCGTGACTGTGTGCGTCTTCGTCGTGGGAATGGTCGTGGCCGTGATGGTCGTGGCCGTGCGCGTCTCCGTCGTTCGAATGGCCTTCTGCGTGTGAACTGTCGCGGTCGGGGGCCTCGTCGTCGCCTTCCGCTTCGTCTCCCTCGTCGTCCAGCAGGACCGAGACCGTGGTCGCCGAAATCCCGTTCTTGTCGGTCTCGCCGACCTCGTAGCGTACCGGCAGGGTGTCCTCGACGGGGGTGAGCGCGTCGCGGTCCGCGCCCGCCGCGAGCAGGGCCGCGAGTATCATATCGCCGCTCGCGCCCATCCGACCGTCGAATGCGAGCGTCTTCATGCGGTAGACTGGGTCGCTCGCGGCGAAAAAGGCGGTGATTGTCGGCGGGCCGGTCGAAGTCGGTGACGGTCTGTGAGAAGACGACGGCTTCGGGCGAGCTAGATACCCGACCGCGGCGCGACCATCCGTCGAACCGACGCGTCCGGTGGTCAATCGAATCGGGCGCATCTCGTTGTCGCTACCACAAAGTTCACCTGTAGGCCAAACGGCTTTGTAGCGCGAGTCCGTATGCAAACCCATAGCATGCGCCCCGTCGTGACGACTCCGTCGGCCGGTTCACGAGGTACCCCCGGTAGCAAAGGACTTAACCTTCGCGGGCGCGGACCGACAAACAATCCCCGTATTATCGAATCATGAATGAAGTTCAACTAGAGGTGGCAAAGGCGTACCCGAACGACTCGGGTCGCGGTATCGCCCGACTCGACCCGGACACGCTGTTGCATCTGAAGCTGAGTCCGGGCGACATCATCGAAATCGAAGGCGGCGACACGACCGCCGCGAAAGTCTGGCGCGCGGACCGACAGGACTGGAACACCGACACCGTCCGCATCGACGGGTTCACCCGGCAAAACGCCGACGTGGGTATCGGCGAGCGCGTCGAGATTCGGAAGGCAGAGGCCGAGAAGGCGGACAAACTGGTCCTCGCGCCGCCCGAGGAGGCCAGCGTCCAGTTCGGTTCTGACGCCGCCGGGATGGTCAAGCGCCAGATTCTCAAGCGCCCGGTGGTCGAGCGCGACATCGTCCCCGTGATGTCCTCGACCAACCACCCGTTCATGCGGTCGCCCGGACAGGCGATTCCGCTCATCGCGGTCGAGACCGACCCCGACGGCGTCTGTCTCATCACCGAGGACACCGAGGTCGAACTCCGCGAGGAGCCGATTTCGGGCTTCGAGAAGACCGGCGGCGGCATCACCTACGAGGACATCGGCGGACTCGAAAACGAGATTCAACGCGTCCGGGAGATGGTCGAACTCCCGATGAAGCACCCCCAGATATTCAAGAAACTGGGTATCGAACCGCCGCAGGGTGTCCTCCTACACGGTCCGCCGGGGACCGGGAAGACCCTGCTCGCCAAGGCGGTCGCCAACGAGACCTCCGCGAGTTTCTTCTCCATCGCGGGTCCCGAAATCATCTCCAAGTACTACGGCGAGTCCGAGCAACAGCTTCGGGAAATCTTCGAGGACGCGACCGAGGAGTCGCCCTCCATCATCTTCATCGACGAACTGGACTCCATCGCGCCCAAGCGCGAGGACGTGACCGGCGAAGTCGAACGCCGCGTGGTCGCCCAGTTGCTGACCATGATGGACGGTCTCGAATCCCGCGGACAGGTCATCGTCATCGCGGCGACCAACCGCGTGGACTCGGTGGACCCCGCGCTCCGTCGGCCCGGCCGATTCGACCGCGAAATCGAAATCGGCGTCCCGGACGAGACGGGCCGCGAGGAGATTCTCCAGATTCACACCCGCGGGATGCCGCTCTCGGACGACGTGGCGCTCGACTCGTTGGCGAACGACACCCACGGCTTCGTCGGCGCGGACATCGAGAGCCTGACGAAGGAGGCCGCGATGAAGGCCCTGCGGCGCTACCTGCCCGAGATAGACCTCGACGAGGAGGACATCCCGCCGAGCCTCATCGACCGGATGATAGTCAAGCGTCAGGACTTCAACGGCGCGCTCAACGAGGTCGAACCCTCGGCGATGCGCGAGGTCCTCGTGGAACTGCCCAAGATATCGTGGGACGACGTGGGCGGTCTCGAGGAGGCCAAAGACCAAGTCCAAGAGAGCGTCGAGTGGCCGCTCTCCTCGCCCGAGAAGTTCCAGCGGTTGGGCATCTCGCCGCCGAGCGGCGTCCTGCTCTACGGCCCGCCCGGTACGGGGAAGACGCTGATGGCGAAGGCGGTGGCCAACGAGACCAACGCCAACTTCATCTCGGTCCGCGGGCCGCAACTCCTCTCGAAGTGGGTCGGCGAGTCCGAGAAGGCCATCCGCCAGACGTTCCGGAAGGCACGGCAGGTCTCCCCGACCGTCATCTTCTTCGACGAGTTGGACAGCCTCGCGCCCTCCCGGAGTCAGGAGATGGGGTCGAACGTCTCCGAGCGCGTGGTCAACCAGCTACTCACGGAACTCGACGGACTGGAGGAGAAGGGCGACGTGATGGTCATCGGCGCGACCAACCGCCCGGACATGATAGACCCGGCGCTCATCCGGTCGGGCCGGTTCGACCGCCTCGTGATGATTGGTCAACCCGACGAGGAGGGGCGCGAGCAGATTCTGAAGATTCACACGGACGACACGCCGCTCTCGCCCGACGTGAGCCTGCGCGAACTCGCCGAAATCACCGACGGCTACGTGGGTAGCGACCTCGAATCCATCGCGCGGGAGGCCGCCATCGAGGCGCTCCGCGAGGACGACGAGGCCACCGAGGTCGGCATGACCCACTTCCGGCAGGCGATGGAGAACGTCCGTCCGACCATCACGGAGGACCTGCTCGACTACTACGAACAGATGGAAGACGAGTTCAAGGGCGGGTCGTCCAGTCCCCAGCAGGGTCGGCGCGGCGGCCGTATCGGCTTCCAGTAGAACCGAGGACCGTTTTTTACCGACCGAAGATTCGCCGCGGGCGAACCTCTGCTTCGCAAAAGCTCGAACGAAGACACGGCGCTCGGTCGCTCGCGGCGTGTAAATCGAACGCGGAGGACGTGATTTGCCGGTCGAAGGTGAATGTCCGCGTTACGTCGGTCGAACGTCGAGAGAACGCGTCTGCACGGGAGGGTTCGTCACCGGTAATAAAGATTCGGGACGGGCGCTGGCTCTGCGAATCTATTCCCTTCTTTATGGTGGACTGAACAGTATCCCGACGTGTGATGAAAGTAGACACTCGGCGCCGTCGCCTCCTCGGACTGAGTGCGACCGGCGCGCTCGCCACTCTATCGGGGTGTAGCGGTGCCACGCCGTTCGTCGGCAAGCGACTCGAAGACGCACGGACCTTCGACGTCGATTCGGTGGACTCGGTGACAGTGCTCGGTCAGAACGGCGACGTTCGCGTCCGGACGACCGACGCCGACCGCGTTCGAGTCGGGACGGTCAAGAAATCGGGGTCGGTGTTCGCCGATTTGGACGACGTGCGCGTCGAGATGGGCGTCGAGAACGGAGAACTCACCGTCGAACCCCACCAGACCGGCAACGGGTCGTGGCTCGGCGGGATGCCCTCCGTCGAAATCAGCGTCGAACTCCCCTCCGGGGTCGGTCTCGGAAAACTCCGAAGCGAGAACGGAAGCGTGGACGTTCGCGGCGTCGAGTCGGACGCGACTCTCGTCACCGAGAACGGGCGTATCGACGCTCACGACATCGACGGGTTCGTCACCGCCGAGAGCGAGAACGGGAACGTGACGATTCGGGACGTCTCGGGCGTCGGCGACGTGCGGACCGAGAACGGGAGCATCGACGTCGAATTCCCCGCGATACGAGGCCAGACGACCGTCGAGAGCGAGAACGGGAACGTGACCGCGGCGGTCGCGCCCGACATGAACGCGACCCTCATTGCCACGACCGACAACGGAGACCTCACCGTCGAACTGCCCAACTTCGAGGCGGAGATTCGAAACGAACACTTGGTCCAAGGGACGCTCGGTGACGGCGGTCCCGAACTCCGGTTCGTCACGGAGAACGGCAGCGTCGGGGTCTCGGCGCTGCGATAGCCCGGTCCGGCTCAGTTCTCGTCGGTCGCTCCGGTCGTTCTCGCCGCTCCAGAACTGTCCAGTATTTCTTCGGTAATCGTTCCACAGAGACGTGCGAGCGCGTTCAGCGCGTGGAGCGACGCGAGCGCGACCACCAGACCGAGGAGGGCGACCCCGACCGCCTCGCCGAACGTGTCCACGACGAGTCGTCCGGACTCGAACGGCCCGACAGTGGCGTTCCCGAGGCGGAGACCGACGTAGTAGTTCGACGAGTAGGTCAGCGGCGCGGTCACCAGCCCCACGGACAGCGAGGTGAGGGCCGCGAGCGCGGCGAACGAGACGATGCCGAGTCCGAACTTGACGAGGAGGTAGCCGACCGCCACCCAAGTCCGGGCGTCGGTCACGAGACGCTTCGTCGCCGCGAGGACGCCCCCGGAGGTGTCGAGTGAGGGCGCTCGAACGTCCGTCCCAAGTAGGCAGTTGGCCAGTCCGGCCTCTACCCTCGCCAGCGCGCTCGCGACCGCCAGCGTCGCCAGCAGAATCGGAATCCCGACCCACGTGAACGCGAGACCGACGCCGAGCGAGAACCCGACCGTCAGGCCCACGAAGTACGCGAGACCGAGGGGAAAGGCGAGAGCGAGGTATATCAGGTTTCGATACGTCTGTGCGCGCACGGGGACGCCGACGAGCGTCGTCGCGGCGTCTCGGAGCGTGGTCGTCACGTGTGTCACCGTACCGGAGAGACGGCGGACGGACCCGTAAACCGGGTCGGCGAGTCGCTGTCGCGGCGACTCGGGGAAGGATTTTTATACGACTGCGTCTCGACCGAATCGGACTCCGCCCCGCCAGAGGTGTCACCGGTGCGGAAGGTATATGCTTCGTCGCGCCCCCGTTCGGGACGATGTCCTCCAGACGTAGGTTCCTCCGTCGAGTCGGCGGGGTCGCCGCAGTCGGAACGCTCCTCGGCGGTGCCGCCCACCTCGACGTCGGATTCGTCCGCACGAAACTCGGCGGTGACTTCGGCGGTGCGCTCGACCTCGAATCGCCGGACTCCGACGAGTTCGTTCCGCCCGGCGAGTTCGCCGCTTACGCCGACCGAACGCGTGAGCAGTACGGCGACGCCGCGCTCCCGTGGCGGAAACCTACGTCCCTCACCGGCGAGTTCGTCGGTGCCTACGCACGGCAAGCAGACGTGGTACCCGACGAGCGGTTCGCGGTGCAGGACGCAGCGGTCCTCGTCCACCGACTCGACGACGGTTCGGACGGCGGTGAGGCTAGCGGCGACGCCCGCTACCGACTCCGACTCTGGAGCGCCGGCCGTCTCCTCGGGAGGCTGTACGAAGTGGACCCGTGGGGTATCTACCGGGAACGACCGGGGTTCACGTGGCTCGAACACGAGGTGGAAGCCGAGCGCGACGGCCAACTGTCGGCGAACCGCGTGCGCTCTACGGAGGATGGTCGGGTCGAGGCCGCGGATGCGAGGGTGACGGTCCCGGGAAACTCCTACGAGACGGGACTCGACGGCGAGACGGTCTATCGGTCGCGGTGGGAGGGGTTTCACCGCGGGGAGGTTCCGCTCGTCGGAAGCTGTGAACTCTCGTTCGCCGACGGCGACAAACGACGCCTCGACTGGTCGCTCTCGAACGGCGTCGGGATTCGAACGCCGTTCTAGCGACCGTCTCCGCGGAGCGACCAGAGAATCGCCACCAGCCCGACGTTGTACGAGACGACGATTGCCAGAATCGCCAGCGCGTCCGACCACGCCAGCGCGGGCGCGAGGAGCGCCTGCAGGGCGAACGGAATCGCGGTGAAGCACACGATGCCGACCGCGAGTAGTCCCATGGTCGCGCTGCCGTGGCGGCGGTAGCCGCGGTACGCCTGATAGGAGACGAACAGGCCGAGCGCAGCGGGGAGCGACGCCGCCAGCGTGGTGATGTCAGGGGTCATATATCGCGTACAGGATGGCCGCGAGGCCGAGCAGTTCGGACGCAGTCGTTGTGACCGACCGCGTCGCGGGCGAGACGTCTACGACGTTGGCGAACGCGAGACGCAGGAAGATGGGACCGGTGACGAGTAACGCGAGTCCGACGCCGAGCGCCAGCATCGGTCGGGTGCCGTTCCGGCGGTAGCCCTCGACCAGTCGGTACACTACCGCGAGCGACAGGACCGCCGCGACCAGCAGTCCCGCGAGCGCGAGCAGTGCGACCGTCCGAGAGCCGCCGACCGTCGTCTGGAGTGCGACGTCACCCGTCATTTGAACCCCTCGTAGAGTCTGGTGAATCGGTCGGCCGGGTCCTCCTCGCGGTCCACGTCGAGTTCGATACCGTCCTCGGTCAACTCGACGGTGACGCGCTGGAGGCAGGCCGAGTACACTTCGTAGTGGTGACCGTCCGGGTCGAGGCGCTGTTCGGCCTCGACCAGTCGCTGCTCTTGGAGGCGCTCGACCCGCCGATAGATGGTCGAGGGCGACGCGTCGCACGCTTCGGCGAGCGCGTCGGCCGACATCGGCTCCCGGTAGGTCGAGACGAGGATGGTGCGCGCGTACTCGTCGTCGAGCAGGTCGAACATCGCACTGGCGTCGGCGTCGCTCACCGCGACGACCTCCCGTCGTCTCCGGGGCGTCCACGACGCGCTCGGGGCGGGGAGACCGACTGCGGGCGAGCGTCGAGTGAGTCGAACCAACGTCCCATCGCCGTCCACCGTCCGGTTCGTACCCCCTCGTGTAAAGCACTGCGGACGCTCGCGCGTCGAGCGAGTGTCCGAAAATTTATTGTGACTGGCCAAGAAGTTCGCCGTACTCGGATGACGACCGACCACCGCGCGACGAGTCTGACCGGGGCGCTGGGGACCGTCTTCGGCGTCCCCTTCCGACTCCAGACCTACCGGAATCTGCTCTATCTGGTGTTGGCGTTTCCGCTCGGTCTGGCCTACTTCACCTTCCTCTCGGTCGGTCTCCCAATCGGCGTCGGTCTCGCCATTACCGTCGTCGGGACTCCGATTCTGCTGGCGGTGTTGGCCGTCTCGACCGGTCTCGCCGGAGTCGAACGGAAGATTGCGACGCTCCTCCTCGGCATCGAAGTGGAGTCGCCGGGGTGGGTCGTGACCGACTCGGGGTCGATAACCGAACGCTGTAAGCGCCTCGTGACCGACCTCGGGACGTGGAAGGCCATCGTCTACCTCGGGTCGAAACTGGTCATCGGTGTCGCCGCCTTCGTCTCGGTCATGGTTCTGCTCGTGACCGCGGTGAGCATGCTCGCGGTTCCCCTCGTCTACGACCAACCGGGCGTCTACGTCGGTATCGTGACCGACGCGCCGATTCAGTTCCACCCCTCGCTGTACGTGGTCTGGCGGAACCTGCTCGTCGGCGTCGAGACGGTCGTCAGCATCGACGCGTGGCAGGTCACGACGCTCCCGGCCGCACTCGGCGTGGCGGGTCTCGGCGTCCTGCTCGGGGTCGCCTCGCTCCACCTGCTCAACGGACTCGCGCGCCTCTCGGCGTGGTACACCAAGTTGATGCTCGGAACGAACGCCGAGACGCCGTCTCCGTGGTAACGGGACGTTTCCCCGAGAGAGTCAAACCCGAGACCCTCAGTCGTGAGCGCCGCGCTCGGCGTGGAACAGTTCGACGAGGAGCCCCGTCGCGCGCTTCTCGGTGCCGTGGGGGACGAAGACGAACGGAATCGGACTGTCGAACGCCCGGTCGCCGTAGAGTCCCCACTCGCCGACCGAACGGGTCGTCCCCCCGTACGCGATGGGGATGTCCCCGAGTTGGGCGGGTTCGTACTCGGGGACGTACGACTGCTCTATCCAGACCTCGTGGAGCGGCACGTCGAGGTCGTCGGCGAGCGCGCGTTCCAGTCGGTCGTCGTGGTCGAGCAACCACTCGCCGAACGCGTCGAGGTCGGCGTCCACTCGGTCGGCGTAGGCGATGCGGTGTTTCCAGCAGGACTCGGGGAACCGTCGCGACCTGAAGCGGTCGTAGAGCGTCGCCAGCGTGGAGTCCGGTCGGTCGCGGGCCTCGACCCGGAGTCGCTCCATCAGCGTGTTGTCGTCGATGCCTTCCTCCAGCACGCCGTCGGCGGTGACCGGCGGGTCGTCGGCGATGTCGGCGAGTTCGTCGAGGAGCGCGCGGAGCAGGACGTTCGCGTAGACTGACTTGTGGTGCTGGGTCACCCACATGTAGAGCGCGATGCGACCTTCGAGGTAGTTGCCGACGGTGCTGAGCGCCTTGTCCGAGAGCGCGAGTCCCTCGTCGGGGTGGGCGGTGTACGCGCCGACCATCCGGTCGGTGTCGAAACTCAGCACGTCCGCCCCGGTCATCTGGTTGTCCCGAGTGATGTAGTCGAGTCGGTCCACGTCGATGGGCGAGTGGAGAATCTGCGCGCCGACGCCGTACTGCCAGCGGCCGCCGCGCTCGAAGCGGAGGCTGTACCCGAGAATGTACGCGCACACCTCGTAGGGGTCGACGCCGAGGTCCCGGAGCGCGTCGGCGTACTCCCGGAGGACGATGAGACAGCCCAGCAGTTCGTGCGCGTTGACCGACCCGAGCGGGTCCTCGATGCCGGCCTCCTCGAAGGCCGCGACGAGACCGCGGTCGGCGAGGCGCGTTCGGAGGTCCCCGGTGTCGATGTACCGCTCGCCGAGGTGCGAGAACGGCGGGTGGCCGACGTCGTGGAGCAGACAGGCGCATTCGAGCGTCCGCTGAATCTCGTCGAGCGCCGACTCCGGGGTGTCGTGCGTGAAGTACGACTGGGTGCGCAAGTTCTCGAAGACGGTGCGCCCGAGGTGGTAGACCCCGAGACTGTGTTCGAACCGGGTGTGGTTGGCACCGGGGTAGACGAGGTTCGTCGCAGAGAGTTGCCGCACGTACCGCAGGCGCTGGAACGGGCGGGTGTCCACGACGTAATCGAGCAGCGACTGTTCGAGTTCGACGTACCCGTGAACCGGGTCCTTGATTTGTGTCACGGTCATGGAGCAAGCTATCGGTGAGGGGGCCGCGTCGGAAACTGATTGTCAACGGTCGGTACGGTACCGTAGTCGGTCTTTCGATTCCGCCCGAGGGGTGATACCTGCAGCCACCGCGAGCGAACGCAGTGAGCGAGCGGACCAAGGGAGGACCAGAACGAGCGAAGCGAGTGGCGGGACGACCGCCGTGTTTTTCATGAAAGTTTTGCCAGTGAGAGCGCGCCTACGGCGCGCTCGACCGCAGCAAAAGTTTCAGTAGATGAGTTCGTCGTCGTTCTCGACCATGTAGAGGGTCCGTGCGGCGATGTTGACCGCGTGGTCGCCGATGCGTTCGACGTCTCGGACCGTCAGCAGCAGGCGGGAGACGTCCTCCAGCAGTTGCTCGACCTCCTCCTCCGTGTTGTCCTCCAGTTCGGTCTCGATGAGGTCACGGACCACGATTTCGCTGGCGCGTTCGCACCGACTGTCGAGTTCGTCGTCGCGTTCGGCGATGGCGTAACAGCCGTCGGCGTCCTCGTCGGCGTAGGCCACCATCGAGTCCTCTATCATGTCGAGGGTGAACGTGCCGAGTTCCTGAATGTCGACCTCGGGGAACACGTCGTGGTTCGCTTCGAGGGTGTACTCGCCGAGATTGGTCGCGAGGTCGCCGATGCGTTCGAGGTCGGTGATTATCTTGAACGACGCCGCGATGAATCGCAGGTCGCCCGCGACCGGTTGCTGAAGCGCGAGCAGGTCGATGCACTCCTGTTCGAGGTCGAGGTAGAGTTGGTTGACCTCCTCGTCGCCGTCGATGACCTCCCACGCGAGGTCGGTGTCCTTCTGTTCGAGGGCGTCGAGTCCCATGCGAAGTCGCTCCATCACACCTCGCTCATGTAGAGGACGTTCTCGCGGAGGTCGGTGAGTTTCTGTTGGTAGTCCTCTCGGGGCATAGTTACGAATGGGCGGGTCCGGGTGTTGTAGTTTTCGACCGCACGACCTGACGGGCCGGTGGTGCGAGGCGCGTCCGGAGCGGAGAACGGCGACCCGGCACACGGATTGCTGTCCGGTCTCTGGTCTCCCCGAATACGAACTCGCCGGAGGGGAGTTCGCGTTCGCCGGAGACGGTCGAAGCGCTCTATCCGAACTTCCCGGTGATGTAGTCCTCGACGCGCTGGCTGTTGGGGTTCTCGAATATCTGGTCGGTCTCGCCGTACTCCACGAGGTCACCGCCGGTGAGGAAGACGGCGGTCTGGTCGGAGATGCGGGCGGCCTGTTGCATGTTGTGCGTGACGACGACCACGGTGTAGTCCTCCGAGAGTTCCTCGATGAGGTCCTCGATTTTGGCGGTGGCGATGGGGTCCAAGGCGGAGGCGGGTTCGTCCATCAGGATGACCTCGGGGTCCACCGCCAGACACCGACCGATGCAGAGGCGCTGTTGTTGACCGCCGGAGAGACCCAGTGCGTTGTCGTCGAGTCGGTCGCTGACCTCGTCCCAGAGCGCCGCCTGCCGCAGCGAGCGCTCGACCAGTTCGTCTTCCTTCTCGTCGTCGGCCCGGCCGAGGAGTCTGTCGAGCAGTCCGTCGTTGATGTCGCCGTGCTTGCGCGGGCCGTAGGCGATGTTGTCCCGAATCGACTTCGGGAAGGGGTTGGGCGCTTGGAACACCATGCCGACGCGCTTGCGGAGTTCCACGAGGTTCACCCCGTCTTGATAAATCTCCTCGCCGTCGATTTCGACCGACCCCTCGACTCGCGCCGAGTTGATGCGGTCGTTCATCCGGTTCAGACACCGCAGGAACGTCGATTTCCCACAGCCAGACGGCCCGATGAGCGCCGTGACGCTGTTCTCGGGGATGTCCATCGACACCGAGTGGATGGCGTGGTCGTCGCCGTAGAACACGTCGAGGTCCTCGACCGAAATCTTGGGCGCGCCGTCGAACTCGTACTCTATCCACTCGTCTTCGAGTTGCTCTTGGCTCTCCCCGCTGACGGTCGTCGTCTGGCTCTCTGTCTGTTCGTCCGCGCTCGGTTCGCTCTGCTTGAATTCTGCGTTACTCATTGTTCGAGTTTCCTCCGGAAGTAGATTCGAGAGACGATGCCGATAGCGTAGAACGACAGCACGACGATGAGTAGCACCAGCGCCGTCGCCCATCCGAACGCGGGGTCGGAACTCACGACGCCCGCCGTGATGGTCGCGTAGAGTTTGTAGGGGAGGGCGGTGATGCTGTCCAACAGCGCCGGGTTCGCCACGAACGGCGGACTCGAGATGAACCGGAAGCTCGTCAGCACCTGCGGGCCGCTGGTGACTTGGGGCGACCCGGTCGCTACCAGCAGAATCGGGGCGGTCTCGCCCGCGATGCGGCCGACGCCGAGGATGACCCCCGTGATGACGCCGGGCATCGCGGCCGGGATGACGACGCTCTTGATGGTCTCCCACTGGCTGACGCCCAGCGCGGCGCTGGCGTCGCGGTACTCGTCGGGCACCGTCATGATGGCCTCGCGACTGGTGATGAGCACCAGCGGGAGGAGCATGAAGCCCAGCACCAACTGGCCCGCCAGCAGCGAGAAGCTGTTGCCCAGTCGCGGGACGAGGAACGCGAAGCCGAACAGGCCGTAGACGATGCTCGGCGTGCTCCACAGCCCGTTGGTCGCTATCTCGACCGCACGCGTGAACCCGCCCTGCTCGGCGTACTCGGTGAGGAACACCGCCGCGCCGACGCCCAGCGGGACCGCGAACAGCACCGCGCCGACGACCAGCCAGACCGTCCCGACGATGGAGGGCAGGACCCCGTTCATCACGTCCTGAGACAGCGAGTAGCCGTTCATCGTGAACGGCCAGTAGAACCAGACGCCGGGTATCTCGAAGATGAGGTACTGGTCGAACCCGGGCACGTGGAACCAGAAGGCCGGTTCGCTGAACAGGCCGAGTTTGATGCCCTCGACCATCCGCGACCAGCCCTTCCCGGCGACGAACAGGACGAGCAGTAGTAGCACGCCGAGCATACCGAAGGCGTTCAGGCCGACGAGCAGGTACGCCCCGGCCTGTCGCCCCCGAGTGCCGAAGCCCTCGTGGGCCTTCGCGGCCGCCCACGCGCAGACGAGTCCCGCGAAGATTGTCAACACCGGACCGACAACGGGACCGGTGAAGGTAGCCGAGAAGCCCTCGGGTGCCCACTCCCACTCGGTCGTCAACACGTCGGTCAGGAACAGCGCACCCACGAGGGCCGAGAGCGCGCCCGCCGGGAGCGTGGACCCGACGTCCTCGCGCGGGAGGACAGTCACCGCGGCCACGCCGACGCCGACCAGTATCGCCGCGGGGAGCCACCCGACGAGACCCAGACCGAGCGTCTGGGAGGCAACGAGTCCGCCGGCGACCACGCCGACGAGACCGAACAGACCCCCGGTGAGCAGTCCGGCGCTCCGGTTGGGCGTCGTCTCCACGTACCCGAACCGGGACGCGAATCCGAGCGCCACGACGCCGACGCCGGCTAAGACGAGACTCGCCCCGTAGAGGTTGAACAGGGTCACGCCGAAGAACTCGCTCTCGACCTCGGTCCACTGGAAGATGGCCGCGAAGCCGAGGACGACCGACAGTACGTCGAGACCGACGACGCCGGACGCGACTCGCTCGGCGAGCGAGGACTCGTCGGCGACTAAATCGGTGGTCTCGTAGCTCATTGGCTACCCCCGAGTTTCCGCTCCATGTGCGCTTCCACGAGTTGCGAGGCGATACTGAGTCCGAGGACCGTCACGAACAGCACCACACCGGCCGCGAACAGCGCCGACATCTGGTTCCCGGAGGCGACGCCGTACTGCCCCGCGATGAGGCTGGTGAGCGTCTCGGTCCCCCGGAACACGTCGTAGATGGGGTCGGGCAGGACCTGCTGGTGGGGGAGCATCACGGTGACGGCCATCGTCTCGCCGACCGCCCGGCCGACCCCGAGCAGGACCGCGGCCGAGACGCCCGAGAACGACGCCGGGATGGTGACGCTCTTGATGGTCTGCCAGTCGGTCGCGCCGAGCGCGAGCGACCCGCTCTTCATCGACTCGGGCACGCTCCCGATGGCGTCCTCGGCGACCGAGACCACCGTCGGCAGGGCCATCACGCCGATGACCAGCGCGGCCCCGAACAGGCTCCCGAAGTTCGCCAACTCCAACTCCTCCATCATGTACGTGTTGATGATGACGTAACCGATGAACCCGTAGACGATGGAGGGGACCCCGGCCAGAATCTCGATGCCGGGCTTGATGACCTCCCGCGCCCACCGGGGCGCGATTTCGCTGATGAACAGCGCCCCGGCCACGCCGAGGGGTCCGGCGATTGCCATCGCGAGGACGGTGGTCACGAGCGTCCCCCACATCATCGGCACAAGCGAGTAGACGCCCTCGCTGGTACTCCACAGCGGTTGTTGGGTCCGGAACAGCAGGTCGAGTCCCATCGCCTGAAACACCGGAACCGCGCGTAAGATGAGGTAGACAGTGATGAGACCGAGGATGACGATAGTCGAAGCCGTCATCAGGAACATCAGTAGCTTCGCGGTGTTGGCCTGATGAGATTTCCACCCGTAGGCCGCGACGGCGAAGAACGCCAACAGCGGGAAGACCGTGTACGCGGGCGCGACGAGGAACGCCGCCATCGTGAGGAGTACCGAGACGATAGCCGCGCCGTCGACGAACTGCGCCCCGCGGTCCATGTCGCTGACCGTCGCGCGGGCGGACCGAACGCGGGTGTCGATGCTTCCTATCATTTAGCGTCGGGAAGCTTACCGAGTTGGTTCTTCCGTCGTTTGTCCGTCAGCATCGCGTACCCCGACGGCTTGACGAAGTTCTGTTGACCGAAGTCGCTTATCAACATTCGGAGGAACGCGGCTTCCTTCTCCGAAGTGCCCTCGTAGGTGTAACAGTGGAGGTCACGCGAGAGGGGGTAGTTCTCGTCGGCGAGGTTCTTCCCGGGTTCGTACACCTTGCCGTCGAACTCCAGTTTGATGGCGGCGACTTCGCTGGTGACGAACGCCAGCGCCATGTACGCGATGGCGTTGTTCGAGCGCGCGACGATGGTCTTGACCTGCTGGTTCTGGCCCTTCCGCACGTCCACGCCCGCCATCTTCGCGTCGGGGCCGCCGAGCATGTTCACCCGGAACGCGGTGTCGGTCCCCGACCCCTCGGCCCGACCGATTGCCTGAATCTCTTTGTCTTCGCCGCTGTAGGCGTCTATTTCCGACCAGTTCTCTATCTCACCCGTGTATATCCCCCGGACCTGCTCGGCGGTCAGTTTGTCCACGCCCGCCTCCCGAATCTCCTTGCTGACCACGATAGGTTGGGCGTCCACGCCCACGACGTGGTCGGTGTACTTCTCCAGCTCCGACTGGCTCAGGTCCGGGAGTTCGGCCTTCACAGGGGCGCTCGCGTTGCCGATATCCACGAGACCCTTCTTGAGCTTTTCGAGACCGGTTCCCGAGTGGCTCAGACCGACGTTCACCTTGAACGGCGGGGTGGACCCGGACGCCTCGAACCCGTACTTCCCGGCCCAGTAGGTCGCCAGTCGTTCGTCGGTCTCGATACCGTACTTGCTCGGTCCCCAGTACTCCTCGTCGTCGGCGGGTGGGTTGGAGTTCCACACCGACGCGGCTTTGCTCGTTATCGGGTACACCGTCGAGGAGCCGCCCGCTTTCAGTTGCTCCGAGGACGACTCGTCGGTCTCCCCCGACGTCGTCGCTCGCCCTCGGCTACCGGGCGGTGTCGAACTCGTGCTGATACATCCAGCCAGTGAGGCGATAGCGCCACCCCCTCCAAGCAGAACGGTTCGACGGTCGATAGAGGGTTTTTCCCGCATTACGATTGACTTGCCCAAGGCGAAGTAAATACCCTTCTATTATATCTATATAGACGTACTTACCCATGCATACACCCGGTGTCGTTCGACCGGGTTCTGTCACAAGACCCCACGACTAGCCACCTCAGGCCGAGAGGAGACGATGTGATACGACCGAAGAACGAGTTCGCACCGAGACCGAATCACGTCCGTCACGAAATATCGTCTAATAGCCCGACCTGTATATAGATTTGAGTAGATTTATTGTGTATCGGTTCGGCTATCGACATATGGAAACCCGGAAGGTCCAGGTCACGGGCGGTTCCACGTTCACGGTCTCCATCCCGAAGGGATGGGCGACGGAGAACGGCATCGAAGCGGGCGACCGCATCGAGTTCCACCCGGAAGGTGACTCGCTGCTGCTCTCGCCGCGTTCGGCCCAAGACACCGTCGAGGGGACGGTCGATATCACCGACCTCGAAGGGACGGAACTCATGCGGACGGTGTTCACGCTGTACGTCAGCGGTTTCGACATCATCAACCTCGAAGCGACGCGCGTGACGCCAGACCAGCGCCGGACGGTTCGAGACGCCACGCAGGGTCTCGTGGGTCTCGAAGTCATCGAAGAGACGGCCGACCGAGTGGTCCTGCAGGACCTGCTCGACTCCTCGGAACTCTCGATTCACAACGCCATCACCCGGATGCGACTCGTCTCGGCCACGATGCTACAGGACGCGGTCACCGCACTGGTCGAAAACGACGACAGTCTCGCCACGGACGTCATCGAACGCGACGACGACGTGGACCGACTCTGGTTCATGATTTCGCGGGTGTTCCGGTCGGCGCTCCGCAACCCCAGCACCGCGGCCGACATCGGCATGCCCCGCGAGACGTGTTTCGACTACCACTCCAGCGCCCGCCAGTTGGAGCGCATCGCCGACCACGCGGCCAAAATCGGCCAGTTGAGCCTCAACCTCGACGAGGTTCCCGACGACGTGGCCGAGGCACTCGAAGACCTCCACGAGGAGGCCGCCAACATCGTCGAGATGGCGATGGACGCGCTGCTCGAAGAGGACGGAGAGGAGGCGACGCGCCTCGGAAACGAGGCCCGCGAGCGCGTTCGCGGCGTGGACGAACACACCCGCGCGGTGGACGACCTCATCCGAGAGATGGACGCCCAGCGCGCCCAGTACCTGAGTCTCGTCGTGGACTCGCTGTCGCGGAGCGCGGACTACGGCGGAAACATCGCCGAGACCGCGCTCCAGAAGGCCGCACCGCGACCCGAGAAGTAGCGTCGGCCGACGTTCGCGGTCGGCGTTCGCCGGGTCCTCAGTGCGAGAGATTCACCGAGCGTTCGAAGGCCTACAGTTCGCCGAGTTTCCGGAGGAGTTGCCCCTGATACTCGCGGTCGCTCTCGACGCCCTTCACTTCGAGGACGTTGCGTTCGAGTTTGTCGCGAGCGACGTTGAACGCCTGCTCGGCCCCGTATCCCTCGCCCGACCCCGCGACCTGTCCGCGGTTGGTCCGGAGGCGAATCTTACACTGGATGAGCGGTGTGCCGCGGAGTCGCTCCTTGTGTTCGTGGAACCGGACGTGGGCGTGGCGCACCTGCATCTTGCCGTACTTCTCGGTTATCTCCTCGATGGACGACCGAATCGACTCCCTGCTGAGCGTGTCGAGCAGGTTCACGTTGGTAATCTGGACGTCCAGCACCTCCTCCTCGGTGTACGACAGCGCCCGTAGCACGTCGGTCTTGGTGATGACGCCGCCCACGACTCGGTCGTCGTCCTCCGGCGTGACGACGAGTCCGGAGTAGTCGTTCTCGAACATGCGTTCGACGGCCGCGCGCACGGTCTCGTCCAGTTGCGTGGTCGTGGCGGGACTCGACATCACGTCGTACACCGGCAGGTCCAGGAGTCGGTCACCCTCGCCGGACCGGTCGCCGCGCGTGGTCTTCTGGACGTTCCGGGTGGCGAACTCCACGACGTCGTGCGTGGTGACGACGCCGGTCAGGAAGCCGTCCTCGTCCACGACGGGGAGTCGAGAGATGCCGTGTTCGCGCAGGCGATTGATGGCCTGCCCGAGCGTCGCGTCCTCGGCGATGGTTATCACGTTCTCGGTGTAAATCTGCTCGACGGTCAGCGAGTCGAGATGCTCGAGCACCGCTTCGAGGATGAGGTCCTCGCTGACGACTCCCCAGAGCGACCCCGATTCGAAGACGGGAGCGACTTTGGTACCGCCTTCCACGAGCGAACGCGCGACGTCCCGAACGTCGTCGGTTCGGTCCACCTTGGGCGCGGACTTGGTGAGCGTCTCGATTTTGGTGTGGTCCTCGATGTGAGAGCGGAGCAGTTGCTTCTGCGTGATGACCCCCTCGTACTCGCCGGACTTGGTCACGATGATGCCTTTCGGGTTCTCGTCTTCGAAGACGGACCGGGCCTTGCCGACGTTCGATGCGGCGTCTAACTCGGTGAAGTCCGTCGTTGCTATATCAGCGATGTCCATCGTCACGTGAACCTACGTCTCCTGTGATAATGAAACTTAGCAGAGTTATCGAAGTTCGGGAATCCGGGGGTACGACGGCCGAGTCCGCCTCCGACCGGAGTTTTTTGCCGACGCCGACCGTACTCGGTCGAGTGATACCCGACATCGGTGCCGCGTTCGGCCAGTACACCTACCTCCTGACCGAAGTCGTCTGGGGAACCGTGGCGGTAGGACTCCTTTACCGGGCCGGTGCGTTGGTTCAGGCCGCCCGGACTATCGGCGCGCTCTATCCAATCGCCTACGTGTGGGACTGGTACACCCTCCGTATCGGCGTGTTCGAGATTCCCCTTCGGACCGGGGTAGAACTCCTCGGTATCCCGATAGAGGAACATCTGTTCATGGTGGTCGTTCCGGCGCTCGTTCTGGGAATACACGAGACCCTCCGCAAGACCGACGAGCGACATCCGTCGTCTGGAACGGTCGAAAACCGGGGGTAAGCGGCGGTTACCGCGGGACGGCGAGTGGCTGGAACGGACGTGCAACTGTTCGTAAGCAACGGTTTCTAACGGGTAAATGGTGAATAACAAAGACTAATCCGGGCGATGTGTCTTATCCATGCTGGGTTACGAGCAAGGGGTGGCATAGTAATGAGCACCATTGGTGACTCATCCGGAACAGAAAGCACCGAACCGGAGGAGACTCCGGACCAGCAGGATTCGGCTGTCGCGGAATCGCAAGTCTCCGATATCGTCGACTCAGAGGACGACGAGCAGACCGAGGAGGAACTCTCGCGCGATCTCGTCTTCGACGTTCTCAAGAATCGACGACGACGGTACGCTCTCCACTATCTCCGTCGCGCGGACGACTCGGTCCAGTTGTCCGAGTTGGCCGAGCAGGTGGCGGCGTGGGAGAACGATATCACGGTAGACGCGATTTCCGCCGCAGAACGCAAACGGGTATACACTGCGCTGTACCAGTCCCACCTCCCCAAGTTAGACGACGCGGGCATTGTGGAGTACAACCAGAATCGCGGTATCGTCGAACTCTCGGACGCGGCCGAACAACTCGACGTGTATCTCGACCTCGAATCCCGACCAGATATCCCGTGGTGTAACTGGTATCTGGGACTCGCCGTCGGAGGTCTCGGTCTCCTCACGGGCGCGTGGCTCGGTCTCCCGCCGCTCGGAGCGGTCCCCGACGTCGTACTGGCGACCGTCATCGTGGCCGCCTTCGGTTCCATAGCGGTCGCGCACACGTACTACGCGCGCCACGCGAGCGGAGCGGGCGAGACGCCGCCGGAAATTCAGGACTCGTAGACATGGAGGAGGCAGTGCGGTCCGACGAAGTCACGGCCGACGACGAACTTACGGACGGCCCGCTCGCGGCCGGAACGCAGACGCTCGTCCGCACGCCGGCGGACGCCGACCCGGTCTCCGCCCTGCCCGACCGCGCGTTCGACAATCTCCTCGTGGTCTCGGCACGGGACCACCCGAACCGACTCCAGACGCGCCTCGAACGCGCCGGACACGACCCCGCCAACGTCGGCGTCGTCCCGGTGGTTCCCGCGACCGACGAGTACGAGGGCGACCTCTGGACGACCGACCCAGTCAATCCCGACGACCTGACCGGACTGGCCATGCGGTTCTCCGACGCGATGCAGTACGTCGAACCCGGTCGCGGGTGGGTCCTGACAGACGCGCTCGGCGTCCTCCTCACGTACACCGAAGACGCGCGCGTGAGTCGCTTTTTCCAGACCTTGACCAGTCGAGTCCGTACGCAGGACGTGCGCGGCGTCTACTGCGCGAACCCGGACGTGATAGCCGACGAGACCTACGGACGACTCCGGGCGATGTGCGACGCGGAGCACGAACTCGGGTAGCCCTCTCCTCTCGTCGGTTGGTCGTCCCTATCGCGACTTCAGGCGCCGCCTACGCGGTTCGCGGTGCCCTCTCTACCGCTGAAGTCGAAAACTAAACTTAAAATTTTCTATAGTTACAAGCCGTCTGGAACCATTCATCACCTATACAACACTATCGGGCGGACCTCCGAACGGTCCCGATGGATTCAGACAAGTACCCACCCGAGGACGGCCGACGGCGGTTCGTGAAAGGCGTCGTCGGTTCGGCGACGCTCGCCAGCGTCGGTACCGGTGCCACCGCCGTCCTAAACTCGGCCACCTCCGTGGCCGGTGGAACCGGCGGGCCGACGGACTACGTCGGTATCGAGAACACCGACGGTCCCGCCCCGCGAGGGATGCCCCTCGTCCCCCTCACCATCGACGACGAGGGGTACCTGAAGGGCGTCTGGCCCGAGGTCAAAGAGCGGGAACTGAAGGACGGTAGCACCGTCACGATTACCGAACAGGATATCGGCGGCGTCACGTACACCGGACGGTGGTTCCAGTACTGCGGCGTCCAGTCGGCACAGGGGTTACGGCCCGACGCCGACCAAGACAACTTCCTGCGGTCCAAGCCCGGTCTCTACGAGTGGCAGGCCGACCACGAACCCGGCCAGAAACTCCACGTGGACGACTTCGCCGACTACGAGGAGTGGAGTAACGACATCGGGTCGGCGGGTGCAGGCAAGCCCGCTCAGACGACGTGGCGCTCGCAGTCGGAGGGCGAACAGGACGTGCAGGAACTCCCGGTGCAGGTGCTGCGCTCGCCGAAGGTGTCGGACCTCCCCTCGAAAGGTGACGCCCCCGACTTCCTCCGTGCGGCCACCGAATCGGACTTCATCGCGTGGCTCGACAAGTGTACCCACTTCTGTTGCACGCCCGGGTTCAACTCCTCGAAAGACGCCGCGAAGTTCGACGCGACCGACGCGGTGTACTGCCAGTGTCACCAGTCGGTGTACGACCCGTTCTCCCCGGTCGAGTTGTCGTTCAACGCCTTCCCCCGGCCCGGGTAACGCAGAGTGTGATTCGTGGAGTTCGACTGGCAGAAATCTCCCGCTTCAACTAACTGAAGACGATACTCCGTCGTCGAAACTGGGCATTCGATTCATGACCGAAGCAGCGACTGCTTGCAGATTTGGCGAAGTGAAAAACGGAGTGGGTTTGGGCAGATTTGAACTGCCGGCCTCCTCCATGTCAAGGAGGTGTCATAACCAACTAGACCACAAACCCATGTTGGTGCGGCCTCCGTTGGACGCATTTCTTCGTTTGGCCGGGGGATAATTGAACCTTTCGGATTCGGACGCGTTCTGGCGATTTTTCGATGAGGGTCGTCGGTTTCGGCGTGAGGCAGACTCGGCGGACCGCGTACGTACCGGAGAGACTCTGGGACGACGGAGCTTCCCACCTCGTACGCCGGGCGATTCAGCGAGACTAGCTACACCCGAGACCAAACACGGTGTTCGGACACCTCCGTACCCGATAGCCAGTCAATACCAACTGCGAACGCCGAGGAGATATCTGCATTGAGCGTACTCCGTCGCACAACCGATGGCGCGGTCCCACCGACGCCCCGTTCCCCACCCCGACACCTTTAAGTCGATGTACGATTGTGTTCATTGTAAGACGAAGAAGTACATTGGTGATTCCAAATGCAGGACTATATCGAACGCGTCACCGACGGCGAGGACCTCACGCTCGACGAAGCGCGAGAAGCGGCCACGGCCGTCTTCGACGGCGCGACCGAGGCCCAAATCGGCGCACTGCTCACCGCCCTCCGAGCGAAGGGCGAGACCGAGACCGAAATCGCCGGGTTCGCGCAGGGGATGCGGGACGCCGCCCGAACCATCGACCCAGACCGCTCGCCGCTGGTGGACACCTGCGGGACCGGCGGCGACGACTACAACACCATCAACGTCTCGACCACGAGCGCCATCGTCACGTCCGCGGCGGGCGTGCCGGTCGCCAAGCACGGTAATTACTCGGTCTCCTCGTCGTCGGGAAGCAGCGACGTGCTGGAGGAGGTCGGCGTGGACCTCGACGCGGACCCGCAGGCGGTCGAGGCCACCATCGAAGACAACGGCATCGGCTACATGCACGCGCCGGCGTTCCACCCCGCGATGAAGGCCGTCATCGGCCCTCGCAGAGAACTCGGCATGCGCACCGTATTCAACGTCCTCGGGCCACTGACGAACCCCGCGGGTGCCGACGCACAGGTCGTCGGCGTCTTCGAAGACGACCTCGTGCCGGTCATCGCCCGCTCGCTCGGCAAGATGGACGTCGAGCGTGCGCTGGTCGTCCACGGGTCGGGCATGGACGAAATCGCTATCCACGAGGAGACGACCGTCGCGGAACTCGACGACGGCGACATCGAGGAGTACACCATCACACCCGACGACCTCGGACTCCAGCACCACGACGTGGCCGACGTGGCGGGCGGCACTCCCGAGGAGAACGCAGAGGACCTCCGCGGCATCGTCGAAGGCGAGGTCACCGGCGCGAAGCGCGACATCATCCTCGCCAACGCCGGTGCGGCCATCTACGTGGCGGGGGCGGCCGACTCCCTCGAAGACGGTGCCGAACTCGCGGCGAAGGCCATCGACGACGGCGCGGCCGCCGAGCAACTCGACGAACTCGGTCGCTCCGTGAGAGCATGACGCGGACGAAAATCTGCGGTCTCACCTGTCACGAGGACCTCGAAGTGGCCGTCGAGGCTGGCGCAGACGCGGTCGGTCTGCTCGTGGACGTGCCGGTGGACTCCCCGCGGGAAATCGACGTTCAGCGCGCGGTCGAACTCGCCGACGCGACCCCGCCGTTCGTCACGACCGTCCTCGTGACGATGCCCGACTCGCCCGAGCGTGCGGTCGAACTCGTCCGCGCGGTCGAACCCGACGCGCTCCAGATTCACGGCGAGTTGGGTGCGGGCGACCTCGCCTACCTGACCGCGACCGTCGAGGCGAAGGTACTCAAGGTCGTGGACGCCGCCGACCCCGAACAGGCCCGGCGCTACGACGAGGTGGCCGACGGACTGCTGGTCGATTCGGTGGACGACGACGGTGCGGGCGGCACCGGCCGAACCCACGACTGGGAGCGCACCGCCGAACTCGCCGCCACGCTCGACTCGCCGGTCGTCCTCGCTGGCGGTCTGACGCCGGCGAACGTGGCCGACGCCGTGCGCGCCGTCGAACCGTTCGCCGTGGACGTGGCGAGCGGCGTGGAGGCCGACGACGTGGAATCCATCCCCGGCCGAAAGGACCCGAACGCGGTCGCCGAGTTCGTGACGACCGCGAAGCACGCCCGCACGACTCCGACGCCATGAGACCGGAACGCGCACAGTTCACTGACCTCGCCGGACACGACGACCCGGCCGTGATTCGCGTCGAAGCACAACTCGACGTAGCGACGACTCCGCTGTCGGCCTACGCGGCGCTGACCGGGCGCTCGACCGCGACCGACCCCTCGGAGTACGCCTTCCTGCTGGAGAGCGCGGAGAAGACCGCGTCCAGCGACCCCGACGGGGCGTTCTCGCCGGACGCGTCGGGCGACCGCCACGCCCGCTACTCCTACGTCGGCTACGACCCCGAGGCGGTCGTGACGGTAGACCCCGAAGACGTGCGAGTCGAATCGCTCGGCGGCCGGGCCGCGAGGTACGTCTCGGCCGACCACGAGGGCGACGCGCTCGACGCGCTCCGGTCGGCCATGCCGGACGCCGTACAGCGCGGGTTCCCCGACGAGGACCGTCAGCACTTCGAGGGCGGACTGGTCGGGTTTCTGGCCTACGACGCGGTGTACGACCTCTGGCTCGACGAGGTCGGCGTCGAGCGTCCCGACTCGCGGTTCCCGGACGCCCAGTTCGTCCTGAACACCAAGACCGTCGCGTTCGACCACCGCGAGGGGACGGTCTCGCTCGTGTTTACGCCGCTCGTCGGACCGGAGGACGACCCCGGTGCGGTCTACGACGAACTCCGCGCGGAGGCCGACCGCGTGGCCGACCTGCTCGAATCGGCCGACGCCCCCGAGACGGGCGGGTTCGTCCGGGAGTCGGCGACCGCCGGGCCGCGAGACGAGTACGAACAGGCGGTCCGAACCGCGAAGGAACACGTCCTCGACGGCGACATCTACCAAGGCGTCATCTCTCGAAAGCGCGAACTCCGCGGGGACGTGGACCCCCTCGGCTTCTACGAGGCGCTCCGAGACGTGAACCCGTCGCCGTACATGTATCTGCTCGGCTACGACGACCTGACCGTGGTCGGCGCGAGTCCCGAGACGCTGGTCTCGGTCCGGGGCCGCGAGGTGATGGCCAACCCCATCGCCGGGACCTGCTCACGGGGGTCGAGTCCGGTCGAGGACCGGCGTCTGGCGGGGGAGATGCTCGCCGACGGAAAGGAGCGGGCCGAACACACGATGCTGGTGGACCTCGCACGCAACGACGTGCGCCGGGTCAGCGAACCCGGGAGCGTGCAGGTCGAGGAGTTCATGAACGTCCTCAAGTACAGTCACGTCCAGCACATCGAGAGCACGGTGACGGGCCGCCTCGCCGAGGATTCCGACCCCTTCGACGCGACCCGGGCGTCGTTCCCCGCCGGGACCCTTTCGGGCGCGCCGAAGATTCGCGCGATGGAGATAATCGACGACCTCGAACTCTCGGCCCGCGGTCTCTACGGCGGTGGCGTGGGCTACTACTCGTGGTCGGGTGACGCGGACTTCGCTATCGTCATCCGGACTGCGACGGTCGAGTCCCGCGCGACCGTCGGCGACCCGGGTAGCGACCGAATCACGGTGCAGGCCGGAGCGGGCATCGTCGCGGACAGCGACCCCGCCGCCGAGTACGAGGAGACCGAGCAGAAGATGGACGGGGTCCTGACCGCCCTCGAACGTATCGAGGAGTCGGACGCGGCGGACGCTGCCGACGCTCCGGAGGTGGGACGATGACTGAGAGCGCCGGTGCGGAGGCGGAGACGACCGACCTGCAGGTCCTCTTCGTGGACAACTTCGACTCGTTCACCTACAACCTCGTGGAGTACACGAGCGAGTTCGCCAAGACGGAAGTCGTCCGAAACACCGCCTCGCTCGCCGACGTGCGCGAGGCCGACCCGGACGCTATCATCGTCTCGCCGGGGCCGGGACACCCGAAGAACGACCGCGACGTGGGTGTCACGCTCGACGTGTTCCGCGAGGTGAGTCCCGAGGTGCCGACGCTCGGCGTGTGTCTCGGACTCGAAGCCGCGGTCTACGCCTACGGCGGGTCGGTCGCCGCGCGCCCGAACCGATTCACGGCAAGGCGTTCCCCGTGGACCACGACGGCCGAGGCGTCTACGCGGGACTGGAGCAGGGGTTCCGTGCCGGTCGTTACCACTCGCTGGTGGCGACCGACGTACCGGACTGCTTCGAGGTGACTGCGACGACCGACCACGAGGGAGACGAACTCGTGATGGGCGTTCGCCACCGAGAGCATCCGATTCGTTGCGTCCAGTTCCATCCCGAGAGCGTCCTGACGGCCGTCGGTCACGACGTGATTCGGAACTTCCTCGACGACGTCGCGTAGCGTGTTGCTGGTGGTTCGTCGCTTGGCACAGCCTTTTCAGGGTAGTCGGACTGGCGGTCGCGGAGTCATCGACGCTGGTGACTGAGTCGCCACCTTCCTGTCCGCAACCGCCGGAAGTCGGTTCTGCTCCGTCGCGTTCGCTTCCTGCACGAACTGCGACTTCCGAGGCCACGCTCGCTTCGCTCGCGTGACCGCGCGACGTGTCCGAGCAGGATTGGCCCCGCCTTCGCACCTAAACCCTCGGGTCGCGTTACAGCAGGACACCGGTCGTGTAGAGCGCTCCGACGACCACGATAGCGACGAGGAGCAGTTTCCACGCGACGTTCAACAGGATTCGGCCGACGAGTACGACGGCCGCGAGCGCGACGAGTCCGACCAGCAGTTTCCCCAGCGGCGTTGCGAGCAGTCCGGCCGCGAGTACGAGATTCATGGTAGCATCGAGGTGACCGGACCACCGTAAACGTATCGGCAACGGAACATCGTCTCGGACTCCGAAATCGGGAGGCTGAAGCGCGATACCAGTGTCATTCCCGAAGGCCGTCTAGTTCGTTGACTACTTTCACCGAGGTCTACATACTCTTATTAGGGTCCGGACGCTATCGTTTAGTGACAACCCGACAGCCGTGAATCCACCCCGTCCGCTCGGACGGGTCGGTCGCGGTAGCGTACAATTTGGAACAGAGGCATCGCAGTCCAAATAAACTTGCAGAAGTTAAAGAAATGTTTATCTGGGTGGCCTCAGAACGAAATCTCCGTCACGAATGAAACGCACAACCCCCTGCAGAGAAACGAGAATCGACGTACAGACCCCCGAGGTGACCGACGCATGAGCGGTGCGGGTGAACTCACGGCAGACGAACTCACGCTCCCCATCAAGCGAACCGAGGGAGAGACGCTCGAAGACCGACTGACCAGCAACGCCTATCACAACATCCTCCCGGCGCGTTACCTCCGGAAGAACGCCGACGGGAACCTCATCGAGGAGCAGGAGGACCTCTTCCCGCGCGTCGCCGAGAACATCGCACTGGCCGAGGCTGTCTACGAGGCCGAGAAGCGCGACGAGGAAGTCACGGTCACGCCCGACCAACTCAAACCCGACCACCCCCGGCGCGACGAACTCGCCGAGGAAGTGTTCGGTGCGGGCACGACGGCCGACGACGACGTCGAAACGACGCTCTCCGTCTACAACGTCAACAAGTTCTCCTACGAGACCGTCGTCCCGGAACTCCCCGACGAGATTCGCGCCCACGTCGAAGACGTGCGCGAGGAGTTCCAGACCCTGATGGAAGACCTCTCGTTCATGCCGAACTCGCCCACGCTGATGAACGCGGGCGACGAACTCCAGCAGCTCTCGGCCTGTTTCGTGGACTCCCCGGCCGACGACATCGACGACATCCACCAGACCGCGAAGGAGGCCGCGCAGGTCTTCCAGTCCGGCGGCGGCATGGGCTACGCGTTCTGGAAGCTCCGACCCTACGGCGACGCGGTGGGCAGTACCGGCGGCATCGCCTCCGGACCCATCACCTTCATGCGGACCTACGACCAGATGTGCGAGACCATCGCGCAGGGCGGTGCCCGGCGCGGCGCACAGATGGGCGTCATGCGCGTCTCGCACCCCGACGTCATCCAGTTCATCCACGCCAAGAACAAGGACGTCAGCCTCGCGGAGACCCTCCGCCTGAACGACCCGGACGACTACACCCACAACTCGTTCGAGGAGGCCCTCGAAGAGGCCCGCGAACTCATCGACGAGGACGGGCGCGTGCCCAAGCACCTGCGGAACGCCGCCGAAGGTCACCTCTCGAACTTCAACATCTCCGTCGGTATCACCGACGACTTCATGGAGGCCGTGCAGAACGGCGAGGAGTTCACCTTCACGAATCCGCGGACCGGCGAACCCCACATCGCCACCGAACACACCAAGGAACTCTACGAGATGTTCGACCTCGGCGAACACGTCGAGGTCGGCGAGGAACTCTCGGTTCCGGCCGAACTCGTCTGGGACCGCATCGTGGACGGTGCCCACGAGAACGGCGAACCCGGCGTCATCTACCTCGAACGAGTCAACAAGGAACACTCGTTCGACGTGGAGGAGCACCCCGACCACCGGATTCTGGCGACCAACCCGTGCGGCGAGCAGCCGCTCGAAGAGTACGAGGCCTGTAACCTCGGCCACATCAACCTCTCGACGCTGGCCGACACCGACGCGCCCGACTGGCGCGTCTGGTACGACGACCACGGCGACGAGTACGACAGCTTCGAGGACGCCGTAGACGCCTTCCTCGCCGACGCGATGGCGTGGGACGACTTCGACCACCGCATCGAGTACGGCACGCGCTTCCTCGAGAACGTCGTCACGATGTCGGACTTCCCGGTGGACAAAATCGAGCAGAAGGTCCGGGAGATGCGCAAAATCGGTCTCGGCGTCATGGGACTGGCCCAGCTCTACATCCAGTTGGGCGTCGAGTACGGGAGCGACGCCGGGAACGAAATTGCCCGCCAGTTGATGCGCTACATCAACCACGAGTCGAAGTGGACCTCCCACGAACTCGCCGAGGAGCGCGGGTCGTTCGAGGAGTGGGACAAGTCGAAGTACGCGAACCCCACCGAGTACGCCGAGTGGTTCGAGAAGCAGACCGGCCTGAACGCCGACGACTGGGAGGACGGCTTCCCGGTCCGCAACCACAACACGACGACCATCGCGCCGACCGGCACCACGTCGATGGTCGGGAACACCACGGGCGGTTGCGAACCCATCTACAACGTCGCCTACTACAAGAACGTCTCCGACGACGTGCAGGGCGACGAGATGCTCGTGGAGTTCGACGACTACTTCCTCCGGACGCTGGAGGACAACGACATCGACGTCGAGGAGGTCAAGCGAGAGGCCCAAGACCAGATGGCGAACAACGAGTTCGACGGCGTCGAGGGACTCGAAACCGTCCCGGACGCCATCGGCGAACTGTTCGTCGTGACCTCCGACCTCTCGGGCAAGGACCACGCCGCGGTCCAGTGCGCCTGTCAGGAGGGCGTGGACTCGGCCATCTCGAAGACCTGCAACTTCCCGAACGACGCCAGTAAGGAGGACATGCAGGAGGTCTACGAGTACATCTACGAGAACGGCGGCAAGGGCGTGACCGTCTACCGCGACGGCACCCGCTCCAAGCAGGTTCTCACCACTCGCGCGGACAACAAGGAGTTCGCCGACGAGTCCGAGGCCGCCGAGCAACTGGTCGAGCAGATTCGAGAGGTCTTCGGCGGCATCGAGGGCTTCGTCGAGAGCGACGAGGTTCAGGCTCACCTCGACGAGCAAATCGAGTCCATCCTCGAAGTCGCCGACGGCGAGGACGCCGACGGTGCGTACGCCGAGAAGCGTCCGCGCCCGGACGTGCTCCACGGCATCACCCAGCGCATCGACACCGGGTACGGCAAACTCTACGTCAACATCAACGAGGACGAGCAGGGCCGACCCTTCGAGCTGTTCGCCAACATTGGCAACTCCGGTGGCTTCACCGCCTCGTTCACCGAGGCGCTGGCGAAGACCATCTCGACGGCGCTCCGCTCGGGCGTGGACCCCGAGGAGATAGCCGACGAGCTACAGGGCATCCGTAGCCCGAAGGTCGCGTGGGACAAGGGCGAGCAGATAAACTCCATCCCCGACGCCATCGGCACGGCGCTGCGCCGGTACCTCGACGGCGAAGTCGAGAAGGCCTACCCTCAACAGCAGAACCTCACCGAAGTCGAGGACGAGGCCCCCGAAACCGACGGTAGCGGCGGGGTCGCGACGAGTAAGGAGGCCGACCAGCAGGACATCATCGACTCGGGCGAGAGTCCCGAGTGTCCCGACTGCGGGTCGCTGTCGCTGTACTACTCCGAAGGCTGCAAGACCTGCGAGTCCTGCGGCTGGTCGGAGTGCTGAACGCGGTGTGACCTAATCGGCGATTCCTTTTTCGGCGTCCGGTTCGGCCGGAGACGTTACGTCAGATGATAGCATACTCTCGTCGGACATGTACTCGAACGGGGGACGGGGGACCGTCCGGGACGCACAGGAGGGACGACCGTGTTCGGACTGACCGACTCGTTCCGGCGCGGCGTGGCGTTTCTCGTCGTCGGGATGGTCGTGCTGGTCGCGGCGTTCGGCGCGAGTTGGGCGCTCGCGCCCGACACCGAGACCGTCTCCGGGGCCGCGGACGCGACAACACGTCGGTACTGGTGGGCGTGCAGGGACCGGGACCGAACGGGAACGTGACCGCGCTCGACGGTCGCGGCGACGTGCGCTGGAGCATCGGCGACATCATCAGCTACCAGAGCGTCCAGCAACTCGACAACGGGTCCGTGTTGGCGTCGTTCGCGGCCGGCGATTACCAGAACTGCGGCCCCTACGACTCGCCCTGCAAGCGCACCGGGGTCCGAATCATCGAACCCGAACCCGAACCGCGCGTCGTCTGGCAGTGGAGCTACCCGGTCCGAACGCGCGAGGACAGCGAGGTTCACGACGCCGAGATGCTCCCGTCGGGGAACGTCCTCGTCGCCGACATGGAGTTCGAGAGCATCTTCGTACTGAACCCGAAGACCGGTGACCGGGTCTGGACGTGGAACGCCAGCCAGCACTACGGCGGCCCGGAGGACCCGACGACGACCGACTGGCTCCACCTCAACGACGTGGACCGCATCGGAGACGGTCGCTACCTCGTCTCGATTCGGAACATGAACCAACTGCTCGTCGTCGAGCGCGGGTCGGGTGTGGTCGAGGTGGTAAACGAGAACCCCGACTCGGGCGTGCTGGACAAACAGCACAACCCCCACTGGCTCGGCGAAGACGCGGTCCTCGTCGCCGACTCCGAGAACCACCGCGTGGTCGAACTCCACCGGAACGACACGACCGATACGTGGGAGGAGGCGTGGTCGGTGGCGAAGGTCGGCGGCATCCCGCTCGACTGGCCGCGGGACGCCGACCGCCTCCCGAACGGCAACACGCTGATAACGGACAGCCGGAACAACCGCGTGGTCGAGGTGCGCGAGAACGGGAGCGTCGCGGCGAGCTACTCGGTCCCGTCGCTTCCCTACGAAGCCGACCGCCTGCCCCACGGCGAATCGGCCGCGAACTCGGTGTCGCCCTACGGTAATAGTCACACGGCCGACGTGGGTCTCTTCGACCGGAAAGTCCCGGTCCTCTCGACGCTCCTCGCGGGCGCTCGCCACGTCGTCGCGCTCCCCTTCTGGGTGTCGGAACTTCACCTGTTGGCGGTCGGCGTCGCGGCCGTCCTCTGGATTCGCGGGGGCTACCTTCTGGCCGCGCGGGGTTAGGGAAACAGTGATGGCGCTCGCGGCGTGACTGTCGGCTATGAGCGACACGGGCGGTAGTTCGGACGCCAAGGCCGACGGAACGGCCGAGCGAGGCGGCCGACCGTGCCCCATCTGCGAGGAGTCGATGTACCATCGTCACTGCAAGTACGTCTGTCCGAACCACGGCGTCATCATGGACTGCGCCGACACCTTCTACTGAGCGCCCGCCCTCACTTCCCTCGATCGTCGCTGACCGACCGGTTCTCGTCCGGACTGCCTACTTCATCGTCACCCACGTCAGGAACGCGACGGCGACGAACTGGAGACCGCGAAGCACCAGTACGGCCTGCTGGACGGTGGGGTCGCCCGAGTAGAGCATCTTCATGCTGAAGAAGAAGTAGATGGCGACCACGTTCTCGGCGAGCATGACGCTCCCGAACGCGACCAGTCCGAGCAGCAGCGACGTGCGGAACTTCCGGTAGTTGCGCACCCACACGGACGTGAGCAGACCGAGCAGGAGGATGTTCACGACCGCGATTCCGCTGGCAAACTGTATCGTACTCATGTTATCGTCTCCGTGTCATTCGATGTGTTCCATAATCTCCTCGAAGGCTTCGCGGTGCTGCTCGAACTGGTCGGTGAGGAAGTAGAGTTTCCCGTACTCGTTGTCGCCGGGGTCGACCACGTCGTGGTCTTCCAGCATATCGAGGTGGTGGCGGACCGTCTTGTACCGCACGTCCAGAACCTCCGCGAGTTGGTTGGCGTTGCGTGGGCGCTCCGAGAGCGCGCGGATGATGCGCGCGCGGTTCTCCCCGCCGCGCGTCGCCGTGAGCAGGTACCAGAGCGCCTTGTCCATCGCGCTGTCCCTCGGTTATCAGTCACGGCCCTTATACTTACGGCTCGACGCGTCTGGAGACCCATCCGGTCGGACCGCTGGGGAACGCCTCGCTCTCCTCGCTCGGTTGCAGGGTCCCCTCGCCGTCGGTCGCGCGCACGACCACCTCGTGCGGGGCCGTGGCCTCGTAAGTGTACTCCCACTGTCGCCACGCGTCCTCGGCCGACTCCGCCCGTCCGCTCGCCGAACCCGCCTCGCCGGTGCCTGCGGGGAGCGGGTCCGAGAGGGTCGCCTCGCTCCACGACGCTCCGCCGTCCGTCGAGACCTCGACCTTCCGGATTCCTCGCGTGCCCGCGTAGGCGTGTCCGCCGACCTGAATCTCGCCCCCGTCGAGGTGGTTGACGGCGTGGAGTTTGGCGACGGTGTTGACCGGGCCGGTGCCGTGCCACCCGCGCTTCTCCCAGTAGCCCTTCGCCTCCCGTTCCAGCACCTCGATTTCGGTGAGCCACTTGACGTTTATCTCGCCCCAGTGGCCCGGAATCAGCGCCCGCACGGGGTAGCCGTGACTGCGGGGGAGTCTCCGGCCGTTCATCTCGAAGGCCAAGAAGCCGTTCTGGAGGGCCGACAGCGGGAACTCCTCGAAGTAGTCGTCGGCGGCCCGGAGCATGACACAGCAGTTTCCCGAGGCGTCGATACCGGCCGCGTCGAGCAGGTCTGTCACCGGCACGCCGGTCCAGAGCGCGGTGTCCATCTTCTTGCCGTTCAGTCCCTCCCCGACGCACCGCAGGGTGACGAAGCGGTGTTCGACCGACTCCGACATCCCCGCGATTTCGTCGTAGCCGAACTCCACGTCCTCCTCAACTGCGCCGGTCACGGCCAGTGTCCAGTCCTCGCGGTCCACCGTGGGGTCCACGTTGTTGATGTCCACCTGATAGAACTGCTCGCTGACGAGCGGTTCGATGCCCTCCACGTCGAGAGACCGCCCCTCGGCCTCGCCGAGGAGCGACTCCACGTCGGCCGAGACCGACCCGTCGTCCGGGGTCGGAATCTCGTCGCCTCGGCCGGACCCGAGGACCGCACCCGCCCCGCCGACCGCGAACGCACCTGCGACGGCCTGAAGGACGCGCCGCCGGGCCGTTCCCGGTGCGGGCGAACCCGCGTCGTCCGCGCCACCGCCGACCGACGCCAGACCCGCGACGATACCCGCGCTCGCGCCCGCGGCGAGCGTGGAGGCGGCCGACCCCGTGAGCGCCAGCGCCGCGGCGACGCCAGCCACGGCGACGACCGGCGACGCCGGGACCTCGAACTGGGCGGCGAGCGCGATTCCGAGCGCGCTCGTCAGGGCGAACAGTGCCACCGTGAGCGCGAGCGCCAACAGGAATCCGAGTTGGCTCCCGAGGTCGCCGAGGGTCTGGATGGACCACGCGATTACCGCGTCGGGCGTCGAGGCGACCACGAGGTCGCTCACCGGCGCGGCGACGAACGCGGGCGTAAGACCCGCGACGGCGTACGACCCGGCGACGGCCGCGACGCCCGCCGAGGCGGCGACGACGGCCGATTCGAGCAGGGTACGGCGGTCACCGCCCCCGACAGACGGGTCCGAGCGGTCCGCCGACTCGCCGGGTGCGTCAGTCACGGTCGCCCCCGTGCGACGTACAACGCCGCCGCCAGTGCGGCGATTGCCGCTCCGATTCCGAACCCGGGCGCGAACGCGCTCGACCCGCTCTTGGGCGCGCCGGTCGTGTCGTTCATCGAGTCGTCCATCTCTGTGGTATCGTCGGCCATGGAGTCGCCCATCTCTGTGGTGTCGTCCGCCATCGAATCGCCTCCCATCGACTCGTCCGAACAGGCGGTCGTCTCGCTCGTCGAGTCGTCCATCGTCCCGGTCGTGGTGTCGTTCATCGAACCGGCCATGGACTCCGTGGTGCTCTCGTTCGACGTCCCGTCCATCGATTCGGTCGTTTCGCCCGTCGAGTCGTTCGTCGAATCGCCGCCCATCGTCTCAGTCATCTCGTTCTCCATCATTTCGGTCGTCTCACCCATCGTCTCGTTGGCCATCATCCCGTCGTTGGTCGTCGGGCCGCACTCGGCCACCGTCTCTTGGGCCGCAATCGGTGCGGCGAAGACTGTCAGCACGACCAGCGCCAGCGTAACTGGAGTTACGAATCGCATGGTTCTACCGGCGAGAGCCACCCTAAAAGGAGTTTTTCGGACTCTCACCCGCTTCGTTCGGAGTCCGTTCCGACTCCGTTCCAATTTCGTTCCGAATTCGTCGGCGGTAACGGCCCGCCGGTCGCGGCCGAACTACCGGCGGGCGCTCGCGGCGCGGTAGGCCGGACCGGCGAGCAGCGCGACCGCCACCGCGGCCGCCGCGGCGACGAGTTCCCAACTGACCGCGGACAGGCCGGTGGTCGAGAGTCCGTCGAGCGAACTCCCCGCGAGCACGGCCGCGACGGTCCACGGAACCTCGCCGACGGCCGTCCCGGCGACGAACGCACCCGTGGAGACGCCGGAGAGACCCGCCGCGGCGGAGACGGGGTCGGAGGGCGCGGGCGCGAGTCGAGAGGCGACCATCCCGCGCAGGTCGCCCGTCGCGGCGAAGAACCGCTCGCCGGAGTCGCCGAGGCGCGCGACCAGCCCCGACCCCGCGCCGAGATAGCGCGCGACGAGAAACGGCACGAGCGCGCTCGCGGTCGTCCCGGCGAGCGCGACGGGGAAGCCGACGACGGGACCGTAGGCGTACCCCGCGAGGACGGCGACGAGCGTGGTCGGCCACGCGAACAGCGGTCGGACGAGGTAGACGCCGACGAGCAGGACGCCGAAACGGAGCGGTCGGTCGGCGAGTCGTCGGGCGGTTGCCAGAAGGTACTCCGGTCCGGCGAGGACGCTCGCGGCCGCGACGACGGCGAGGAGGGCGAGCCCTGCCACTTGGCGGCGCGGGACGGCGGTCATCGCTCCGTGGGTTTTCGTTCGGTGGGTATCCGCTTTTTGGGTCGGACCGCGAGTTTCGACCGAAGTCGGGCTTCGACGGCGTCGCGTTCGATACCCGGTCTCGCGCAACCTTTAATCCGTCTCGCGGCCGACTCCGAAGCGATGGCCGACGACGCCGCAGGCGAGGACGCCGCGCCCGGCGACTCCGACAGCGACGCGGACCGTGAGAACGGAGACGCGGACCCCGTGGAGGTGGGCGTCGAATTCCTCTCGAAGCTCGAACACCCCGAGTTATCGGTCGCCGAGGCCGTGGACCGAATCGAGACCGTCACGACACACCCCGCGACCACGCGGAAGATTCTGGACGAGGCCGAGAAGCGGGGCTTCATCGAGCGCGAGGACGGTATCGTGAAGACCACCGGCGGCGGGTACGTCAGTTTTCAGAGCGAGGTCGTCACCAAAGAGGGAGAGTTCTCGTGTCGCCGATGCGGTGCGGGCATCTCGACGGGGTACTTCATCAAACTCGACGCGGGAGAACACGGCGCGTTCGGCCCGGAGTGCATCCGGAAGGTCACCGGCCGGGACTGAGCGTCCGAAGTGAGGGGGACCCGCGCTCACCGACCGCGACTGAGTTCCTCGATGAGCGTCTCGAGCGTCCGCTGTTGCTCGGCGAGCAGTTCGTTCTGGCGCTGGACCGCCTCGGTCAACGCCGCCAGTTGCTCCTCGGTGGAGTCGCGCTCGGTCTCCGAACTCGCCGGTTCGAAGCCGGAGTCGGCGAACCCTTCCGAGTCACTCGCGGCGTCTGAGCCAGCCATCCCGTCGGAGTCAGCCCTCCCGACCGACTCGCCGTTCTCTCCCGAACTTGCGGCCGCGTCGCCGGTCGCCGTCGCGGTGGCAGTCCCGCTCGCGTCGGCGGGGTCGTCGGTCAGAGCCACGTCGTCGGTGCCCACCGACTGCGTTGCGCCGTCGGCCGCCGACGCACCGTCGGCGGTCCGCGTTTCGGTCGAACTGACGTCGTCGGTGCGCTCGGCGGGTTCCGACGCGTTCGAACTCGCTGCGGCGGCCTTCGCCGCGGCGTCGCTCGCCTCGGCGGCGCTCACCGCGTCCTCGTCGTCACGCTCGGCGGTCGTCACGCTCTCCTCGTTCTCGATAATCGCACCGTCGTCGTCGAGTTCCGGAGGATTAGCGTCGATGGGGGCGACGCCGCCACCGGCCAGCGGGTCGGCGTCACTGTCGTTCGCGGACTCGGTCTCGGCGGACTGCTCGCCTTCGGCCTCGGCGTGGTCGTCCGGGTCGGCGTGTTCGCGGGCGAACTCCTCGTAGGAACCCTTGTCGTGGTGTTCGAGCAGTGCGCGCTCGATGCGCTCGCGGACCTCTCGGGTCTGGTCGCTCGGGGTCTTGATGCGCTGGGGTCGGCCAGCGCTCTCGATGATTATCTGGGAGGAGACGCTGCCTTTCTCCACGTCGAGGGCAGTCACGTCGTCGAAGTGGAACTCCTCGTAGTCCTGGTCCCAGACCGCCGCGCCGACGTGTTTGACGACGCGTTCGCTGGTGATGACGAGCGTGAGTTCGCTGAACTGGTAGGTCTGCTTGACCGTCTCGTCCGGTCCGGTCACGTCCGCGGCGTTCAGCACGCCCGCCAGCACGGGGTGGAGCGCCTCGTAGAGTCGGTTGCTCGGCACCTTGAACTTCTCTTCGCCGTCGATACCGTAATCGAGTTCGACCGACGACTTGCGTCGCCCCTCCGAGATTTCGATTCGCTCGGCCTCGTGAGGGTACTCCTCGACGGACTCGTCGCTCAGGAGTCCGTCGGCGCGGTAGATGAGGGTCCGCGTGCGGGTCACGTAGAGACCGTCCTCACCGCCGAGGGACACCTTCGCCGCGACCTGTTCGCCGTCGAGTCGGGACTGTACGATTCCGGGAACGTTCATGCTCAGGTATGATTATCCCCCCGGCTTAAATCCGCCGGGTGAGTGCCGCGGTTTATTCACGCGGTGTGACACGCCTCAGTCCGCAAGCGTGACGGTCGGCCAACCGTTCGTCGTCGTGGGTTCGTCGCCCTGCAACGGACGTTCCCGCCGACCGCCGGAACCTCCGTGCTTCGGTGTGGCGAACCCGTTCGAGATGAGAACTTTAAAGAGTAGAACCGCCCTACTCGAAACCGAGCCCGGGTGGCTTAGCTGGACATAGCGCCGCACTCATAGGGTTACTGAGATTCGGTGCTCAGGCCTTGGAAGCCTCCCATGCCCAAGGGGCCCGCCGAGCCTCGTACCTGGGTCATGCGGAGATCGAGGGTTCGGAGCCCTCCCCGGGCATTCTCAGGATTTTGTTTCCTCCGGTAGCCTCTGTTCTCGGCGATGAACTCGTCGAACCCGACACGAACTATCGGACACTAAAATCCGTATTGTAGGATACGTAATGCGTTTGTTCGGGTATCGAACCGTCTCGACGAGCGATGAGACGGCGATACCACGACCTGAGACTGGCGATAGTCCTCCTCATATCGGCCGCCGCAAGAAGTGACACCGCCGACGGCGAGTCACCCGTCGTAGGAGGCCCCCGGCGCGACTCAGTTCGTCTGCGTCGTCGCCAACGGTACCGCCGACGTGGACCCGCAGTTCGGACACGCACGCTTGACTGGGCGAACGCCGTCCTCGGTGTCGCGGCCGATTCTGGTCTCGGTACACTCCGTGCACTGAAGCGCGTGAACGACCATCGCTATTCGGCTCGCGTGAGGGAGTCGTCGAGTTCGTCGAGCGCCGCCACTCGGTCGGCGACGGCCGCCAACCGACTCGTCGCAGTCACCGTCTCCTCGTCGTAGACTAGCAACCCGGCGTCGGCCAGTCTCGGGAGGTGGTTGTGGTGAAGCGCGATGCGAGTCCGGCGACGAGCGCCCTCGTCGGTGTCGGTCGTCAGCGTCTCGGTTAGGCGTTCCCGCTCGACGGACCCGGACTCGTGGAGGGTCGAGATAATCGCCTCGCGGACGGGATTGCTCAGTAGTTCGAACGTCGTTTCGCGATTCACGTGTTCGGGGTTCGTAGTTACGGCCATGGTGGGTAGAGTGCGGGCGAGGACGCCCGCTCGTACGTCGCTCCACTCAGGGAGACCTCCTAAACACCGCCACCAGTCCCGTCGGTTCCGGTCGGTTTCGACCGTTGCGGCCATCTCCGAAACTAGGGACGTATCGTTTCGGAGTTCCCGAACGTCTGTACCACCGTTGCAGTTCGGTCCACTATTTTGCTCGGCCTTAGTCGTCTCGACAACGGAGTAACCGGTGTGCAGTACGTGTTCGGGAATATCTCCGGGGTTACTTGCGTCCGAGTCAGCACTCTTCCAGTTCCGCCGCCTCGACTTCACCGTCGAGATACCGCTCCCCGAGCGGACTGATGGTGTAAATGTCGCTGCCGAGGTGTTCGACCAGACCGTACGACGCCAGCGTCCGACAGCGCTCGGCGACTCGCTCGCGCGGGAACGGGAGTTGCGCGGCGATGGCGGTGAACGTATCCTTACGCTCGGTACGGAGCAAGGCGAGCAAGTGGTCGTCCTCTGGTCGCATCCAATCTCCCTGCTCGCACATGTGTGGTCGTTTCTCGCGCGGCATCTTCATCCTTTTCTGCCGACCTCGCGCTCGACTGCGTCCTTCTACCTGTAGAGAGAAACCGCCGTTCGAAGCGTACTGCCCGTTTGGAGGGTCCCTGATTTCGGGGCGACGTGACACAGGCAACACCTGATTACCGCGTTTCGCCGACGGTTATCCCCGCATTTCTGCACGCGTATAAAATGAGTGAAAAACCCTTAGATTCGGTTTTAAATTTTATGAAGCCATTAGAAGCAGTTATAAAATGTACAGTTTTCGTTCGTCCAGTGGATGAAGATTCTGAAATCGCGCTAACACTCTTCCCGTTATATGACCCTCGCCCTCCAACGAAGGAACGAGGTCGGAACGCCCATGACCGAATCACCCCTCCAAAACGAAAGCAAGTCCGCCGTCGGTTCTTCGCCAGACGCCGGTGAGACGACCGCGACGAGTCGCCGACTCGCCTCCCTGTCTGACCGCTATCGAGAACACGCCCTCACGACCCCGCTCGAAGTCGTCAGTTTCTGGTCGGCAATCGCCCTCCCGTTCCTCTACGTGCCGCTGCTGCTGGCCGGCATCTCGACGCAGGGTGAACTGCTGACCTTCGTCGGTCTCCTCGTCCTGAACCTCGCGGCCCTCCTCGCAGGTCACGGCCACAAGCGGGAGTGACGACGCTTCGGCCCTCCATCTCTTCTCTCCCCACCGAACTTCTCGAACCCTCGTCTAGTGACAGTTCGCGTTCGACGCGTACGGGCGACCAATGCGCAGCGACCTGTGGTACCGCGACTATCGACCTCACCGACGAGCAGTTCGAGCGAGCGACCGAGGCGGAGTGACGGACTCAGGGGACAGTCCGCGCGGACTGAGGGTCAGTCGTGACGACAGCGTCGCCCCCCTTCTTCGCGGCCACCACTATCTCGCGCGGTTCGCCGCCGGGTGCGAACAGCGTCACCGTGTAAACTAGCGAGTCGTTCCGGGTTCCGAGTTTGACTTCGGTTACGGTCTGGTTCGCGGGGTCGGACTCGGTCTGGTTCACCGCGAGTCCCACCGCCTCGGCGGCCGACCGAAGTGAACTCGTGTTGCGGGCCTCGTCTGGCACCCCGTCGTTCGACCCGAACAGGTCGCCGAGGATACCGCCGCTCTCGTTCGCCCGCGTCGTGTCGATTACCGTCGCGTTTCCGGCGTACACCTCCACCGTGAGGAGCGTCCCGTTAGCCGCCAGCGCGTCGATTTCGTAGACGAACGTGGACCGCTGTAGTTCCCCGCCTCCCTCACCGCGAAGTCTCGCTCCGACCACGGTCCCGTTCGTCCGGTTCTCGACCGTCCGTATCGCTTCGATGGTTTTGTTCGCCGGGACGGTCGAGGCGTTGTCACTCTCGTTCTGAAGCGCGACCGTACCGTCTGCGACCGCAGTGGTCGTTCGCTGGACGGTGCTGCTCGGTTCCGTGTGGAACGTCGCGCGCCCCCGACGGTACCCGCGACGAGGACGATGCCGAGTCCAACTGCGAGGGCCGTCGAGTGCGTGATGGTGAACGCCTTCATCGGAAGTACGTGCTATACCAGAGTTGCAGGAAAAGCGATTGTGGCCAGACGACCGGCGGAGAGGGTGAGGCGGACCGGACTTCGGTCAGGTCCCTCCGCGTTCAGCGCTCCTGCAGATACAGGGGCACCAGCAACGAGAGAGCGAGCACCGAAACCGCAGGATGTGAGAACGAATCCACACCGAAGAAGTACAGCGTACTGTTTGCGACGACGGTCATCAGTCCGACGACGAACAGCGCCGTGGCGGCCCGCGACCGATTCGGTTCCGGACGAGTTTGCTCGGAGGCGACACCCACGAACTCGGTACCGCGGTCAGTCATTGCGGCGTGGTGTTCGTCGGGTGGCTAAAGTCCTTGTGGAGTCACTCTCTCGTGACCGCGGCCCTGAGATGGGGGAGTTCGCGGGCCAGTACCTTCCGTTTCATCAGGCAGAACCCGGCGAAGATTATCAGGAACCCTGCGGCGGTAGTGAGGTCGATGCCTTCGCCGAGGAACCACCATCCCGAGAGCGCCGCGAACACCGGCGCGACGTAGGACACCAGATTAATCTCGATGGGACCGAGGCGGTCCAGCAGGTCGAAGTAGACGAGGAACCCGAGAGCGCTCGCGGCGATAGAGAGGTAGGCCATCGCGGCGATGGCTTCGGGCGTCCACCGAATCGCGGCGAACGACTCGCTCGGCCGGGCGACGCTGACGATGTGCATTATAGCCGCGCCGAGAACCATCGACCACGCCTCCATCGTCTCGATGGGTAGTTCGGTCTCGATGCGGCGGGTCAGGACGCTCCCGAGCGCGAACGACGCGGCCGCGGCGAACACCAGCGACTTGCCCACCACGCTGGCGTTCACGAGGTTGTTCGGGTTCGGGTCGCTCAGAACCACGACGCCGACGAGACCCAACAGCAGACCTGCGATTCCCGCCGGGGTCAGACGTTCGCTCGGGAGCAGGACGCGCGCGAACCCGGTCGTGAGGACGGGACTGAGACTGAGACGACCGCCGCGACAGCGCTCGTCACGCTGGCGTACCCCTCGCCGACGAACAGGAAGGCGTGGTAGGCGGCTATCATCAGCGACCCGCCGACGAGGACGAGCGCCCACTCGCTCCGACCGCGCGGCCGCAAGCGGTCGGTCGCGTAGGCGGCGTATCCCAACATCAGGACGCCCGCGATGTCGTACCGAATCGCGGCGAAGAGGACCGGCGGGAAGTATTCGAGTCCGGCCTTGATGGCCATGAACGCCGACCCCCAGACGGCGGCAAGCACGACGAACAGCGCGACGTTCCGGTATCTGGTCACGACGGAACTGGACGCCGCCGGGGAGTCAACGTTTCGAAGGACGACAGGGTTTGCCGGTTACCGACTTCTCGACCGACTTACGCGAGGCGTTCTCCGGAGGTCCGGCGCTCGTCGCGGACCGCTCGAAGCACGTCCTGACGGGCGACGATACCGAGCAGTCTGCCGTCGTCGTCGACGACCGGGAGTCGGTTGATGTCGCGTTCGTCGTCGGCCAACAGGTCGAGGATGCGGTCGAAGTCGGTCTCGGGTTCGACCGTCACGACGTCGGCGGTCATCACGGTCTCGACCGGCTTTCCGGCGTGTTTCAACAGGTCGAGTTCCGTGTCGAGGTCGTCCCACGAGAGGTCGATGGCGTACTCGAGGGTTTCGAGGAACGGCGGGAATCCGACCGGAATCCAGAGCGTCCGGTCGCTGGGTTGGAAGATGTGGACGAGGTCGTGCTGGGTCACGATACCGACCACGCGCTCGTCGTCGTCCACGACGGGGAACCCGTTGAAGTCCGCGGTCGCGAGACGGGTCAGCACCTCGCTTATCTCGTCGTCGGGGTGGACCGTCTCTACGTCGGTCGTCATCAGGTCGCGGGCGTTCATGTTCGAACCCGAGGTAGCCGCGGTCCGTATCGTTTCCGGTTACGCGACAGGTTGGCTGTCAGGTCAGTCGCTCGCCCGGGAGTCGCCGGCTTTCCGGTCGGCCCGCGACGGCGGCGGAATCTGGGCCTCGCTCGACGACGGGCGTTCGGGGAGGAGACACCGGTCGGTCTCGCGGTTGACGTGGGCGTACTCCTCGGGCGAGTTGGCCAGCGCGTGGGCGGGGTTCTGACCGCTCTCGACGACCGCGGCCCGAATCTCGCCGAACCCGCAGATGCGCGCTCGAATCCCGCGCCAGTGGTACTTGCTCGCGGTCGGGACCGTGAGTTTTCGCGGCGGCGTGTGGTCGGTCCGACGGGTCGCCAGCGCCGCGCTGTTGACGTTCGCGGCGAGGTCGTCGTGGTCCACGAGGACGCCGACGCGACACCCCGTCGGCGCGTGGGCCGCGAGTACGTCGAGTCCGAGGTGAAGCGCTCGGTACTCGGCGATGTTGTTGTCGGCGACAGTCTCGTCGGGAACGGAGAGACGAGTGACTCGCTCGCCGTCTCGCGTCTCGATGATGACGCCGAGTCCACCGTCGTCGCTCTGTAGGTCGTAGGAACCGTCCGCGGCGACGTAGAAATCGCGGTGATGCGTCCGCGGCGGATGGGCGATGTGCGGCGTGGGCGATTCGTCGAACAGTGCCCGGAGTGGGGAGGAACGGCCGTGAACGGCCATATTTACGGTTTCGGGTCCGGACAACTTAAGCTTACGGCCCGAACCCTCCGGACCGACGAACGAACCTCGAGCGCGGCGAATGGTGTGTGTCACCACAGCATATTTATGTCCAAGTAGATGTTGTAGTGGATATGGCGCACGACGACAGCACGTCTCGACGGAAATTTCTGACGGCCGCCGGGGCGGCGGCCGCGACCGCTTCGTTCGCTGGTTGTACCGGCGGCGAGAGCGGACAGCAGACGACGACCGAGACGGACACGACGACGGCCGAAACCACCGGAACAGAGACCGACACGACCCAGAGCGAGGACGCGGGGGAGTTCCCGGTCACCATCACGCAGGGCCAGATGCCCTCGACACTGGACCCGCAGAACCACCGCGAGACGCCGACGGACAACGTGGTTCTGCACGTCTACGAGGGACTCCTCGGCCGAGACCAGAAGGGGAAAATCGTCCAGAAGCTCGCGACCAAGTACGAGCGACAGGAACCGGGCCGCGTCCGGTTCACCATCCGGAATGGCGTCACGTTCCACAACGGCGACGAGCTAACGCCAGAGGACGTCGCCTTCAGCATCAACCGCATCGTCAAGGAGGGCGTCGGCATCGCGAGTCCGCAGTCTGACCAACTCGCCGGCGTCACGGGCGCGAAGGTCGTAGACGGTCAGCGCGCGGTGGACGTGATGTCCGACGGCATCAACCCCGTCGTCTTCTCGCTGTTCGCCACGTACTGCGACGTGATGCAGAAGTCGTGGGTGCAGGACCGGTCGAAGTCCGAGATAGCCCAGCAGATGAACGGGACCGGCCCGTTCAAACTCGAAGAGTACCAGTCGGACGTGAAGGTCGAACTCTCGCGCTACGAGGACTACTGGCGGGACCCGGCCGCGGTTTCGACGCTGACGTTCCGCGCGGCCAAGGAGTCGAGTACTCGGGTGAACCAACTGCTGGAGGGCGAAACTGACGTCATCGTCAACGTTCCGCCGCAGGACATCCCGCGCGTCAAGGACTCGGGCAGCGCCCGAATCAGCGCGGCCCCGAGTACCCGCATCATCTACAACGCGATGAAGTACAACGTGGAACCGTTCTCCAGTCCGAAGTTCCGCCGCGCGATGAACCACGCAGTGAACCTCCAGAGCATCATCAAGAACGTCCTGTCGAGTTTCGCCGACCCGACGGGGCAGCCGACCCTCGAAGGCTTCTTCGGCTACAACCCCGACGTGAACCCGTACCCGCACAACAAGTCGAAGGCGGAGAAACTGGTCGAGGAGAGCGGCCACGCGGGGGCCTCCATCACGCTCCACACGCCGGTCGGTCGCTACCTCAAGGACGTGGAAATCGCCCAAGCGGTCGCCAACCAGATAGACCAGCTCTCGAACGTCTCCTGCTCGGTCAAGCAGCGCGACTTCGCCACGCTGGCGGGCGAACTCACCGACGGGAAACTGAAGACGAGTCCGGACTTCTACCTCATCGGGTGGGGGAACGCGACGTTCGACGCGAGCCAGACCATCATCCCGCTGTTGACCACCGACGGCGCGCTGACCTCCTACAGCAACGACAAGGTGGACAAGAAGATGGAACAGGCCCAGAACCAAGGCAACGAGAGCAAGCGCGAGCAGACGCTGCAGGAGGTCAACCAGATTCTCCACGACCAAGCGCCGTGGATATTCCTGAACCGCCAGTACAGCGTCTACGGCGTGCGCAGCCGGGTTCAGTGGAAGGCGCGCCGCGACGAGCGCATCGACGCCTACGCGATGTCACCGGCCGAAGGTCAGTAAGCTTCAACCGATGTTTTCGTTTCGACGGAGTGATGCCTGATGTCGATGGGACGATTCCTGCTCAAGCGTAGCGCACAGGGTATACTGGTCGTCTGGGGCGTCGTGACCGTGGTGTTCGGGTTACGATACATCACGCCGGGTAACCCGGTGACGTTCGTCGCACCGCTCGACGCAAGTCAGGAGTTACGCCAGCAGATAGCCACGGAGTTGGGTCTGAACCGACCGTTCTACGTCCAGTACTTCGACTACCTCTGGGGCCTGTTGCAGGGCGACATGGGCTACTCCTACATCCGCGGCACCGAAGCGAGCAGCATCATCTTCGCCCGACTCCCGGCGACCCTCGAACTCGCAGTCGCCGCGAGCATCGTCGCGGTCGTCATCTCGATTCCGCTGGGCGTCGTCTCGGCCACGCGCCGACACGAACCCGCCGACTACGCGGCGACGAGTTTCTCGCTGGTCGGCATCTCGACGCCGAACTTCTGGCTCGGCATCATGCTGGTGCTGATTCTGTCGGTCCAGTTCGGCCTGTTCCCGACCAGTCGCCGCGGAATCGGGTTCCTCCCGGCGGTGGCGATGCTGTTCACCGAGTTCGAGTTCTCCGGACTCGTCACGTGGCTCGCACACATCACGCTCCCGGCGATAACCCTCGGGACGTACTTCACCGCGCTCATCACGCGCCTCACCCGGAGCGGCATGCTGGACGAACTCGGCAAGCCCTACGTCCGGTCGTCGCGCGCGAAGGGCCTGCCCGAGACGCTGGTCCGGTACAAGCACGCGCTCCGGAACACGCTGATTCCGGTCGTCACCGTGCTGGGTCTCCAACTGGGCACGCTCATCGGCGGCGCGGTCATCACCGAGGCCGTCTTCGCGTGGCCCGGACTGGGCACCCTGCTCATCAACGCCATCAACGCCCGCGACTGGCCGCTGATTCAGGGGTCGCTCATCGTCATCGGCACCGGATTCGTCGTCATCAACATCTTCGTGGACGCGCTGTACGCCTACATCAACCCGCAGGTGGTTCACTAATGTGGCCTTTCGATGAACTCGCCAAACTGTTCTGGGACGGACTCAAGCGGGGCGTCTCTCCGCGGACCGTCCGAAATCTCCGGAAGGAACTTCGCCAGAGCGCGCTGGCGAAAATCGGTATCGTCGTCGTGGTCGCAATCGTGCTGGTGGCGCTGTTCGCGCCCCTGCTCGCACCGCACAACCCCACGAGTCAGCACCTCGACGAGTCCCAACTGCCGCCTCTCGGGTTCAGTAAGACGACGACCCAGACCACTTCACAGATGGTCAACGGGTCCGTCGAGGTCGTCAACGAGACGGTCACGGTCTCGGCGACCCCGAAGTACCCGCTCGGAACCGACTCGCTCGGCAGGGACATGCTCTCGCGGGTCATCTACGGCGCGCGGACCTCCCTGCTCGTCGGACTCCTCGGAACGGTCATCGCCGCCAGCGTCGGCGTCACAGTGGGACTGGTCGCGGGCTACTACGGCGGGAAAGTGGACGACGCGCTGATGCGGAGCGCCGACATCATGCTCGCGTTCCCGTCGCTCGTCTTGGCCGTCGCGCTGGTCGGCCTGTTCGGGAGGGCGGTCGTGCAGGTGCCCGACCCGCTCGTCGAACTCGGCGTCACGCCGAACATGCCCGAGACCTTCGCGCTGCCGGGGACGGTCATCCTCGTCGTCGGACTGGTCAACTGGGTGTGGTTCGCACGGGTCGCCCGCGGCGAGGCGCTCTCCATCGAGGGCCAAGAGTACGTCAAGGCCGCCCGCTCGGTGGGCGCTGGCGACGGGTTCATCCTTCGCAAGCACATCCTGCCCAACAGCGTGACGCCGATACTCGTGCTCGCGACCATCCAGATAGCGGCCATCATCCTGCTCGAATCCGCGCTGTCGTTCCTCGGCTTCTCGGGGACCAGCCTCTCGTGGGGCTTCGACATCGCGCAGGGCCGGGACTATCTGGCCTCCTCGTGGTGGATTTCGACGGTGCCCGGTATCGCCATCGTGCTGACGGTCATCGGCATCAACCTCGTGGGCGACTGGCTCCGTGACGCGCTCGACCCCGGCATCGAGGGCGAGGGAGGTGGCGTCTGATGGCCGACGACCTCCTCCGCGTCCGGGACCTCTCGACTCGGTTCTTCACCGAGGACGGACAGGTCAACGCGGTCGAGTCCGTGGACTTCGACGTGCGCGACGGCGAGGTCTTCGGCATCGTCGGCGAGTCGGGGTCGGGCAAGAGCGTGACCGCGCTCTCAGTCATCGACCTCGTGGAGTCGCCGGGCCGCATCACCAGCGGCGAGGTCTGGTACCGAAACGCCGACCTCGCCGACGAGGTCCGGAACGACACGCCAGAGGCCGTGGACGGCGAGTTCGTGGACGTGCGCCGAGTGCCCGAGAACGTCCGGCGGGCGCTCCGCGGGCCGTCGTTCAGCACTATCTTCCAAGACCCGATGAGCAGTCTGAACCCCTCGTTGACCGTCGGCGAGCAGATAGCCGAGGCGGTCGAGGTCCAGCGCCGCGCGCGCTCGAACCCGCGGACGACTCGGTCGCGCACCCAAGGGTTCGGCCTGACCGACCTGCTCGCGAGTACGGTCCTCCCGTCTCGGGGGTACGTCAGCGAGGAGAGTCGCGCCGAGGCCATCGACCTGCTCGAACAGGTCGGCATCCCGGACCCCGCCGAGCGCGCCGACGAGTACCCCCACGAGTTCTCCGGCGGGATGCTCCAGCGCGCGATGATAGCGCAGGCGCTGGCGGGCGAACCCGACCTGCTCATCGCCGACGAACCCACCACCGCGCTCGACGTGACGATTCAGGCCCAGATTCTCGACCTCCTGCGCGACCTGCAGGACGAGACCGGGATGAGCATCGTGATGATAACTCACAACCTCGGGGTCATCGCGCGGATGTGCGACCGAGTCGGCGTGATGTACGCGGGCGAAATCGTCGAACGCGGCACGCTCGAAGACGTGTTCGACGACCCGGTCCACCCCTACACGCGGGGACTGCTCGGGTCGATTCCCGACTTGGACGACCCCGCGCCGCGCCTCCAACCCATCGAGGGCAACGTGCCGAACCTCTACGCCGACGAGATGGAGGACCGATGTTACTTCGCAGACCGCTGTCCGAAAGCGATGGAGGAGTGTCTTGACCACCCGCCGGAGTTCGAGGTTGGCGCGACTCCGGAGGAGTCGCGAGAAGGAGGCGGTGAAACCGCCGGCTCCGGCGAGTCCCGGGACGAGAGGACCCAGACCGGCGAACACGGCGCGCGGTGCGTCCTCGCCCGGCACGAGTACGACCCCTCGCGGGCGTTGCCGGAGGACTACTTCCGGAGCGAGGACGCCCCCGAGTCCGATGACGAGTCCCGGACCGAGGAGGTGAGCGCGGATGACTGACCCGCTCGTCCGCGTCGAGAACCTCCAGAAGTACTACTACGAGCAGGACAACCTCACGGACCGACTGCTCGGCAAGGAACCCGAGAGCGTGCAGGCCGTGGACGGCGTGAGCTTCGATGTCCGCGAGGGCGAGACGCTCGGACTGGTCGGCGAGTCGGGGTGCGGGAAGTCCACCACCGGCGAGACCCTGCTCAACCTCCGCGAACCGACCGGCGGTGCGGTGTACTTCGACGGCGAGAACGTCTTCGAGAACGGCGACCTGACCGAGTTCCGCGAGCGCGCGCAGGTCGTCTTTCAGGACCCGTTCTCCAGTCTCGACCGCGGATGACCGCGGGCGAAATCGTGCGCGAACCGCTCGACGTTCACGGTCTGGGCACGAAGGCCGAGCGCCGCGAGCGAGTCGCGGAACTGATGGAACGAGTGGGCCTGTCGGCCGGACAGATGGACCGCTATCCCCACGAGTTCTCGGGCGGTCAGCGCCAGCGCATCGGCATCGCCCGCGCGCTGGCGCTCGAACCCGACTTCGTCGTCTGCGACGAACCGGTGTCGGCGCTGGACGTGTCGGTGCAGGCCCAGATTCTCAATCTGCTGGAGGACCTGCAGGAGGAGTTCGGTCTCACCTACCTGTTCATCGCCCACGACCTGAGCGTCGTCCGGCACATCTCCGACCGCGTGGCGGTGATGTATCTGGGCGAAATCGTCGAAATCGGTCCGGTGGACGAGATATTCGAGAACCCGGGCCACCCCTACACCGAGGCGCTGCTGGAGAGCGTCCCGCGCGCGGACACGAGCGAGCAGGGCCGCGACGTGGAGACGCTGGCGGGCGACGTTCCCTCGCCGCGGAACCCGCCCTCCGGGTGTCGGTTCCACACCCGCTGTCCGTACGCCCGCGAGGCCTGTGCCAAGGAGGACCCCGACGGATACGAAGTCGAAGGCGACGAGGACCACCGCGCGGCCTGCTTCCGGCGAGTCGAGGACCACGAGTACTGGTCGAGTCCGCCCCTCGACGACGAGCAGACGGCCGAAACGACGGCCGACGACTGACGGTCGCGTTGTCCTTCGACCTGAATAGTCGGGCAGTACCCTTTTCTCCGTCAACGTCGTTGTCGAACTACGGTACGACGCCCGGTGTGTCTCTCCAATCGGAGAGCGCGTGGACGAGAACCACAACCGACGCCGTTCACACCGCGAGCGTCCTCACGATAGTTATGAGTCAAGACCACAATCGGGGGGCCGTCTCCCCAACGCACGTCTCGGAGAGCGACGTACTACCGGTCGCCAGCGAGAGCGAGTCGCTCGACTCGGTGTTCCGGGCGCTCTCGGACCACCGCCGGCGATGCGTCTGTCACTACCTCGTTCGGGCCGACGAGCCGATGGCAGTGACCGAACTCGCCGAACTGTTGGCCGCGTCCACGACCGAGAAGACCCCCGCCGTCCTCACGCCCGAGGAAGTCGAGAAGTCCCACGCCGAACTCCTCCGGATTCACCTGCCGAAACTGACGGAGGCCGGTATCGTGGAACACGACGACGGGGTCGTTCGTCTGGTCGAGTCACCGAGCGTCGTCGATTGCCTCGAAGCGGCCGCCGACGTGGACCTGAAGTGAGACCGCTGTCCTTCGACGCGTCACAGTAGCTACGCGGGGTTCCGGTCCGCAAAGAGCGCCGAGGCGCGTCCGGCACCGTTTTCTATCCGGCGACCCTCCTCGGAACCATGGCAGACGATTTGACCGCGACGCTCCACACGAATCACGGCGACATCGAGGTTCGACTGTTCGACGACCGCGCGCCCAGAACCGTCGAGAACTTCGTCAAACTGGCGAAACACGACCCCGCCGCGAACGACGACCCCGCCCCGGACACTCCCACGTGGGAGGACCCCGAGACCGGCGAGGTCCGCGGCGACGCGCTGTACGAGGACGTCGCCTTCCACCGCGTCATCGAGGACTTCATGATTCAGGGCGGCGACCCGACCGAGACCGGTCGCGGCGGCCCCGGCTACGAGTTCGAAGACGAGTTCCACGACGAACTCCGCCACGACGGCGCGGGCATCCTCTCGATGGCGAACAGCGGCCCGGACACCAACGGCTCGCAGTTCTTCATCACCCTCGACGCCCAACCGCATCTGGACGACCGCCACGCGGTGTTCGGCGAGGTCGTGGACGGGATGGACGTGGTGCGCGAAATCGGTTCGATTCCGACCGACCACAACGACAACCCCAACGAAGACGTGGTCCTCGAATCGGTCGAGATTCACGACTGACGGCGTCGCTCTTTCTCGGCACAGTCCTTTCGGAGTAGTCGGACTGGCGGTTACGAGGTAGGGGCGGTACCGCCGCGCCGCGACACCGCCGCGGTGACAGTGCTGACTGACTCGTCAGCTATCTGCTCGCAACCGCACGAAGCGTCCGGTCGGGATTCGTCCCGTCTTTCTACATAAACGCTAGCAACTGGCCGTCGCGAGTACCGCACAAAAAAGAGGAGTCGTTACCGCTCTCGGCGGCGCTCAGGACTCGCGTCGGCGAGCGAGTAGCGCCGCGACGAGGAACGCGACCAGCGTCGCGGGGAGTCCGAATCCGGGGACGCCGGAACCGGAACTCTTCGCGCCCTCCTTCGTGCCCTGATTCTGGCCGTCGTCGAGCGCCCCTTCAGACGTTTCGGCGGCGACGTCGAGCGTGCCCGCGCTCGCCGAACCGACGGCGACGCGGTGTTCGCCCGCGTCGAACGTCCGGGCGAACTCGACGGTCGTCCGCTCGCCCGCCGCGAGCGTCACCTGTTTCGTCGCGACGACCTCACCGTCCACCGTCAGTTCGGCGGTGTAGGTCCGCTCGCTCGAACCGACGTTCTCGACGGTCGCGGACACGGTCACCTCCTCGCCCGCGGACGCCGAGGACGCGCCGAGCGTCGCCTCGACGACCTCGAACGAGGACGCCTCGACGCCGACGGCGAACGTCCCGGTGGCAGCGCTCGACGCTCGGTACCGATACTGCCCGTCGCGCTCGCGGAGGAACGTCGTCTGTACCGACGACCACTCGCCGTCGTCGTAGCGATACAGTGCGACGTTCTTCGGCGAGTCCACCCTCGCGGCGTCCACGCCGAGCGTGACCCCGACGGTGTCGAGTTCGTCGTCGCTGATGTACGTGGGCGTCACCGTCAGGTAGCCCAGCGTCTCGCTCGCTCCCTCGAAGGCCGCGACCCCGCTCGGCGCGGACCCGGACGTTCGCGCCTCGACGAAGAACCGCGGTTCGGCGTCGGCGCTCTTCGGGACCACCTTCAGTTTCCGGACGGTGGCGTCTCCGGCCCGCAGACCGCCGTCGAACGAGACGACGCCCCCGCTCGACGCTCTGGCACTGGTTATCTTCGCCTTGGCGTAGGTCTCGTTCAATTCCGTGACGGTCTCCTGAACCGCCGGCGGTGGCACGTTCCCGCCGCCGCCCCCGCCACCGCCGCCACCACCGCCGCTGTTCTGCTGCTCGATGGTGAACCTCGCGGTGTAGTTCTTGGTGTTACCGGCCTCGTCTTCGAGGGTAACCGTCGCGTGGTAACTGTCGGAACTCAAGTTGGTCGCGTTGTACGTCGCGTACTCCCCGGTGACGTTCGTCGCGTCGGCGTCGGTGACGCGCTCGCCGTCGAAGTAGAGTTCGACCGCGCTCGCGTTGACGCCGCTGATGTCGTCGCTGTAGTTGAAGGTCACTCGTTTGTGGGTGGTCCCCGAATCGAACGTCTGGCCGTCGGGCGACTTGGCGTCGAGCGACGGGGCCTTCTGGTCGTCGGCCACGGCACCGTACGTCGAGAAGTGCGAGACGTTCGTCACCCAGTAGGTGTCGGTCGTCCCGTTGACCGTCTTGTTCTCGACGGAGGTGCTCCGGACCTCCCAGTCGCCGGTAGACGAGTTGTAGTAGCTTATGTCCACCTGCGTCTCGTCGATGCCCGGCGGGAGAGTCGAGTCCTTCACCGGGATGCCGATAGTGGCGTTGTCGAGGTGCTGGGTCAGGTTCTTCCCAAGTTCACCGTTCAGGAAGTTCAGTCCCGCGAGGTTCCGGGAGAGCGGTGCGAGCGCAGACCGACTCTCCGTGAGCGACACCGTGCTGTCGACGCCCGACTGGTTCGTCGTGAACCGGACGAACAGCCCCGACTTTTCGAGGACGACCGTGACGGTCTTGTCGCCGTTCGTGCTGACCGTCCGTATCTCGGCGGTCGAGTTGGTCGTCCCGTAGTTGCCGGTGCGGTCGGACGCGTTCGCGGTCACGTTGTACGTGCCGTCCTCGCCGAGCGCGAACGTCCCGTTCCACACGTAACCGTCCGCGGACGTGTTCCGCGCCAGCGAGACCTCTGCGGTGTTTCCGGCGGGTTTCTGGACGGTCGCCGAGACCGAGTCCGACCGGAGCGGTTCGTCGCTCGTGAGCGTCACCTCGCCCTCGTTTCCGACCTTCTCGACGGTCGCACCGAGGTCCGGGGCTTTCCGGTCGAGGACGACCGTCACGGGCGTCTCGGTGAGGTTCACGTTCCACAGTCGGTCGGCCGCGACCGCTCCGAGGGTGTAGTTCCCGTCGTCCGGGAGGTCGGTCAGGTCGTGCGTGACCGTCCACGTCCCGCTGTCGGTCCGCGCCGCTTCCTTCCACGTCCGGAAGTTCGTGAAGTCCGCCGAGAGCGACGACCCGACGAAGCTCGCGTTACCGGGCGTCCCGTCGGCGTCGAACTCGAACGTCACCGTCCCGTTCGTGTGTATCGACTTCGAGACGCCGGTCGGCGCGTCGCCCGACCCTGCGGCGGTGACGGACACCGCCGGTTTCTTCGCGTCCGCGCGGACCGCGTCGAAGGTCGTCATCTCGACCGTGTTCCCGTTATCGTCGGTGACACGCACCGCGAGGTCGATTCGCCCGACGTACTGGCCGAAGGGTTCGTTCAGGTCGATGGTCGCCTCGTAGACGGTCGAGTAGTCGGACTCGTGGACCTTCTGGACCGACGCGTTCGTCCATCCCGTCGCGTCCTCGAACGGGACGGTGCTCGCGTCGTTCGCCACCAGCGCCGACAGGCCCGTGGCGTCCGCGTCGGTGGCGAACCGAACGCGAAGCGTGTCGTCCGCGGTGTTGTTCGCCGTCAGTCCGGCGACGTCGGCCGAGTCAACGTCCGGCGGTGAGAAGTCCTCGTAGGGGTTGTACGTCGCCTCGTACGTCGTCACCGTCCGCGTCGAGAGCGGAGTCACGTCGTTGCGGCCGACGGCGGTGAGTTCGACGTCAGTGTTCGGGTTGAGGTCGAACTCCGTGACGTTGAACACCGACCGTTTCGTGGTGTTCGTCTCGCTCACGGTCGTTCCGTTCAGCGCGAGGCGGACCGTCTCCTCGCCCGCGTCCTCGAACCCGTGAAAGCCTTGGTCGAGTTGGGTCTCGACGTAGTACGCCAGCTTCCCGTCCCTCGCCAACAGGCTCATCAGTCCGGTGTAGGGGTGTTCGTTGACGGTCTGGCTGACCGGGATATCGCCCAAGTTCGCGGTGTAACTGGTACTCAGGTTCCACGACGGGGTGACACTCTCCTCGGACGTGGCACCGACGCCGTGGTTGACGACCTCGTCGTTGAGGTAGATGGTCTGGTGACGGCGGTCGCCGATGCCGTCGGTAATGAGGTGGTCGTAGTGCCAGTCGTAGGGGAACTCGGCCGTCGCCGAGAGCGTGACGTCGTACGACCCGCCGCGCCGGTTCCGGTAGTAGGTCACGTTCTTCTCGGTCAACGCGCTCTGGTTCACGTCGAACGTGGTTCCGGTCGTCTCACCGAGTTGGTGAGCGAGGTGGTAGATGGCTTCGCCGCTGAAGTTGTCGGACGCACCGGTCGCCGACGTCGGCACCAACAGGTGTTCGACTCCGGCGTCGAACTCGCCCTCGACGCCGAACCGGACCGTCGAGGTGTCGGCACCCGACCCCGAGAGACTGGCGACGTACCTGTTGTACGAGGTCTCCTCGAAGTACGTGACCTGCGTACTCCGGGTCGAGAGGTCGCCGTGCTTGCTCTCGGCTTCCGAAGCGTCGAGGGTGTACTCCGTCGTGTCGCTCTCGTTGAGGACGACGTGTTCGTCGCCGTCCACCGTCAGTTCCTCGGAGAAGACGACGGGCTGACCGTTCTTCTCGTTGATGCCGTGTGAGAGGACGTTGTACTCGCCGCCTCCGACGACGTGGTAGGTGACCTTCGAACCGTTGAACTGGTCGAGACCTCGACGACCGACCATGTCGAACTGGCCGAGGTTCTCGGAGAACACCCACGAGAGGTCGTCGGCCACGGGCGTCGTGCCGACGCTCTCCTTCTCCACGGTCACCTCGTGCGCGCGGACGAACCCGAAGATGGTCGTGTAGGTCCCGTCGTCGAACGAGACCCGCCCGGAGTAGACACCGTGGGGGACGCTGGTGTTCACCGTCAGGCCGAGGTGGACCGTCTCGTTGGCCGGAACGGTGACCGAACTCTGGTTGAGTTCGGCCGGTGCCGTGCCGCTCTGCACGATGTTCGCGGCGGTCGCAGTCGCGTCGAGCGTCACGTTCGACTCGCCGAGGTTCGTGACGCGAATCGTCCGTGTCGCTGTCGTGTCGTTACCGAACGTGCCGAAATCGACCGTGCCCGGCGAGACGGCGACGTTCGTCCCGACCGCGTCGGTGGCGTTGACCTCACCGGCACCCTGCGTGTAGACGTCCTCGCCGCCGAGTGGGTCCGCGGTGGTCGTGAGGACGCTCTTGAGTCGCTCGGGCGACCAGTCTGGATGTTTCTGTATCAGGAGTGCGGCGATACCGCTCACGGTGGGCGCGGACATGCTGGTACCGCTATACCGAACCCATCCGCCGTCGTTGTCGGCGCTCTTCACGCCGACGCCGGGCGCGACGATGTCGGGCTTGAGGTAGTAGCCGTACGGCGTCGGGCCGCGAGAGGAGAAACTCGCAATGCCGCCGTCATAAGCGTCCGTCGCGCCGACGGTGAGCGCCTTCGACTGGATGCCCGGGGTGCTCACCGTTCGGTAGCCGTTCTCGCCGCTGTTACCCGCCGACACGACGACGAGCGTTCCGTTCGCGACGACCTGATTGACCGCGTCTGTGTATCGGTCGTTCGACCGCTCGGCAGACACCGGGCCGCCGATGCTCATGCTGACGACGTCGGCACCGTTGTTGTCGGCGTACTCCATGCCGTCGATTATCCACGACGTGCGTCCCCAGCCGTCGTCGGTGAGGACGCGGACGTCCATCAGACTCGCGTTCGGTGCCATCCCGGTGTAACTCTCGTTGTCGCTGGCGACGATACCCGCGACGTGCGTGCCGTGACCGGCGTCGTCGTCGTAGTCTCCTTCACCGGTGAAGTCCTTCTCCGCGACGACGCGTCTATCGCCGGATGACTGTTCTCGATACCGGTGTCCAACACCGCAATCTTCGCGTTGTTACCGCTGACACCGTAGTCCTTGCGCGCCTGCGAGGCGGAGACGGCGTCGTCGGTCGCGGCGAGGTCCGTCCGGTACTTGATGTCGAGCGTGACCTTCTCGATGGTATCGTCGGCCTTCAGGTCGGCGTAGGCCTGCCCGACGTCCGCCTTCGACACTCGACCCGCCTCGGCGTCGATGGACTCGAGCGTGGCCTGCTTCTCCACGCCGGTCACGGAGTCGAGCATCCCGTCGGTGGTCTGCGTGTCTCCGGTGACGATGTAGTCTCCCTGACCGTCTTCGCTGACGATGATGGGAATCGAGTCGGTCTCGGCGTCGGTCAGGTTCTGTTGGACGAGGAACTCGACGTCGAACAGGTGGCGGTCGAACTTGCCGAAATCGACGCCGACCGGGAAGACGTACGTCGAGTTCCCGGTCGAGACCTTCTGCATCCGCACGTCGGCCGAGACGCGGTACTCGGTGCGGTTCCCCGTCTCGACGACGGTCACGGTCTGGCCCGTGAGAAGCGTGACCCGTTTCGTCGTCGCGTTCTCCGGCAGCGACGCGTTCCGGACCGCTTCGTCCGCCGGCGTTTCGTTCAGCGACGTCACCTCGGCGCTCGGAAGCGTCGCCGGGTGGCCCTTCGAATGCGATACCTGCGTCGCTCCGTCCGCGACGACGTCCGCCGCGGGCCGGGAGTCGTCCTGCGGTTGGAGACCGAACGCGGGCGCGACGGCACCGCTCAAGATGAGAACCGAGAGGAGCAGTGCCGTCACGGGTGCGGTCGTCCGACCTTCGTCTCGTCGTGTCGGTTCGTCACTCATGTTGCTGTTGGCCGACAGATAACGCGTCAGTTACTTGTATTCTACTTAGATTATCAAATCTAATAACGGACACAGTTAAATAGTTTAATTTCTAACTAATCGGCAAACGCATTAGAGTGTGCCGCCCGTCAGGTCCAACCGATGACCGTAATCGCACTTCTGAGTGTGGCACCGGTAGTCGAGGGGAGCATGTCCGAGGAAGTCGCAAAGGCCGTGGCCGCGCTGGACGACTTCGACGTGTCCTACGAGACCAACCCCATGGGGACCGTCATCGAGGCCGATTCGACGGACGAACTGTTCGCCGCGGCGCAGGCCGCCCACGAGGCCGTGGACGGCGACCGCGTGAGTACCGTCCTGAAGATAGACGACAAGCGCACGCGCGAGCAACGCGCGCACGAGAAGGTCGATGCGGTCGAGGAGGCGCTGGGTCGGGAAGCCAAGCGGGAGAAGTAGCGGAGTCAGATGTTTCTGTCTCGGATTACGTCCATCGACGCCACCTCATTCTTTCGAGGATGGGAAATTTTATAACTAATAACACCTATCTTTGTCAGGATGCCCTCCAGACGACACGTCCTCTGTGCATCCGCAGGAGTCTTCGGAAGTCTTCTAGCTGGTTGTAACGGAGTACCGGAATCGGCCCCATCGAACCTTGGTGGCGAAACGACTTCAGTGCTTCCGCAACAGCGGCACGAACTCCCCAACGGGCCGAAATCGCCCCCGGAGCCTCCGGAGGCGTGGACAGAGAAGACGGCTAGAGAGTACGCCATCAAGTACGAGGAACGGCACATCTACAACAGATTGCATACTACGGAGGCATCCGATATAAACGTCAGCTGTAACGTCACGAAGTCCGAAGCCATCAACGGCGGGTATCGGGTTGTCCTTCTCTGTGGTGGAGCCGTCTACTCTGAGGACAAGACAACTCACGGAGACTACATCGGAAAGCCAGTTACCTACTTAGTCGGAAACGGCACAGCGATTCGAAAAGAGTCCGAATGAAAAATATGAAAGTATATAGTTTTAGCAGATATCGCCGGTAATACTGCTATGGTTGGTGAACACGTGGTGAGCCGAGTACTGTAACGCCTTCTTCGTACACGAAGATAGTTTCTGCGTCCGACCATTCCCAACGGAGGCGTCGCTGACTGAACATGACCCGTGTTCAGAAGGCACTGAGCCACCCTCACCTCCGAACGGAGTGTGGAGCATCGTTCCATTCACATCAATGGTCGAACCAAGGTCGTGTTCGTTGGGACTCCCATTGGAATCACTCCGGTAGATCATACTGTTCCATATATAGTCGCAGGTCCCTAGAATGTAGGCATGCATACACTCGTGAGAAGTCGAGACGGGGGGATTCCCCTGAGTGAACGAAACCTGTGTCGGGACCGGTTGTTCCCACGCAAGTCCACCGCCGGTCGCACCGGGACTGATCGTCGATTTCCGATGAACCCCGATGTAGTTGGCGTTCTCCGTGAAGCCATTGGTGTCGCGCCACTCATTTATCTGTTGAAGCGGTGCACCGGAGGGGTCTATCGTGAGCGTCCCGTCCGTGTCGTACTCGTGAATCTGATATCCACTAATGAACCCGGAACTGTACGCGTCGGCCAGACTTTCGCTCAGCGCGTCTCGCGCAGTCGTCATGTCTGAGCTGTAACCACTACTTGCCTGAAGGAGATACACTACGAGTGTACAGTTCTTATCCGTCGCTCCGGAACTTGTAGTACCCATGTACGTGTAGCTCATTTCCGTCCCTCCAGTGCGATAAGTTCGCCAGTACTTGGTTGATACTGCTCGGTTCCCGGTGCACCCTGCGCTGCCCGATACGCCGAGACGAGAAGCGTACCGTCGGTCACCATCGGCGTGCTCAAGTTCCGCTTCGGAATCTCTTCCGTCCATTTGGTCTCCCCGGTCGAAGGGGACAACGAGGTAACGATACCGGGACGACCTGCGATAGCGTCCGCTGCCACAAAGACCGCATCTCCTGCGACGATTGGGCGAGGGTTTATGGCCTGCATCTCGTGACGCCATTCAACACTCCCCGTCGCCGCGTCGATAGCGGCTACTTCGTAGTGTCCGCCGAAGTAGACAGTCCCGTCGGCCACGGTCGGAGGAACCCAACTTCCACCGTGGGTATCGACGTGCCAGCGGTGCTCACCGGTTTGCGCATTTAGAGTGAGCGTGTAGTCGGTAGTTCGAACAAACGCCGACTTGCCCGCAACTGAGACGCCTCGTGCCTGTCCCTTCGTCATTACGTCCCACAAAACATCACCTGTTTCAACGTCAATAGCGCCAACGGAGCCGAACGTCGGGTGGCCTTCGGTCTGTCCGGCTGCAGAGTAGAACACCTTACCGTCCGCGACCGCGAGACCAGTCACTTTCGTTATTGGATTTTTCAGCCGATACTCCTGACAGACTGTTCCAGCCCGGTTCATGACGACGATGGACGTCGTCTTCCCACTCGTACCGGCGATGGTTGCCTCACCCGCGGTCCGAAGCGCAGTAACACGCCCGGATAACTCCGTCACCGTCTGACCGTTAGATTGGGTTTGAGTCTCGTTCGCATGTAAGCTTCCGTTCGAGAATCCGGCGATGACGTTCGCACCTCTAACTGTAGGTGGTGCATTCGCCACGACCGACTGGCCGTTGCTTTTGGGCTTAGTAGTCCAGAGTTCGTTACCGGTTTGAAGGTTCACGGCAACGAGTTCAGCTTGCGGGTGGTACGCTACCGAGAACGCGACGCCGTTACCGACGACCGGTGATGAGAGCTTGCTCGAATTGGCGTCTAACGTCCACTTTCGACCAACGTTCTCTCCGGACGGCCCCTCAATACTTGGAGCGTATCCAGATTGAGAAGGGCCAAATCGACCGTTCGATACCGTCGCCTCGGAGTTTTTCGACTCGAGGCGGGGAGTACAGTTGGCGGTACGCGAAGCGTTTGTTGACAACGCGTTGGTTACCATCGTCTCCCTCGTCGCTTCGACTGGAATAGATCCGAATTTCGGTATACTGAACGCCGCTCCAGCAGCTGCCACTGACTTTAATACATTCCTTCTGTTATTCAATTTCCTCACTTCAAATGTCTTAATTAATCGAATGTATAAATAATTTTCTACCTATATTTTATATAGGTGGAGTATCGGAGAAGCTGTGGAAACTGATAAAGGGTTTACGAGGGGACGCCCAATCGACGCGCATGGACAGTCTCAATCGGAACGCCTTGGAGTTGGCCGACGAGGCCCTCGACTTCGCCGAGGAGTTGGACATCGGAGCGCGAGAACTCGACAACGGCGCGACCGTCATCGACTTCGGTCACGAGTTCGACGGCGGCGTCGAGGCCGGACTCCTGCTCGCCGAGATGCAAACCGCCGGACTCGCCACCGTCCAGACCCGGATGGACGAGGTGGCCGGTGCGCCCTTCCAGTACGTGGAACTGACGAGCGACCACCCAGCGCTGGCCCTGCTCTGCTCGCAGAAGGCCGGGTGGGAGGTCACGACCGACGACTTCGAGGGTCTGGGCAGCGGCCCGGCCCGCGCGCTCGTCGCCGAAGAAGAGGAGTTCGCCCGCGTCGGGTACGAGGACGTGTCGGAGTTCGCGGTGCTGGCCGTCGAGAGCGACGACTATCCCACCGAGTCGGTCGCCGAACACGTCGCGGACCTCACCGGCGTCGAACCGAGCAGCGTCTTCCTCCCCTCGGTCCCCACCGCGAGCGTGGCCGGGAGCGTCAGCGTGGCCTCCCGCGCCGCCGAGATGGCGGTCTTCCGACTCTCGGAACTCGGCTACGACCCCCTCGACGTGGTGACCGCCACGGGGTCCGCGCCCGTCGCGCCCGTGGCCGGAGACGAGGAGACCGCCATCGCCCGGACCAACGACGCGCTGGCCTACGGCGGACAGGTCCACCTGACCGTCCGCGAGGAGTTCGACCGCTTCGACGAAATCGTCTCGACAGCGAACGACGAGTACGGCACCCACTTCGCCGACATCTTCGAGTCGGTCGACTGGGACTTCTACGAGGTCGAAGAGAGCGTCTTCGCGCCCGCGCAGGCGACCATCAACGTCGTCGGGGGCGACACCTACGTCGTCGGCGAACGCGACGAGGACCTGCTGGCCGAGAGCTTCGACATCTGAGACCGCGCGAGAACGAGACCGGAGGTGACAATCGATGCAATTCAAACTGGTTCCCGAACCGCCCGCCGACCTCGACTTCGTGGCCGACGCCCAGCGAGCGGTCCCGCTGGTTCCCGGTAGCGAGGACGACTGCTGCGCCCGGATGCTCGACCGGACCGACCTGACGAGTCGCGACGCGGCCCGGACGTGGCTGACCTTCCTCCGCGCGCTCGGTCTCGCCGAGGAGCAATCGTCGGGATTCACGCGGACGCGACAGGACCCGGACGCCGAGTTCCTTCGCGAGCAGTTCCGCGAGAACGTCTTCGGCGTCCCGGCGGTGCTGGCGATTCTGGCCGACGCGGCGGAACCGCTCTCGGCCGACGAGGTGTTCGAGCAGTTCCGCGACGAGGTACCGACGTGGGAGCACCACAAGAATCCGAACTCGTGGGAGGAAATCTGGAGCGAACGCGTGGCGTATCTACTGGACTGGTGCGTGCTGTTGGAACTGGTAGCGGAAGTGGACGGAGCGTACGCGGTCGAGTAACCCGACTACACTGCTCTGGCGACTCGGCGTCGGCAACGCCCTCGATACGTATCGACGGTTGCCGTTGTCGGTCCGACCCTCGTCTCTGGACCGACACTGCCGGACGTGTTACGACTTCCATCTCGAGTTGAAAAGGCCACTTTCGTGATTCCCGTCGGCCCCTTTACCGACAGCGAGCGTTTACTCCCGACGGAAGGAGCGTATGCGATATTACCGACGTGACAGTTCCAGAACTCGGGCGAACGGACGTCGGCGTTTATTGACTCTCGTCGGCTACTCGGACGGGGGATTACGAATGACATCGAAACGGGCGAACGCGGTGACGGTAGTGGTTGCGTTGTTCGTCGTCGGTAGTTGCGGGTCGGTCGTCCTAGCCGCAACCAGCGCGACAGGTGCCGACACCGTCGGGAGCGCGACCGAGGGGGACGCAGTCGCCGTACAGGAGGAGAACGAAACCACGACGGCGACCGAAACGACCGCGGCCGGTGGGGAGACCACGACGGACTTCGTGAACCTCGACGATGCGGACATCACCTTCGACAACCAGACGTCGAACGGGACGGTGGTCAACGTCACGCAGGCGGTGCTTCCCGAGGGAGGGTTCGTCACGGTTCACCTCGCTCAGAACGTGACGGGCAACTTCACGACGATTGTCGATTCAGAGAAAATCGGCCAACGCGTCGGCAACTCCACGTACCTCGAACCCGGTCTCAACGAGAACGTGACGATTCGACTCGACCGGCCAGTCACGGAGAGTCAGACGTTAATCGCGGTCCTCCACCGGGACACGAACGGTAACCAGCAGTTCGACCCGGCGCTGGAGCGAACCGAGACTGTGGAGACGACGCCCGCGCAGACCGCCGACGCGACGACGACTCCGGCCGCCGAGCAGGTCGACGCGGCGTACACGCAGGACCCCGGTGACGAACCGATAGCGGGCACGGCGTTCGTCCGGGTCGAGGACGGCGGCGCGGTCGGAACGACGACTGCTGCGAACGAAACCACGACCGAAACGGCATAACACGAACTCCTCGCCCGCGTACCTTTTCGTTTTTCGCGCCGTGCGGTCTCGAACGGCGTACAAAATACTACGAGAGAGTGGAACAGACGCCCGCGAGTCAGGTTATCGAATCTTCCGGACGTTACTCACGTCGAACCCGCCGTCGTGAATCTCGGTCTCGAATCGGATGATGTCCTCGGCCTCCAACCGCGACAACACGCCTCGGAACTCCCGGACGAACATCACCCGGTCGCGCTCGTTCCCGCCGGTCTCCCACTCGAACGCGATGGTGCCGTCGGCCGCGCCCATGAGACTCCCCATCTGGGTGTCGGTCAGCGCGTCCTGATTGACCAGCACGAGAATCAGGCCGTCCCACGCTCGGGAGGCCTTCTGGAGTCCCTTGACGAGCAAGGTGATGTCGCTCCAGTCGAGGTGTTCGTTCGGCGCGCGGGCGAGGTCCGTCAGCGAATCGACCACGACGAGGTTGCCCGTGGCGTTCTCGTTGAGGTACTCGCCCAGCGCCTCCAGCACGCCCCGGCGGTCGCTCCCCTGTCCGAGGTCGGTAATCGTCTGCGTCTTGCGGGTGTACCACTCCCGGGGAATCGCCGAGAGCTGGAAGTACTCCTGACTGAAGTCGGCGAACTCCACGGCTTCGACGCCCGCGCGGACCAGTCGCTCGCTCATCGTGAACTCGATTTCCCGCCGGAGTTCGTCGCCGCTGGCGGTGAACGAGACGTAGTGGATGCCCTCGGGCACGGCGGCCCGGTCGGACACCTCGCCGTAGTGGAGTCCGAACTGGTCCGGGTCGGTGTGGGCCAGTCCGTTGATGGTCGCGGCGGTGTAGCAGAACTCGCGGGCACCGGCCCCGGCCTCGCCCGCGAGCAACACGACGCTTCCGGGCGGGGCACCGCCGCCGATGATGTCGTCGAGTCGGGAGACTCCGAACGGAACTCGGTCCATGGACGGTTCGTTTCGGTTGGTCTCGGCGGTGGTGCTTGGGTCTTTCGTCTGAACGGGGTTCGGCGACGAACTCGTCGGTTCTCTCACTCGGTCCGGTCCTCGCTGGTGACGTACCCCGGTGGCGGCGGCAGTTCCACGACTTCCACCTCGGTTCGGTCGTGGGGAATCGTCGCCTCCATCTCTATCTTCACGGCGCGGTCACCGCCGACCACGTCGCTCACGCCGACCATCGCGGTCCCCGGTAGTTCCGGCGGGTCGAAGTGGTCCCGGCAGGCCTCTCCGATTTCCGTCTCGGCCTCGGGAAGCAGGTCCGCTCGGACGTAGTGGCGTATCATCGTAACGTCGGCGAGTCGCCCGTCGCAGTACTCGCGGAGGAACTTGTCGGCGAAGGAGAGCACGCTGTCGGCCTGCTCTCTGGGAGTCTCACCAGGACCGACGACGCCGTCCAACTGCACCCGGTCGTGGTCCGCGTGTCGCGTTCTGACCGCCGTCGCGGCGACCGCGTCGTCGCCGCGATTCTCCCGTCTGAACACCGTCTTCTCCATAGCGACGACAACAAGTACCCGCCACTAAGCGCTTTGGTGTCAGAAATACGTCGTTACTGGGGAGTGTTCGAGTGATACCATCGTTCCCAGCGTCAAAAGACATATACGAATATCGGGGAGACCGTTTTACTATGCGAACTGCCCTCCATCGCATCGCGTCGGGTGCGCTCGCCTACGTCGTCTCGTACGTCCTGATAGGACTGGTGACCGTCCCCCGACTCGGCCAGTATCTGGTCCGCGCCTCGGACGACGCCGTCACCGTCCTCGACGTGTACCACTCGGCCGGGAGTCCGCTGTGGCAGGCCGTCGGCTGGTTCACGCTGAACGCCCACGGCGTTTCCATCGACATCGCCGCCGTGCGAGACACCGGAAACTTCGTCTCCGACGGGGGGATGTGGCTCGGCATACTCCCCGGGTGGCTCGGACTCGTCCCGATAGTAGCGTGTCTACTGGTCGGGGTGGCAGTGTCCGCAACGAATCGCTCGTCGCCCGTCTCGATGGGTGTGGGAGCCTATATGGCCCCCGGGTATCTGTTCACTATGCTGCTTTCCACGGTCGTGTTCGCAGGCACAGTCGGTCCCGTGACTGCATCTGCAAGAGTGCTGTTCCCCGGCAATTACCCCGGTGGCAGGTGGCTCCTTTTCGTCGTCCTCACGCCACTCGTCTTCGGGTCGCTCGGTGCGTTTCTGGGACAGTCGCCCGTTCTCACAGCCACCATCGAACGGCTGCGGTCGGACTCGTCGCTCCGATAGAACGCTGTTCGCTATCTGGCACGCTCCGAACCGGCCCACCGAATGCTATCCGATGTGACGTACCCAGTCGTTCACACGTCGTGTAACGATATCCTCGGGACCCAGAGCAGTTCGAAAACGGAGACTCCAGTAGAAATGTTGTGAACGGAAGAAGTGCGCTGGCGGGGATTTGAACTGGAGCAAGACGTTCCGGGATGCTCACTCCGTTGCGCGTCCGGGCGTGCGACTGGCAAGACTCAAATCCTCGCGAAAAGCATTCACACGACGCCACGGTCGAGCGATACAAGCATCGCTCGACGGTTGGCGTCTGAGAGAAGTGCGCTGGCGGGGATTTGAACCCCGGTTGCGACCATGGCAAGGTCACGTGATACCACTACACTACCAGCGCCCTGCGAGTGCATTTCCATGTAATGCCGGGTCACTAAATAAGGCTTCCGAAACGGAGGCGAATCGGCAGACGGTGACACGTTTCAACCACCGATTTCCGGCGGCAGGAGCTTTGTGACGGCCTCCCATCCCCGGAACAGAAGCGGCACCCTTTTAGGAACCAAGCCGGTACGATTCGCTACAGTCTAGTGACGGGGCGTCGAAGCGTCACGGTATGACTGTCAGCGTACTCGTTCCGTCATCCCTCGTCCGGGAGGCCGAAGACAAGCGCGAGGCGACTCGCAAAATCGGCTACGTCGCCCGCGCGGCGACGGTGTTCCGGGCCGACCGCCTCGGGGTCTTTCCCGACCCCGGGGGGGGAGGAGAAGTGGGGTGGCGGGTTCGTAAGCACCGTACTGAACTACGCCGCGACGCCGCCCTACCTCCGAAAGGAGGTATTCGGCAAGCGGGACGAACTGGAGTACGCGGGCGTCCTGCCGCCGCTCCGCGCCCCCTCACTGACCGGCTCCGAATCCGAGGGTTCGGGGTCGTTAAGACAGGGAATCGTGACCGAGGTCGGACCTGAAGGGCGCGTTCGGGTCAATTGCGGACTGCAACACCCGATCTCACTCGTCGTACCGCCAGAAATGGAGGTCGGCGAGGGGGAGCGCGTTACCGTCAGGATCTCTTCGCGAAGTCCGGTCCGTGCGAAGCTCGTAGACGAACCCCTCTCGGGTTTGTCGGTGACGCGCACGGACCTTCCGGCGGCGCTCGACCGCGACGACGCGGGCGTTCGAATCGCAACGTCCCGTCACGGGGTCGAGTTGACGACCCGGCGGCTGACCGACGTGGTCGGCCGGACCGAGCGCGACGGTATGACCGTCGTGTTCGGTTCACCGGGTCGCGGCCTGCCGGAGATGCTCGACCTCCCCACCGAACCGCTCGCCCACGACTGGCCGAGCGACGACGGGGAGGACGAGGCGGACGCGGAGTCCGGAGTCGAATCGGGCGCACCCGGCCGGTTTGACCTCTGGCTGAACGCGGTTCCGAATCAAGGTAGCGAGGTCGTGCGAACGGAAGAAGCGATGTTCGCCGCTCTCGGCTGCCTGAACCTCAGAGAGAAGTGATACGATGTCAGATATAAGCAGACCACGCAAAGGTTCGCTAGGGTTCGGCCCCCGCACGCGTGCAACCAGCGAGGTTCCACGTTTCAACTCGTGGCCCGACGGAGACGGCAGTCCGTCTCTCCAAGGCTTCGCGGGTTACAAGGTCGGCATGACCCACGTGGTGATGGTGAACGACGAATCCGACTCCCCGCGCGAGGGGATGGAGGAGACCGTTCCCGTCACCATCGTGGAGACGCCGCCGATGCGGGCAGTCGCTCTGCGAGCCTACGAAGACACGCCGTACGGCAAGAAGCCGCTGACGGAAGTGTGGGGCGACGAATTCCACGACGACCTCTCGCGCACGCTCGACGTGCCCGAGGAGTACGACGCCGACGCCGCCGAGGACGAGCTGCGCGAAGCAGTCTCGAACGGCGACGTCGCCGACCTCCGTGTCGTCACCCACACCGTTCCGGACGAGATACCCAGCGTCCCGAAGAAGAAGCCCGACGTGATGGAGAGTCGCGTCGGCGGCGGGTCGCTCGACGACCGCGTCGACTTCGCGCTGGACCTCCTCACCGACGGCGGGGAACACGACATGAACGACGTGTTCGCGCGGGTGAGTACATGGACGTGAGCGGCGTCACGAAAGGCAAAGGTACGCAGGGTCCCGTCAAGCGATGGGGCGTCCAGAAGCGGAAGGGCAAGCACGCCCGGCAGGGATGGCGACGCCGAATCGGTAACCTCGGTCCGTGGAACCCGTCCCGCGTCCGCTCGACGGTTCCCCAGCAGGGCCAGACCGGCTACCACCAGCGAACCGAACTCAACAAGCGCCTCATCGACCTCGGTGAGGGCGACGACATCAACGTCGACGGCGGCTTCGTCAACTACGGCGAAGTCGACGGTTCCTACGCGTTGGTCAAGGGTTCGGTTCCCGGTCCGAACAAGCGCCTCCTGCGTTTCCGCCCGGCCATCCGGCCGAAAGACCAGCCGCGCCTCGACCCCGAGGTGCGGTACGTAAGCACCGAATCGAACCAAGGATAAACTATGCAGGCTACAATCCGCAACCTCGACGGCGAGGAAGCCGGCTCCGTGGACCTGCCGGACGTCTTCTCGAAGACTGTCCGGCCGGACCTCATCAAGCGAGCCGTCCTCGCCGCGCAGGCAAACCGCAAGCAGGACTACGGTGCCGACGACTACGCCGGGATGCGAACCTCGGCGGAGTCGCCGGGCAGTGGTCGCGGGATGGCTCACGTCCCCCGGACGAACGGACAGGGCGCGCGAGTGCCCCAGACCGTCGGGGGTCGCAAGGCCCACCCGCCGAAAGAAGAGAAAGACCGCACGCTCGACATCAACACGAAGGAGCGAAAGAAGGCCATCCGCAGCGCCGTCGCGGCGACGGCCGACGCCGACCTCGTGGCCGAGCGCGGCCACCAGTTCGACGAGGACCTCGACCTTCCGCTCGTCGTGAGCGACGAGTTCGAGGACCTGTTGAAGACGCAGGAAGTCGTCTCGTTCCTCGAAGCCGTCGGCGTGGACGCCGACATCGAGCGTGCCGAGGAGAACAAGACGGTTCGTGCCGGGAAGGGTACGACGCGTGGTCGCAAGTACAAGACCCCCAAGTCGGTCCTGTTCGTGACCAGCGACGAACCCTCGAAGGCCGCCCGCAACCTCGCGGGCGCAGACGTGGCGACCGCGCAGGAGGTCAACGCAGAGGACCTCGCGCCCGGTACGCATCCCGGCCGACTCACCGTCTGGACCGAGAGCGCAGTCGAGGAGGTGGCGGACCGATGAGCGTCATCGAGTACCCGTGGGTCACCGAGAAGGCGATGAACGAGATGGACTTTGAGAACAAACTCCAGTTCATCGTGGACCTCGACGCCGACAAGCCGGAAATCCGCGACGAGATTGAAGCGCAGTACGACGTCACCATCCAGAAGGTGAACACGATGGTCACCATGAACGGTGACAAGAAGGCCACGGTGACACTCTCGGAGGACGACGATGCGCAGGAAGTCGCCTCCAGAATCGGGGTGTTCTGATAATGGGACGACGAATTCAAGGACAGCGACGAGGTCGGGGCGGACCGACGTTCCGCGCCCCCTCGCACCGATACAAGGCGGATCTCACACACAAGAAACCCGAAGAAGCGGACGCAGTCTCCGGAACGGTCGTGGACATCGAACACGACCCTGCACGGAGCGCGCCGGTCGCCGCCATCGAGTTCGAGGACGGCGACCAGCGACTCGTCCTCGTGCCCGAGGGCGTCGGCGTCGGCGAGACCATCCAGGTCGGCGTCACCGCCGAAATCAAGCAGGGCAACACGCTGCCGCTCGCCGAGATTCCGGAAGGAGTCCCGGTGTGTAACGTCGAGAGTAGTCCCGGTGACGGTGGCAAGTTCGCTCGCGCCTCCGGCGTGAGCGCGAACCTCGTCACGCACGACCGAAACGCGGCGGTCGTGGAACTGCCGAGCGGTGAGGTCAAGCGCCTCTCGCCCGACTGTCGGGCGACTATCGGCGTGGTCGCAGGCGGCGGCCGGACCGAGAAGCCCCACGTCAAAGCGGGTAACAAGTATCACAAGATGAAGGCGCGCGGCACCAAGTGGCCGAACGTCCGTGGCGTGGCGATGAACGCCGTGGACCACCCGTTCGGTGGCGGTGGCCGCCAGCACCCCGGCAAACCCAAGTCCGTCTCGCGGAACGCTCCGCCCGGACGGAAGGTCGGGGACATCTCGTCCCGACGAACGGGACGGGGAGGTAACTGAGCCATGAGCGAAGGCGAATACCGAACCGGCCGCGAAGGTGAGTTCACCTTCCGCGGGTACGACCTCGACGAGTTGCAGGACATGAGTCTGGACGAAGTCGCGGAACTGCTTCCCGCACGTCAGCGGCGAACCATCGAGCGCGGCCTGTCCACCCAGCAGGAGAAGCTGGTGGAGGAAGCCCGCGAGGCCACCGAGGAAGGGTCGGCTAACGACCCCATCCGGACGCACTTGCGGAACATGCCGGTCCTGCCGGAGTTCGTCGGCAAGACGTTCGCGGTGTACACTGGCCAGAGCTTCGAGCGCGTGTACGTGGAACCGGAGATGCTCGGCCACTACCTCGGCGAGTTCCAGCTGACCCGATCCACGGTCGAACACGGACAGGCCGGTATCGGCGCGACCCGCTCCTCGAAGTTCGTGCCACTCAAGTAAACCATGGGAATCAGTTACAGTGTCGAGACCGACCCGGACACCACCGCCAAGGGGATGCTCCGGGAGCGGCACATGAGCCACAAGCACAGCAAAGCCATCGCCCGCGAAATCAAGGGCATGACCGCGGCGGAGGCCAGCGAGTACCTCCAGAAGGTCATCGACGGCGAACGGTCGGTTCCGTTCAAGTCCCACAACAGCGGCGTCGGCCACCGAAGCGACATCGACGGCTGGGACGCCGGTCGCTACCCCGAGAAGGCCAGCGAGGCTTTCCTCACGCTCATCGAGAACGTCGTCAACAACGCCGACCAGCAAGGCTTCGACGGCGAGTCGATGGAAATCATGCACGTCGCCGCCCACAAAATCGGCGAAGTGCAGGGCCGCAAGCCCCGAGCGATGGGGCGAGCCAGCGCGTGGAACACGCCGGAAGTAGACGTCGAACTCGTACTCAAAGAGGTGCAGGAATAATGGCAGACGAACAACAGTTCATTCACGACGGACTTCAGCGGTCCCAAATCGACGAGTTCTTCGCCGACGAACTCGGCCGCGCGGGCTACGGCGGCATGGAAGTCGCCAAGACCCCCATGGGAACTCAGATTGTTCTCAAGGCCGAGAAGCCCGGTATGGTCATCGGGAAGGGCGGGAAGAACATCCGGAAGATTACGACCCAGCTCGAAGAGCGGTTCGACCTCGAAGACCCGCAAATCGACGTGCAGGAAGTTGACGAGCCGGACCTCAACGCCCGCATCGTCGCGGACCGACTCGCCAACGCGCTCGAACGCGGCTGGTACTTCCGGAAGGCCGGTCACACCACCATCGACCGCATCATGGACGCCGGCGCACTCGGCGCCGAAATCGTCCTCTCCGGTAAGGTCACCGGTGCGCGTTCGCGCGTCGAGAAGTTCAACCGTGGCTACATCAAGCACAACGGTGAACCCGCAGAGGACATCGTGGACCACGGCCAAGGCGTCGCGGTCCTCAAGCTCGGCACCATCGGCGTGGACGTGAAGATAATCCCGCCGGGAGCCAACCTGCCTGACGACTTCGAGATTCAGGAGGGCGCGAGTCCCGAAGAGGTCGTCCCCGAGGCCGTCGAGGCCAACGAGCAGGCAGGCGTCGAGGAACTCCTCGAAGAGCCGACCGACGAAGAACTCGAAGAACTCCGCGAGGAAGAAGACGTAGACGAAGAGCCTGCGGACATCGGCGAAGAGGAAATCGACGAGGAAATCGTCGAAGAGGTCATCGAAGACGAGACCGAGAGCGAGGAGTCGGCCGAGGAGACCGAGTCCGAGCAGTCGGTCGAAGAGGAACTCGACGAACTCGAAGACGAAGTCGAGCAGGAAGCCGAGGACCTCATGGACGAGATGGAAGACGAGGAACCCAACTCCGAGGAGGGTGACGAATAATGGCCATCCTTCACGTCGATGAAATCCGCGACATGACGCCCGCAGAGCGCGAGGCCGAACTGGAGGACCTCGAAACCGAACTCCTCAACGCGAAGGCCGTGAAGGCCGCCGGTGGCGCACCGGAGGACCCCGGCCGATTCAAGGAACTTCGCCGGACTATCGCGCGAATCAAGACGGTTCAGCGCGAAGAAGGCGACCTCGAAGAAGAAGCAGCAGCCGAATAATCGAACCATGCCACTCACACCCGAGACGCTGACGCGACACGAACTCAACGGACTCCCCGTCCGCGTCGCCGACGCGGCGAACGCCGACCTCGTAGGAATCGAGGGTCGGGTCGTCGCCGAGACGCAGGGGACCGTGAGCGTCGCGTCCGCCGACCGGGTGCGGCAGGTGCCAAAGCAGGGTACGACGTTCGAGTTCGCGCTCACAGATGAATCCGCCGACCTCGCGAAGGGGTCGGGGACCGCGTCCAAACGTGGGTCGGAAACTGCCGGAGGTCGCTCCGGTCAGTCTGGTCCGTGCGAGGGCGTGGCCTACGTTACGGTGGATGGCGCGCGGCTGCTCTCACGACCCGAATTGCGCACCGAGAAGGCAGGTGACTCTCAATGGCAATAGGACTGAACGTATCAGAGCCGGAGGGGACCTGCTCCGACGAGGACTGCCCGTTCCACGGAACGCTTTCCGTGCGCGGTCAGACGCTCGAAGGAGAGGTCGCCTCCACAGACATGGACAAAACCGTGATCGTCGAGCGAGAGTACGACGTTCCGGTTCCGAAGTACGACCGGCACATGAAGCGCCGGTCCCGCGTTCCGGCACACCACCCGGACTGCATGGAACTGGAAGTCGGCGACACGGTTCGTATCGCAGAGACCCGACCGCTTTCGAAAACGAAGAGCCACGTCGTCGTCGAGAAGTTCGAGACGACGCGGAGCTTCGCAGCGGGCGGCACCGAACACAGTGACTCGTCGGGCGAGGAATCGACCGGCGTCGTTCCGGAAGGAGGTGACGAGTAATGGAAGCGCTGAAGGCCGACGTGACGCAGGGTCTCGAGAAAGGTTCCCTGCTGACGTGCGCCGACAACACGGCGCCGTGAGGTCAAAGTCATCAGTGTTTCCGGCTACTCCGGAGCGAAGAACCGCCACCCCAAGGCGGGAATCGGCGACAAGGTGACCGTCTCGGTCACCAAGGGTACCCCCGAAATGCGTCGGCAGGTACTCGAAGCCGTCATCGTCCGCCAGCGAAAACCCATCCGTCGTCCGGACGGCACTCGCGTCAAGTTCGAGGACAACGCCGCCGTCATCATCGACGACGTCGAGGAACCGCGCGGGACCGAGATTAAGGGTCCCATCGCGCGGGAAGTCGCAGAGCGGTTCGGAAGTATCGCGAGTACTGCTACGATGATAGTATGAGTAAGCAACCACGCAAACAGCGAAATCAGACCGAGCGTGCCTCGCTCCACGAGCGACACGAGCAGGTCAAGGCGACGCTCGCCGACGACCTCCGCGAGGAGTTCGACGTCCGCAGCGTCCGCGTCAACGCGGGCGACACCGTCGAGGTTATGCGCGGAGACTTCGCCGGCGAAGAAGGCGAAGTCGTCGACGTAGACCTGCGCGACGCAGTCGTCCACGTCGAGGACGTGACTCTCGAGAAGGCAGACGGCGAGGAAGTCCCGCGGCCGCTCGACGCGAGCAACCTCCGCGTGACCGACCTCGACCTCGAGGACGACGTGCGCGAGGCGCGCCTCCGAGGTGAGAACGAATGACCAAGCATCAGAAGCGACTCTCAGTTCCGAAGTCCTGGCCGGTCGAGCGCAAGACCGAAACCTTCACCGTGAAGGCCGACTCCGGCCCGCACGGCGAGGACGGCGTACCCCTCCTCATCCTGCTGCGGGACGTGCTGGGCTACGTCGGTTCGCGGAAGGAAGCCCGCTACGCCCTCGACCAGGGCAGCGTGCTGGTCAACGGCGACGAGGGTGTCGCCGAGGACCGACCCATCGGCATGTTCGACATCGTCGCGTTCACCGAGCGCGAGGAGTACTACCGGGTGTTCCCCGACGAGGGCGGTCGGCTCACGCTGACCGAAATCGACGCGGACGCCGCCGGTAGCAAGCTGGGCAAAATCGAAGACAAGACGAAGGTCGCCGGCGGCCGGACGCAGCTCAACCTCCACGACGGGAAGAACATCCTCGTCGAGGACGACGAGTACAGCTCCGGTGACTCCATCGTCACCGACAACGACGACAACGAAATCGTCGCCCACTTCCCGTACGAGGAAGGCAGTCTCGTGACCGCAGTTCGAGGCGCGCACGCGGGCGACATCGGTGAGATTACCGAAATTCAGGTGACTCCCGGTAGCGGTTCGAACAACGTCGTGGTCGAGCGCATCGACGACGGCGGTACCTTCGAGACGGTCGAAGAGTACGTCGTCGTCATCGACGAGAACTTCGTGGGAGGTGACGGCGAATGAGCGAAGCGGACGCCGACTTCCACGAGATGCGAGAGCCGACCGTCGAGAAGGTCGTCGTCCACATGGGCGTCGGCGAAGGCGGCCGCGAACTCGCGGACGCCGAGGAGATTCTCGAGGACGTGACCGGTCAGCAGAGCGTGCGGACGCTGGCCAAGTCCACCAAGCCCGAGTTCGGTATCCGGCAGGGCGACCCCATCGGTGCGAAGGTCACCCTCCGCGACGACGAGGCGGTGACGTTCATCGAGAAGGCGCTTCCGCTGGCCGACATCTCGGCTCGGCAGTTCGACGAGACCGGAAACTTCAGCTTCGGTATCGAAGAACACACCGAGTTCCCGAGTCAGGAGTACGATCCGAACATCGGTATCTACGGACTCGACGTGACGGTCAACCTCGTGCGACCGGGCTACCGCGTCAGCAAGCGCGACAAGCTGACTCGGTCGATTCCCTCGGGGCACCAGTTGACCGCCGAGGACGCCATCGCGTACCTCGAATCGAACTTCGACGTGGAGGTCGAACAATGAGTGAAAGCGAAACCGACTCCGAAGCGACCGGAGAACACGCGGCCAAGCGCACCGGCCAAATCGAAGAGTGCCAGCGCTGCGGTCGAAAGCAGGGTCTCGTCGGCAAGTACGACATCTACCTGTGTCGGCAGTGTTTCCGCGAAGTCGCCCGGAGCATGGGCTTCAAGAAGTATCGATAAATCATGGCAGGAAACGATCCGCTGGCCAATGCGCTCTCCGGCATCGACAACGCCGAGAGCGTGGGTCATCTCGACCATACGGTACAGCCCGCCTCTAACGAAATCGGCAGCGTACTCGAGGTCTTCTACGACCGCGGGTACATCGACGGCTTCGAGTTCGTCGACGACGGTAAAGCCGGGACGTTCGAGGTCGAACTGAAAGGCGCGATAAACGAGTGCGGTTCGGTCAAGCCCCGGTACTCGGCCGGAGCAGACGAGTTCGAGAAGTGGGAGAAGCGATTCCTCCCCGCCCGCGACTACGGGGCACTCGTCGTCACGACCAGCCGCGGCGTCATGAGCCACTACGAGGCCCGCGAGAAGGGCGTCGGTGGTCAGGTCATCGCGTACGTCTACTAACAATGGCACGAACAGAACTCGAAATTCCGGACGACGTGACCGCAGAGAAGGACCACCTCGAACTCAGCGTCGAGGGTCCCGAAGGGTCCGTTACGCGACGCCTCTGGTACCCCGACGTATCGGTCGAAGTGGACGACGGAACCGTTGTCATCGAGAGCGACGTCGAGGACGCCAAGACTAACGCGACCGTGGGCACGTTCGAGAGCCACGTTCGCAACATGTTCCACGGCGTGACCGACGGGTGGGAGTACACCATGGAGGTGTTCTACTCTCACTTCCCGATGCAGGTCCGTACCGACGACGGCGAGGTCGTCATCGAGAACTTCCTCGGTGAGAAGGCCCCGCGACGAACGAACATTCACGGCGATACGACGGTCGAAGTGGACGACGAAGTTCTCCACCTGCGCGGACCGAGCATCGAGGACGTTGGCCAGACGGCCGCGGACATCGAGCAGTTGACTCGCGTGCAGGGCAAGGACACTCGCGTCTTCCAGGACGGCGTCTACATCACCGAGAAGCCCCAGACTGGAGGTGTCTAACGGATGGCAGACGACGAACCCCAAGAACTCGAAGACATCAGCGGTGTCGGCGCGAGCAAAGCCGACGCACTCCGCGACGCCGGTCTCTCGTCCGTCGAGGACGTGAAGGCCGCGAGTCAAGACGATCTCGCCGAGGTCGAAGGCATCGGGAACGCCCTCGCGGCCCGCATCAAGGCCGACGTCGGCGGTCTCGAAGTCGAAGAGGAGACCGAGGCCGAAATCGAGGAGGAGGAACCGGAAGAGGCTGCGGAAGACGAGACGGAGGTCGAGACGGAACTCCAGCCCCGAGGGCTGGTCAACAAGACCCCCGACCTCACCGAGCGCGAAGAGGAACTCCTCACGCAGCGCAAGCGCGTCGGTAAGCCGCAGTTCAACCGGCAGGACTACCACAAGAAGAAGCGCACGCCGAAGTCGTGGCGACGTCCCAAGGGGACGCTCTCGAAGCAGCGCCGCGGCGTCAAGGGCAAGGGCGACACGGTCGAGGCCGGCTTCCGAACGCCGAAAGCGGTGCGCGGCAAGCACCCCAGCGGCTTCGAGGAAGTCCGCGTTCACAACACCGACGACCTCGAAGGCGTCGACGGCGACCGCGAAGCGGTCCGCATCGCCTCGAAGGTCGGTGCCCGCAAGCGCGAGCGCATCGAGGAACAGGCCGAAGAGAACGGGATTCGCGTCCTCAACCCGACCTACGTCGAAGTGGAGGTCGAAGAATGACTGACCTGAGCGCACAGAAGCGACTCGCGTCGGACGTCCTCGACGTCGGCGAGAGCCGCGTCTGGTTCGACCCGGACGCGCAGGGAGCCATCGCGGAGGCGATTACCCGCGAGGACATCCGCGAACTCGTCGACGACGGCTCGATTCGAGCCGAAGAGAAGAAAGGCAACTCCCGCGGCCGTGCCCGCAAACGCAAGGCCAAGCGCGACTACGGTCACCAGACCGGCGCTGGCACCCGCAAGGGGAAGTCGGGCGGCCGCCAACAGCGAAAGGAACAGTGGCAGCAGACGATTCGCGCGCAGCGAACGAAGCTCCGCGAACTCCGCGCCGAGGGTGAGATTACCCAGTCGCAGTATCGCGACCTCTACGACAAGGCGAAAGGCGGGGAGTTCCGTAGCGTCCAGTACCTGCTGAACTACATCGAGAGTAACTACTAACAATGGCAACAGGACCACGATACACGGTGCCGATGCGCCGCCGCCGCGAGGTCCGGACTGACTACCATCAGAGGTTGCGCCTGTTGAAATCGGGCAAGCCCCGGCTGGTCGCTCGTAAGAGCAACCAGCACATCAGGGCGCAGCTGGTCACGATGGGTCCCGACGGCGACGAGACTGTTGCGAGCGCCTTCTCCGGCGACCTCGAGGAGTACGGCTGGGAAGCCCCCACGGGCAACCTCCCCAGTGCGTACCTCACGGGGCTGCTGGCCGGGAAGCGAGCGCTCGACGCCGGACTCGAGGAGGCAGTCCTCGACATCGGTCTCAACACCGCAACACCCGGAGGTAAAGTATTCGCAGTGCAGGAAGGCGCTATCGACGCAGGACTCGACGTCCCCCACAACGACAGCGTGCTGGCCGACTGGTCGCGTAACCGCGGCGAACACATCGCCGAGTACGCCGAGCAGTTGGACGAACCGCTCTACAGCGGGGACTTCGACGCCACCGAACTACCCGAGCACTTCGACGAAGTGCGAGAAACCATCATGGAGGACTAACGTATGTGTGCTAACCACGACGGCTGGGAACCCCAGACCCGTCTCGGCCGCAAAGTCGCCGAGGGCGACATCGACACGATGGAGGAAGCCCTCAACTCCGGACTCCCGCTGAAGGAGTCCGAGCTGGTCGACCAGCTGCTGCCGGGACTGGAAGACGAGGTGCTGGACATCAACATGGTCCAGCGCATGACCGACTCCGGTCGCCGCGTGAAGTTCCGCTGCGTCGTCGCCATCGGCAACCGCGACGGTTACGTCGGCTACGCCGAGGGCCGCGACGACCAGGTCGGCGGTGCCATCCAGAAGGCCATCGACATCGCCAAGCTGAATCTGATTCACGTCAACCGCGGCGCGGGGTCGTGGGAAGACCGAAGCGAACGACCGCACTCGCTGGCCCGCCGAACGAAGGGCAAGGCGGGGAGCGTCGAGGTCGAACTGATTCCGGCCCCGACCGGACTCGGACTCGCGGCGACCGACACCGTCCGGAAGATTCTGGAACTGGGCGGCGTCGAGAACGCTTGGACCAAGAGTCACGGCAACACCCGGACCACGCTCAACCTCGCCAAGGCGACCTACAACGCCCTCGAGAACGCCGCCGAGTCGCGCGGCCCGCGAGGCCAGACGTCCGACTTCGAGGAGGTGGCCGAGTAATGAAGGCTGTCGTCCAGATTCGCGGTGAGGTGGACATGAGCGGCGATACGCAGGACACGCTGGAGATGCTGAACCTCCACCGCGTGAACCACGCCACGCTCGTTCAGGACACCGACGCCTACCGCGGGATGATTACCAAGGTCAACGACTACACCGCGTACGGTGAGCCGAGCCAGGACGTCCTGGAGACGCTCATCGAACGCCGCGCCGAACCGCTCGAAGGCTCCGCGGACATCGACGACGAGTGGGTCGCCGACGAGACCGACTACGACGACGTAGCCGACCTCGCGGCGGCGCTGTTGGACGAAGAGACGACGCTGCGCGAGCAGGGTCTCTCCCCGGTTCTCCGTCTTCACCCGCCGCGGGGCGGCCACGACGGACTCAAGCACCCCACCAAGGAGGGTGGCCAACTCGGCAAGCACGACACCGAGGAAATCGATTCGCTCCTGAAGGCGATGCGATAACCATGACCGACAAGAAACGACGACAACGCGGCTCCCGCACGCACGGCGGCGGTAGTCACAAGAACCGGCGCGGTGCCGGTCACCGCGGCGGACGCGGACGCGCGGGTCGCGCCAAACACGAGTTCCACAACTACGAACCGCTCGGCAAACACGGCTTCTCCCGACCGGAGAAGGTCAAGGACGAGATTCTGACCGTCACCGTCCAGAAGCTCGACGAGGACGCGGCCCTGCTGGCCGCCGACGGCGTCGCCGAGGAGACCGACTTCGGCTACCGCGTCGATGCCCGCGACGTGGTCGAGGACGGCTGGGAGGCCGACGCCGTGAAGGTTCTCGGCGACGGTCAGGTCCGCAACCAGCTCGAAGTGACCGCCGACGCGTTCTCGGCGAGTGCGGTCGAACTCATCGAGGAGGAAGGCGGCGACGCCGTCCTCAGCGACCGCGCCGAAGAGGCCGACGAGGAAGAAGCCGACTCGGACGACGACGAGTAATCGCGGTCTGCGGTTTTGCGGTTCTTTTCCGTTCTCCGACCGGACAGCGTCGGGTCCATGTGCCGACGGAAATCAGATAATCTCGACATTCGGAGGGGAGACCTCGGTTTCTTCCGATTCGGGACGACGTACGTCGGACGGGAACCGACCGGCAACGCGCCCCTCGCCGCCTGAGGCGTGGCGTTGGCGTCGTTCTGACTTGGGGTGTGACTGAAACACTTATCACTCCGCCCCCCTATCAACAACTATGACCTACGATACCGTCGTCTTCGACAACGACGGTGTCCTCGTCGGTCGCACGAGCTTCGATGTTCTCCGGGACGCCACCCTGGAGACGTTCGCCAAGTTCGACGTGACCGACCCGGACCCCGACCACGTCGACGACATGACCGTGGGAGCGACCCCCGGCAGAGTCGACGAAATTTGTAACGAGTACGACCTCGCGCCGAAGACGTTCTGGAAGGCCCTCGACAGCACCGCCTCGCGCGCCCAGCAGATGGAGGCCCGCGAGGGGCGCAAGACGCCCTACGACGACATCCACACGCTGGGTGACCTCGACGCCTCGATGGGCATCGTGAGTTCGAACCAGCAGGAGACGGTCGACTTCCTCCTCGACCACTTCGACGTCTCGCACATGTTCGAGACAGCGTACGGCCGCGAGGCGACCATCAAGAGCCTCGACCGCCGGAAGCCCAACTCCCACTACATCGACCGGGCGCTGTCGGACTTGGACGCCGACTCGGCGCTGTTCGTCGGCGACAACGAGTCCGACATCCGGGCCGCCGAGAACGCGGGCATCGACTCCGCGTTCATCCGACGACCCCACCGCCGCGACTGGGAACTCAACGTCTGGCCACGTGGGAGATAGAGTGTCTGGACGACCTCCACAGAGTCTGTAGCGCCTGAGCCTCGTCGCCGACCTCGCTCGCCGAGAGCTATCGGTCGCGTTGGCCGACGCGTCCGTCGTCGCCGACCAGCAGGTCGTCGTCGGCTACCCCGAGTCGCTTGCCCGCGGTTTCGGCCTCGTCGTCGGCCCAGCGGAGCCGTCCGGCCGCCCCGAGACCGAACTGCGGCATGTCGCTGTAGAGGCTCTCGTAGTCGTCGCCCTCGACCACGTACGTCTCGTGGAAGATGCCGACGTCGCCGGTGCCGGCGCTCGACTCGTTGTACGACGCCCACGCCGGGACGTGTTCCCGGTCGAGGTCCCGCGCGTAGGCTCGAAGCTCCTCGAAGGAGTCCCAGTACTGCACCGAGACGAGGAGTCGCCATCCGAACAGGCTCTCGTGGTGTAGGAGACCGGACTCCGGGTCGGCGTCGAGTTCCCGGAGCATCCGAGGCATCGCCGCCGCCACCGGGAGCCACTTGTGGACCTTCCACAGACGGTTGAGCCGCATCCCGATGACGAACACGACGAACTCGCCGTCCAGTTGCGCAGTCGTTCGCTCGGTGTGAATTCGGCCCTCGTCGGGCGTCCCGTGAGACGAATCGGTCATACACGGGGATTTATGCCGCTGGTCGATAGAGCTTGCACCAACATGTTGGGGGCGGCGCGACGAAACGACGCGACGACGAGCGGAGAGTCGCCGTGATTCGAGGGCGGTTCCGGATGGCGCTCCCCGAGGACTCTTGGATTTCGACGGTCTCGCGGTCGTTCCCGGACGCGACGTTTCGACTGCTCACCGGCGTTCCGGTCGACGACCGAGCGATGGAACTGGGCGAAATCGTCGGCGACGAGGCGGTGTCGGCGAGCGAGGCGATTCGGTCCCACCCAGACGTCGTCGCGTACGACCTGCTCTACACCGCCGACGAGCGCACGCTCGCCCAGTACGAAGTGACCGACCAGCGACTCTACGACTTTCTGGGCCGGTCGTCACTCCCGCCGGAGTTCCCCGTCGTCGTCACCGACGGGCGCTTCGAGTTCGACCTGACCGCGACCCGCGAGCAGTTCGAAGCGGTCGGAACCGCGCTGGACGAGAGCGCCTTCGACTACGACCTCCTGTCAGTGGTCGAGACCGGCGACGAGACGGACAGTCGGACCGACCGCGAGGGCGGGCTAACCGGTCACGGCGGCCTGTTGACCGACCGCCAGCGAGAGTGTCTCAACGCGGCGCTCCGCGAGGGTTACTTCGAGGTGCCTCGCGAGTGTACGCTGGCCGACCTCGCGGAGACGCTGGAAATCGACAAGTCCACCGCGAGCGAAATACTGCGCCGCGGCGAGCGTCGGGTTCTCGGAGCGGTCCTCCTCGGGAACGACTGATGGCGGGAGCGCGAGACCCAGACGTGGAGCCACGGCGTCACGAGAGCAGTCCACGGCTATTCGAGCGGTTCGGACGGCCGCGACGCGTCGTACGTCTCCCGGAGCGTGTCGGCGAACTGCCCGCCCTTCTGGAGCGCGATGGTGACGACGACGAACTCCCCGCCTTCGGGTCGAAGCACGAACACTTCCCGTGACGTAGCGCCCTCGCGCTCGTTCACCCTATCGACCAGCGGTTCGAGCGGTCGCGTCCCGTCTCGGAACGCCTCGAACGTACCGTTAGTCGGGTCCTCGGCGAACACGTAGAGGACGCCGTTGACCTCGTTGTCGGTATTTCTGGTCACGCGGCTGTTCATGGAGTCGCCGGCGGCGCGCGCGTCGGTCCACGTCTCGCGGGCCGCCTCGAACATCGGTTCGACGCCGTCGGCGAAGACGTACAGCGTCGGGCGTCGCACCGAGAGCGACTGGACCGTCGGCTCCGGTCTCGTCCAGTCGAGGTCGGCATCGACGAGGTATCCCGGCCGGAGGTCTTCGACCGGCGCGTCGTGGCCCGTCTCGGCGGTGACGACCGGTTCGAAGGTCTGGCGGTCAAGCAGTCGAACCCCGCCGTCTTCGGGGGCGTCCAGTACGCGGTAGCTCCGTTCGTCGTCGGTGGCCCGACCGTCTTCCGAAGTCGCCGCGTCCTCGGCGGACCTGTCCTCGCCGTCGCCGGTCGAGTCGTCCGCGGTTCGGTCGTCGTCCGAGTCCCAGATGTCGTTCACGAACTCGGGTAGGTCCGGTGAACGGGAAAAGCACTCGCATCCGATATCCGGTCGAACCGACGGCGTGCCAAACGCCCTCGTCCGTCGGACGGCCGTGGTATTTCGTCACGCTCGTGCCGTGGTTCAAAGCGAAGCACATACAAGCCCCCGTCCGATGTATTGCGATATATGAGTTGGAAAGAAGCAGCAGAACCAGTACTCACCCGGATGCCATCCGTGAGGCGTCCGGAGGGCCACGTTCCGTTCAAGCGGAAGCTTGGATGGACCGCGGGCGTGTTGGTTCTGTATTTCTTCCTCACGAACGTCTTCCTGTACGGGGTCAACATCGGAGGTCCGGACGCCTTCGGTCAGTTCCGTTCGATTCTGGCAGGCAATCAGGGTACTGTCCTCCAACTGGGCATCGGTCCAATCGTCACCGCATCCATCGTCCTCCAGTTGCTTGGCGGCGCGGACCTGCTCGGACTCGACACTGACGACCCCCGGGACCAAGTGCTCTATCAGGGTCTCCAGAAGGTGCTGGTGGTCGCGATGATTTTCCTGACGGGCCTGCCGATGGTGTTCGCCGGCGGCTTCCTGCAGGTGGACCCGCAGGTCGCCCAGAGTCTCCCGTTCGGTACGATGGGCGTCAAGTGGCTCATCTTCGCCCAAATCGCGGTCGGCGGCATCCTCGTCCTGTTCATGGACGAGATAATCAGCAAGTGGGGTGTCGGGAGTGGTATCGGTCTATTCATCATCGCCGGGGTCAGCCAGAAGCTCCTCGGCGGTCTGTTCGCGTGGCCGAGCCTCCCGGGACGCACTGGTCTCATCCCGACGTGGATAGGGCTGATTACCGGAAGCGCTCAGAACGTACCGTCGCTGTTGACAGCGAGCGGGATTCAGTACCTGCTCATCGGCGACGGTGACGTCATCGCGCTCGTCACGACGGTCCTCATCTTCGCCGTCGTCGTGTACGCCGAGAGCGTCCGGGTCGAGATTCCCCTGAGCCACGCCCGCGTCAAGGGCGCTCGGGGTCGCTTCCCCGTGAAGCTCATCTACGCCAGCGTCCTGCCGATGATTCTCGTCCGGGCGCTCCAGGCCAACCTCCAGTTCCTCGGCCGCATCCTCTACAACCAGCTCGGCGCGAGCGGGATGCCCAACTGGCTCGGGACGTACTCGCAGGGGACGCCCACCGGCGGGCTGTTCTACTACCTCGCACCGATTCAGAAACCGAGCCAATGGATGTGGTGGGCCGGGACCATCGGGCAGGAGCCGTGGCAGGTCATCCTCCGGGTCCTCATCGACCTGACGTTCATGGTCGTCGGCGGTGCCATCTTCGCGGTCTTCTGGGTGGAGACCACCGACATGGGACCGGAGGCGACCGCCAAGCAGATTCAGAACTCCGGGATGCAGATTCCCGGCTTCCGCCAGAACACCGGCGTCATCGAGAAGGTCATGGAGCGCTACATCCCGCAGGTCACCGTCATCGGCGGTGCGCTCGTTGGCCTGCTGGCCGTGCTGGCGAACATGCTCGGCACCATCGGCGGCGTCTCCGGAACGGGCCTGCTGCTGACGGTCTCCATCACGTACAAGCTCTACGAGGAGATTGCCGAAGAGCAGTTGATGGAGATGCACCCGATGATGCGCGAGATGTTCGGATAGCTCCGGTCTCAGAAGTAACGAACGCTCTTCCCTTTTTCGCGCGACGATTCACGACTCCGGTACCGACGTTTCAGTACGTCGTCCGAAACAGTCGGCAGAGAAACCGCTACGGACCCGCCCCGGAGTCGTCCGGCGTGTCTTCGAGGAGCGTCTCGGCCCGGTCGCGCAGCGACTCCGGGAGGTCTCCGTCTTCGGCGACTTGGCGCAACATCGACTTGCACTGGGGATGTGCGAGACCGGAGAGCGCCTGTTCTCGATACGTCTCGTCGAGGTCGTCCTCGCGGGCGAGGTCCGCGAGTCTGTCGCACTCGTTGGCGGTTTCGAGTTCGCCGATAGCTCGTTCGCGGGCCGCCGCGTCGCTCGACTCGTCGAGTGCGGTCTCGAAGTGGTCTGCTGGTGTACTCATATGGGACAACGGCTGTTGGACATCGAACCCAATATTCCTGCGGGCCGACGGTGGTCGCCGACTGCTAAATTCACCGTCGACGTCCGCGTGGTGGCCGCGCTCTCACCCGTCGTAGTCGTCGAGCCACGACGTGACCACTTGCTTGACCGCTCCCGTCGTACTACCGAGGTTCAGTATTTGGTACCCCGAGTCGGCCTTCTCGTTCACGTCCGCCATTCCGAACCCGAGTCCGCCGAGCGGGACTCCGGCGTCGATGCTCGCCCGCTCTATCTCCGCCACGGCGTCCTGAACCTCCTGATGGTTCGGTTCGCCGGGGTGGCCGAACGACACCGCGAGGTCGAGCGGGCCGACGAACGCGAAGCCGAGTTCGGGCACGTCGAGAATCTCGTCGAGGTTGTCGAGCGCAGTCCGGTTCTCTATCGTCACGCCGACGAGCGTCTCCTCGTCCTCGGTCCGGACGTAGTCGTCGGCAGTCCCCCAGCGACTCGCGCGCGGGTTGGCGAACCCCCGGTCGCCCGCGTCGCCGTCGTACCGGAACCGGGAGGCGCGGACCGCTCGCCGGACCTCCTCGGCCGTCTCGACCCGCGAGACGAAGAGGTTGCGGACGCCGGCGTCGAGGGCCTTCCGCACGAGCGCGGGGTCGGGCGACGGAATCCGCACCAGCAGTTCGATGTCCGTCGCGTCGGCGGCCCGGAGCAGGTCGTCGAGTCGCTCGCCGTCCCACGGACTCGGCCCGGCGTGTTCGAGGTCGGTCCAGACGAAGTCGAGACCGAGTTCGCCGTAGAACTCCACGAGCGTCGGACTGTACGTGTTGTCGAGGACGCCGAGCGCCACGTCGTCGCCGTCGAGGAGACGGCGGAGGCGATTCGTTCGCGGTGATTCGGCCATGGGGAAGCCGACGGCAGGGAGTCGAATAAACGTGTTTGCTCGGGAGCAGGGTCACGTCCGCCGTCCGAAACGGTCCGATTCCGTACGTCGAACGCTTATCCGCGGCGACGCCGTATCGGTGGCGCGATGAGTTCCCCGAGCCAGAACTTCCAGACCGCGGTCAGCAAGAACCTGAACCGAGACGAGCGCGAGGACGCCATCGACGCGCTCGCAGACGACGGCGAGTGCGACAAACTGGCCGTCCTCGCCCAGATGAGCGGACTCGACGGACCGCTTCGCCGGCGCGCGCTGAACGCGATGGGGCGGGCGGAGTGTGCCGACGTCCTCTCTGCACTCGCCGAGGACGGCGGACTCGACGAGTCGCTGCAGTCCGACGCCGAGCGGTTGCTCGACGAGTAGCGACCGAACGCGACGCGCTCCCGGCGGGGAGTTTCTTTGCTCTCGCTCGCGTCGGTACGTGCGTGACCGAGTTCGACATCATCGTCTTGGGCGGGGGAACCGGCAACATCGTGGCGTCGGCCGCGGCCGAAGAGGGACTCGACGTGGCGCTGGTCGAGCGCGGGCGACTCGGGGGAACCTGTCTCAACCGGGGCTGTAACCCCTCGAAGAAGCTGATTCACCGGGCCGACGTGGCCGAGACCGTCCGGACCGCGGGGTCGCTCGGCGTCGAGGCTAGCGTCGAGAGTGTCGCGTTCGCCGACATCGTGGACGAGGTGAACGCCGCGGTGACCGCGACGGCCGAGTCGAAGGCCGAGCGCGCCCGCGAGAACGACCGCATCACCTTCTATCAGACTGAGGGCCGATTCGTAGACGAACGGACCGTCGAGGTCGATGGCGGGGATGGGAGCGAGACCGAGTCCGGCGACACCGAGGAACTCACCGCCGAGCGCGTCGTCCTCGCGGGCGGGTCCCGACCGCGGATTCCGGACTCAATCGACGGGACCGACGAGGTCGGGTTTCTGACGAGCGCGGACGCCCTCGCGCTCCGGGAGCGCCCGGACCGCCTCGTGGTCGTCGGCGGCGGGTACATCGCGGCCGAGATGGGCCACTTCTTCGGCGCGATGGGGACCGACGTGGTCGTCGTGGGCCACGCCGACCGCTTGGTAGACCGGGAGGACCGCGACGTGGCCGAGTTCGTGACCGACGCCTACGCCGAGCGCCACGAGGTCCACACCGGCTACGAGGTGACCGAACTCGCCGAGGACGGCGAGGCGGGCGACGGGACCGAATCGAAACTCGTCCGGGCCGAGTCCGAGGACGGCGACGAAATCGAACTCCGGGGCGACGAGGTGCTGATAGCGACCGGCCGCGGGCCCAACTCCGACTCGTGGAACGTCGAGGCGGCGGGCATCGACACCGACGAGAAGGGGTTCGTGGAGACCGACGAGTACCTCCGGACGTCGGCCAACGGCGTCTGGGCCATCGGCGACATCGCCAAGCAAAGCTTGGCTGGCGGCCGGACGTCGTCCGGCAACACCGCGGGCAACTACATGTTCAAGCACTCGGGCGACAAGGAGGCCGAGTACGCGGTCCGGAACGCGGTCCGCGGCGAGCACGCGGCGGTCGAGTACCCCGGCATGGCCCACGCCATCTTCGGGTCGCCGCAGGTCGGGAGTCTGGGGAAGACCGAGGAGGAACTCGACCGCGACGACTACGAGGTGGGGACCTTCGAGTACGACGACACCGCGCTCGGGTCGGCGCTCGCCGAGGACGGGTTCGCCAAGGCCATCGCGGCCCCCGACGGTGAGGTGCTGGGCTTCCACGTCGTCGGCCCTCACGCTTCGATGCTGGTCCACGAGGTCGCCACCGCGGTCGCCGCCGGGGGCGACGCCGACGCCATCGCGGAGGCGATTCACGTCCACCCCGCGCTCTCGGAGGTCGTGCAGGGCGCGTTCCGGGAGGTTCGGGGCCACCCGCCGACCGGCATCTGAGGAGAGACGCGGCGTGTCACCCGGCCCCACCGCCGACGGTGAACGGTACTCTTTTCTCGGTGGTATCGAAACGCGCCGGACGAGTTCCGGACGCCGCCCGCTCTCCCGCCCGTTCCCGCCCGTTCTCCGGGTTTACAGGGGTCGGTAGCCGCGCGTCTCGGAGACGCGCGGCGGACCCGACCGCGGGCGGGCGGCGTCCCCGTCCCCATGAGCGAGAAACCCTCCCCACCCGACTCGGCCGACGAATCGAGCGACCGAACAGCCGACGGTTCGAAGTCCGACGTCACCGGTCCGAGCACGGACAGCGGAACCGGCCCGGACTCGGCGAGTGCCTCGAACGCGGACCCCCCGACGGACTCGGACCCCGCGACCGGCCCGGACGCCAGCGAGGTGTCGTTCCGGGTCGAGGTACTGAAGGGCGCGACCGCGAAGTTCCTGATGTTCGTCGTCGGTCTCGCGGGGTCGATGTACATGGCGCGGGCGGTCGGTCCCGCGGTGTACGGCGGGTTCTACCTCCTGCTGTCGCTGGCGCAGTTCGCGGCCCGGTTCACCCACGGCTTCGCGGGTGCCAGCCAGAAGCGACTCGCCGAGACCGACACCCCAAACGGCGAGATTCTCGGCCTGACCCTCGGCACGATAGGCCTGAACAGCGCGGTCGTCGCGGTCGGGGCCGCGGCGTTCGCCGGACCGCTCCGGGAGTACACCGGCGTCGCCGACGCGCCCCTGCTCGCGGTGGCGCTGTTCGTCGCCATCTCGACGTTCGTCCCGATGCAGTTCCTGCTGGCGGGCACCGGCAGAGTCGGCGTGACCAACTGGATAGACCTCGGCCGAACCGCGGTTCGGCTTCCGCTCCAGTTGACGCTGGTCGCGCTGGGATTCGGCGCGGCCGGGATGGCTGGCGGTCTGATAGCCGCGACAGCGGTCTGCGTGCCCGCCACGCTCTACTGTCTGGGCGTCCGGCCGGAGTGGCCGTCGCGCGAGACCGCCGCCTCGGTGTGGTCTCACGCCCGGTGGAACATCCTGACGAATCTCACCGGCAAGGCCTACACCCGGTTCGACGTGTTCCTCATCGGCGCGCTCGTGTCGGCGAGCGTGGTCGGCGGCTACGAAGTCGCGCTCGAACTCACGGTGCCCGCGACCATACTCTCGAACGTCATCCTCGACGGTCTGCTCGCGCGGGTCAGCAACCTCGCCAGCTTAGACCGCGACGTCGGGCCGGAGATTACGCGAGGACTGGCCTACAGCAGTCTGCTGGCGGTTCCCGTCTGCGGGTTGGCGCTCGCACTCGCTCGGCCCGCGGTCACCGCGGTCTACGGTCCGGAGTACGCGAGCGCCGCCGGGTTCGTGGCCGGTCTCGGCGTCTATCGGGTCGTCCAGACCCAGCGCGAACCCCTCAACGACGCCGCGAAGGCGCTGGACCGCCCGGACGCCACGTTCCGGGTGAGCGTAATCGCGCTCGCGGTCAATATCGTCGTCGGCGTTCCGCTGGTCTGGTACGGGTCGGCGCTCGGCGCGGTGGCGGCCACCATCGCGGCCGAACTCGTGCGCTGGGTGCTCCTCCACCGCGTGCTGGCGGCCGAGGGCGCGACCGTCTCGCGGGTGCCGACGCAGGTCCGCTCGCAGTTCGCGGCCGGGGCGACGCTGGTCGTCGCGGTGTTGGCAGTCCGGACCGCGGTTCCAGTGGCGACGACCGCGTGGTACGGACTCGCCGGACTGGCCGCGGCGGGACTCGTGACGTACGGAACCGTCCTGCTCGCCATCGACGCCGACGTTCGCGGGGTCGCCCGGCGCACGGTCGGCGACGTGACTCGGGCGGCCCGAGTCGCGCGCCGGTGGAGCGTCTCGGCGGTTCGACCCTGAATCGCGGGTCGGCGCGAGCGGTAACCCGAAGACAGGAAGGAGAGAAACGGCGCTGGCGCGCCGGGCCTAAATCCGGTAGAGTCGCGTCGTCCAGAACTCGTGGAAGGCGTCGTCGAGGGCGTCTCTCGGGTCGCCGGTCGCGTCCACGGCGCTGGTCGCGTCGGCGCGCTCCTCGAACTCCCCCAAGAGGGTGCGCTGGCCGACGACGTAGAGGCGGTCGGCGGCCGAGTCCGCCAGCGCCGCCTCGATAGCCGCCTCGCACTCGTCGAGGTGTTCGTCTATCTGGGCGTCGCGGCGGCGCTCGAACCGCCCCTGCGAGAACCCGCCCTTCGAGTGGTCTGACTTCACGTCGCTCTCGAATCCCTCGAAGTCGCGGCGTTCGCGGCCCTCGTAGACGCCGAGCGCGAACAGGTCCGACCGGACCAGCGCCAGCGCGAACGACCCGGTCGGCAGGAACCACTCGCGGTCGAGGCGAAAGCCGTCGCTCCACTCCGCGAAGGGGTCGGGCGCGACGGGAGGGGCGAGCGCCGCGCTCACGAGACCCGCGTCGTCGGTGACCGCGAGGCAGGGAGCGGCCCGGCCGACCAGCGCGGCGTGGTCGCCGAACGCGGTTTCGACTGCTTCGGGGAGGTCGCCGTCGTCGCCGACCATCGTGGTCAGCGCGCCCTCGGAGTCTGTCTCGACGGATTCGAGGCGCGAGAGGACCTCCGCGAGTCGGTCGCCGCGGACGGTCTCGACGCCGGGCGAGGCCGACTCCGCGGTGGACCGGCGCGGCCCGCCGACGCCACGGAAGTCGAGGTCGGGGTCGCCGTCCCCCGACTCGGTTCGTTCGACCCGGTCTTCCAACTCGGTCACGCGGTCCTCCAACCGGTTGACTCGCTGTTCGGCCTCCTGCCGGGCGGTAGTGGCCTCGGCGCGGCGCTCCTCCTCGGCCTCCAGTTGGCGTTCGAGGTGGCGCTTCTCGTCTTCGAGGTCGGCGATGCGGTCTTTCAACGCCGCGCGCCCGAGCAACTGGTCGAGCATTCGGCGGAAACAGCGGGCGGAGGTGTCTTGTAGCTTCTGCTTGGGGTCGGGCAGTGGCGCAAAACGCATCGGTCCCGCAATATCTATATATTTTTGGGTGTCAAATATATACTTTCTGCGCTACGTTTATGGGCTTCAGGCGGTTACGCTCGACCAACCAATGACAGAGGGAAGTGGGGTTCGGCGGTCCCGTGGTCGCGCATCGAAATCCGACGAGACGGTACGAGAGGACGCCGAAATCGGCGACTGGGCCGAGTGGAGTTCGCCGGGGGAACCGGTCACGCTCGCTCGGTTCGCCGCTCCCAGCGCAGACACCGAGACCGCGCTGGCGGTGTTCGCCGACCCGCACCTCTCGACCGACAAGGAGGGGACGTGGAAGGCCTACCACCGGACCGAGGACCGCCTCCGGGCCGCGGTCGCCGACGCCAACGACCGCGACGTGGACGGCGTCGTGGTCGCGGGCGACCTGACCGAGGACGGCCGCCCCGCGGACTTCGACGGCGCGGCCGACGCGCTGGCCGACCTCGACGCGCCGTTCGTCGCGGTGCCGGGCAACCACGACGTGCCGAAGTCGTTCAAGAGCCACGACACGCCGCCGGTCGAGGAGTTCGCCGAGCGCTTCGCGCCCGACGAGTTCCCGTTCCGCAAGCGGTTCGGCGGCGTGGACGTGTTGGGTCTGAACTCGGCGTCCGCGCCCGACGGCGAACTCGACGCCACCCACGACGGTGCCGTCTCCGAGGACCAACTGGCGTGGCTCGAATCGACGCTCCCCGAGACCGACGCCGCGCTGGTCGTGAGCCACCACAACCTACCGGGACTCGACTCGTGCGTCGGCGAGGAGGGCTACGCGCCCCACCCGCCGGTCGGCGACGCGCCCGCGTTCGTGGACGCACTCGCGGGCCACGACGCGCTCCACCTCTCGGGTCACGTCCACCTGCCCGCCGCCGTTAGCGGGGCGGCGACGTCCGGAACTGCGAACGGACGAGACCAGCGAGGGGGCGATGTGCGAGGACTGGTCTGTCCCGCGCTCTCGTCGTTCCCGCAGGCGTACGTCCTCGCCGAGGTCGGACCGGCGGGCACGACGCTTCGGCTGGTTCCCGTGGCCGACGAGACGGGGGTCGAGGAGGCCCGCGAACTCGCCGAGAACCACTCCGAGCGGAGCGCGGACATCTGCGAGATGGTCGAGACCCAACTGTCGGACCTGCCGCTGGTGGACGAACGATAGGGTTCGTCGGCCGACTACGCCCGGCCGACTAGTCCCGATTCGAGGGTGCCAACTCTTCTATCGTTCGCTCGGCCATCTCGGCGGGGGCGTTGCTCGGAATCGTCACCATCGGTCGCGTCACGCAGTCGATGTCGGCGACGGCCGCGAACTGCTCGCGCGCTCGGTCGGGCGTGCCCGCGACCCCGAGCGCCGCGACCATCTCGTCGGTGACGCTCGCCGCGGCGGCGTCCCGGTCGCCCTCCCGCCACGCCTCGGCGACCGCGTCCGCGGCGTCGGGGAACCGCTGGCCGACCGCGCGCTGGTACCCCCGGCCGTTCCCGACGTAGTACGCGACGTGGCCCCGGATGACGTCTCTCGCCCCTTCTGGGTCGTCGCTGACGGCGGCGGGGACGTACGGCGCGACGTCTACGGTCGCGTCCCGCCCGGCCGTCTCCATCTTCTCGCGGATGTACGCGAAATTCTCGTCGAGGTCGGGGAACGGGACGTTGTGCGGAATCCATCCGTCGCACAGACGCGCGACCACGCGCCGGTTCGCCTCCCCGAGCGCCGCGTGGTAGACGGGCACGTCGGCGTCCAGCGAGGGGAAGTCCCGTACCTCGAATATCTCGCCCTCGTAGTTCACCCGACCCTCGTCGCCGAGGAAGGCCCGTACGAGTTCGATGGTCTCGTGGGCGCGCCGGACAGGGTTCGGGTCCTCCCACTCCGCGCCGTGGAGGTCCTCGACGGCCTTCCTCGTGGACGTGCCGACTCCGAGACGGAATCGGCCGTCCGAGACCCGGTCGAGCGTGGCGGCGGTCATCGCCAGCACGGCGGGCGTGCGCGAGAAGACGTTGACGATGGCCGTCCCCAGCTTCACCTCGTCGGTGCGGGCGGCGATGTCGGTGAGGCGGACGACGGCGCTCGTCCCCCAGAGTTCGCCGAGCCAGAGACCGTCGTAGCCCAGTTCCTCGGCCCGAACGCCGAGTTCGGTGGTGTCCCGGTCGGCCGTCTGCGGAAGCAACAGGTCGGTCGGCATGCGACTACACACCACGCGAACGGTGAAAAAGGCGGCCGTGGCGATGGGGGTTCGCACTCGTTGACGGCGGTGTCCTTCACCCGCTCTCGGCGCTCCCGTTCACCGGTCTTCGGTGTCGTCCGTCGCGTCGTTGGCTCTGGGCACGTCGTCCGGTCTCTGTGCGCCGTCCGTTCTCTGCGCATCGTTTGGCTTCGACGAGTCGCCGGGTCCCGACCGACCGTTCGACTCGTTGCGCGCTGGCGGGTCGTACCGGTCCCGGCCGAAGAACGCCCTGAGCGCGAGCATCGTGCCGACGTAGGAACCGGCGACGAGGACCAGAAAGCCGAGGAGGAACTCTATCATACCCGCGGTTCGTCGCATCACGACGGTAAAGCTATCGCTCGAAGCGTCGAAAATATCAGAAGCGGGCCGCAGTCGCCCGAGTCAGTCCGCGGCGACGGGGGTTCGACGCTCGTCGCCGGCCATCGCCAGCACGTCGTCGAAGAAGTCGAGGCTGTCGTGCGGACCGGGGTTGGCCTCGGGGTGGTACTGGCGGGTGATGACGTTCAGGTCGTCGCTCTCTAGTCCCTCGGCGGTGTCGTCGTTGACGTTGACCTGCGTCACGTCGAGCTTCGGGCCGGGTTCGGCGACGGTGTAGCCGTGGTTCTGGGTGGTCATCACGACCCTGTCGGTCCGGAGGTCACGGACCGGTTGGTTGACGCCGCGGTGGCCGAAGTCCATCTTCTCGGTGGTGCCGCCGAGCGCGCGGGCGACAATCTGCTGGCCGAGACAGATGCCCGCGAGCGGAATCTCGCCGACGAACTCCTCGACCAGCGACTGGGCGGTCTCGAAGTTCGCGGGGTCGCCCGGTCCGTTCGAGACGAACAGCACGTCGGGGTCGAGGTCGGCGACTTCGCCCGGCGAGACGTCGTACGGCAGGACGTGGACCGTCGCGCCGCGGTCGAGCAGCGAGTCGGTGATGCTCCCCTTCGCGCCGCAGTCCACGAGCGCCACGTCGGGACCGTCCCCGCCCTCGAAGGTCTCGCGCTGGGAGACGCTGACCTGCGCGCCGATGTCGGTGTGGTCGCTCATGCCGGGACAGTCCGCCAGCGCCTCCTTGGCCGCCTCGGGCGAGGCGTCGGGTCCGGCCGAGATGCCGCACTTCATCGCTCCGCCCTCCCGAATCTGGCCCACGAGGTCGCGCGTGTCGAGTTTGTCCACCGCGGGGACGCCCTCTTCGGTGAGCCAATCGGCCACGTCGTCGGTGAGTTCGCGCGCGACGACCGCACGGGGGTGAACTCGTTCGTCCTCGAATCGCTCGGGACGAACGCCGTAGTTCCCGATGAGGGGGTACGAGAACGTCAGGACCTGCTCCTCGTAAGAGGGGTCGGTCAGACTCTCCTCGTAACCCGTGTACGCGGTCGTGAATACCAGTTCGCCGTGGGACGTGCCCGGAGCGCGACAGCGTGCCTCCACGACACTGCCACCCTCCAGTGCGACGTATGCGGCCACCATTACGAGATTCATACGAAACACGGGAGTATAAACCTTGCTTTCGTAGCGAGATTACGAATTTCGTAATCGTCAAGTGGGGTCCCCGTCTATCTACGCATCTCGATGGACGAACTGGACCGCGAAATCTTGAGCATCTTACGTCGAGACGCCCGAAAACCGTACACCGAAATCGCCGAGCAGGTCGGGACCAGCGAGGGAACGGTTCGCAATCGCGTCGAGCGCATGACCGACGAGGGAGTCATCGAGCGATTCACCATCGCTACCCAGACCGGCAACGTGAAGGCGATGATAGAACTCGACGTGGCGGTGGACGTCAACACCTCCGACCTCGGCGAGCGCGTGGCCGACTGGGAGCAGGTGGACTTCGTCTGGCAGGTCTCTGGCGAGGAGGACATCGTGCTGGTCGTGGACGCGGCCGACACCCAGAGCGTGAACCAACTCATCACGAAGGCGCGCGAACTGGAGGAAGTAGTGAACACGAAGACGCGACTGATTCTGGACGAGAAACTCGGATAGGTTCGTCGTCTGTCCGTCTCGTAGGGCGTAGTTCGTAGCTCCGCGAACGTATCGGAAGTTCGAAGGTGTGTGGTCAGACGAGAGATGTGGTCAGACGAACGATTCGGTCAGGCGGATGTGGTCGGACGAAAGAAGCTAGCTACACGCTTGAGCAACGGAGTTACCTCACCGCCGCGTACGCACCGCAACCGCGGCCTCGTACCTCCCCAACCTCCTCGCTCGCGTCGCTCGCTCGTCCCTCGCGCGGACGGGCGCGGCACGAGACCGCGCCCGCACGCGCCGGGTGAACGGGGAGAATCCGCGCGCGACCAACCGGCGAAGCCTCTCGACCGCTGCGGTTTCACGGGCCGAAAAACGAGCGATTCGAAGTCGAGCGTCGGCGGATTCGACGGTCCTCAGTTACCGCTGTTCGAACTGGCGTCGAAGCTCACCTCGGCGATGCGGGTGTTATAGGGGTCGCGTTCCTCGGCCTCCGACGGAATCTCGGTCTCGGGCGAGTACTGGCTGACGGTCCAGAACCGGCCTGACTGCGGGTCCACCGAGACGCCGTTGTAGTCGCCCCACCGCAGGGGGTTCTCCACGGTGCCGAAGCCCTCGCCGAAGTCGTAGTTCGACGCGCCCTCTTGGACGACCAGCGCGTCCTCCAGTTGCCCCGCCGGGAAGTCCTCGGTCCGGCCCGCGACGACCGACTGAATGTAGGTGTCGGGACCGCTCACGTTGTGCGCGATGACCGCCGTACCGTCGTCGGCCCCGACCGTCGGGATGTAGTAGGAGGTGCCCGGTTCGCCGTAGACGCCGCTCTGGACGACCGACCGCGAGGCCACGTCGATTTCGTACCACCGAATCGCCGCGACCGCCCGCCCGTCGCCGTCCCAGTCGTACTGGATGGTGTGTGCGGTCCACAGCGACCCGTCGTCGAAGTCGGCGTTCATCAGGCGCGTGCCGAGCGTGTCCACGTAGTCCGTCTCGTCGCCGCCCTTCTGGCGGGCCGCGGGCGGATAGCTGTAGGGGTCCACGTCGAGGGTGAAACACTCCAGCGTCGGGTCGCCGACCGGGTCGGTCAGTTCCCAGAGCGTGAGCGTTCCGGAACTCGGCGTGGGGAAGTCGCTGTTCACGAGGTAGTACGTCCCCGAACTCCCGCCCGAGGACGGTTGGAGCGCCGGTTGCACCGTGAAGGTCTGGCCGTCGGCGTTCGGGTCGCTCATCCCGGTGAAGTGGTTCCCGGTCACGTCCTCGCCCGCGTACATCGCGGCCTTGTCCAGCGCGACCATCGTCACCTCGAACACGTCGCCGAAGAAGTTCTGGGCGAGGTAGACGGCGTCGCGGTCGAGTCCGAGCGTCGGATAATCGACCAGCCCCTCGTTGCGAATCGGCGGGATTCGGTAGACGTACCAGTCGCCGTTCGGGTTACTGGTGGCCGATACCGCGACCATCCACCAGCCCCGGGGTGGCCGACTCACCTGTTCGTCCTCCAACTCGCCCTCTTCGAGTTCCTCGCGGTCGATAATCTCGCCGTCGGTCGTCAGACCGGGTTCGTACTGTGTCGCGGCCACGACGAATCGGTCTGACTCCCGGTCGTAGCGCGCCCGCGGGTCGAACACGAACGGTGCGCCGTAGACGAACCCGCCTTCGGGTTCCGTGATGACCGGTTCCCAGAGCCGTTCGAGCGGGAACTGGTGTTCGCGTCGCCCGGCCTGCTTGTTGAAGATGGCGACCTGCCGGTTGAGGGCGTGGAGGACCTTCCCGTCGCCCGCGGCGACCTGCGAGTCCGAGGGGACGCCGCCCCGCGTCTCGCCGGCGTTCACCCCGTCGTACTCGGCCCTGACGCCCAGCGGACCGGGGTCCTCGACGTTCGACTCTTGGGCGGCCTTCCGGGGCGGTTGTCGTCCCTCTGCGTCGCTGGCGGCCCGACGGAGGTCGGTCGCGGCCTCGTCGCCGCCCGGACTCGACGCGGCGACCGAACCGGGCGTCTCCCCGCGTGCCTGCTCGGACCGAATCTGTCCGAGGTTCACCGTCGCGCCGGTGTACGTCCGCTCGAAGGGACCGTCGGCGCAGTCGGTCTGAGCGGTCGCCACTTCGCCGGCGAATCCGGCGAGCGACAGTCCACCGATTCCGACGCCAGCGGCCTGTAGCAGTCGGCGGCGGTCCATCGACAAGCGGTCGTTTCGGTTCGAGTCCGAAGCGTCGTCTCCCGTAGTTTGTCTCATGGTGTAGACCGATTTGAGAATTGTCTCGGTTAGAGTTAGTTAATCAGCGGCTACTCGAGCTCGACTCCCGAAACGAAGACGAAATTTTATGATAATTCGTGTAGTACGTACGTAAATTTCTCCGAAACTAACCTCCCGGAGACGACTCCGAGGTCGTCACCAAATCCAGACGTGACTCGGAGGAGGGTAACCGACGCTTATCTCGGCAGTCGTTCGCGCTACGCCTCCAACCGATACCGATACGGCGACGACCGAATGACTGTCACGTCGCCGTCGCGGGCGCGCCGTCCGAGGATGGTGGCGACGCTGTGGGCACTCTCGAACGATTCGCCGTGAGCCTCGAGCAACTGGAGGATTTCGCGCGCGGTCAACGGTTCGTCGGCGTCGGCTTCGGCGAGGACGGTTCGAATCCGGTCGTATTCCCTCGCGCAGTGGGCCATGCGTCCGTTCCGGTATGCGAGTGATTACCACTTAATCTTCAGTCAGACGAGCGTCAGACGATTATTCGAGGATTGAATAGTCTGATACAATTCGGCGACCACCGGTCTCAGACCGCTTGGTCGTGCGGCCCGGAGAAGTCGCGTTCGCGCCGGTACTGCTCGACGAACTCCGTCACGTCGAAGTCGAGCATGTCGTCTTCGAACTGGGCCATCGCACTGTCGTCGTCGGCGTGACTGACGGCGTGTTCCATCAGTTCCACGAGGAGTTCGACTACGATTTCGTGGAGGCGACGCGAGTCGAAGTCGGTCACCCACACGAGCGTGTAGCCCACGTCTTGGTCCTCCTCGACGTTCTCGCTGACGACCTCCTCGGGGAACTCCTCCAACACGACGCCCATGACGTGGGGCGTGCCGAACTCGCCCAAATCGTCGTCGGTGTCGATAGTCGCCCGGAGAACGTCCACGAGGAACTCGGGGACGAACCGGGACGGCGGGTGTACGTCGGTCACGACCGCGTGGCTCTCGCCGCACGCGCACTCGTACTCGCGCATGCCCATGTCGAGGTCGTGAACGTGTACTGACTCACCACAGGGGAGGTCGATTTCGGCCCCCCGACCACCCGGAACGCGCGGTTCTGCCATGCGAGGCGCTTAGGCTCTCGGGTGTTTAAAGGCCGCGACTACCGCTACCGGTGACTCGGACGCGGGTACCGAACGCAACTGAAGAAGACGGCAGCGGACGAGACCGACCTCACGTCTCGGTCGTCGTGGTCGTCTCGACGTCGCGGGCAGTGTAAATGTTGTAGCCCGCGAGCGCGGCGACCAGCGCTCCGACGATGACGTCGTTCCAGAAACTCAGCACGCTGACCGTCTCGAAGAAGAACGCGGCGACTATCATCCAGAGACCGAGCAGTGCGACCAGCGACGCCACGCCGACGCTGATGGCCTCCTCGTTGGCGGCCTCGTAGTAGTTGTACGCCGCGAGGACCGCTATCGCCGCGCCGACTATCATGCCGTTCCACGGGTTCGCGGCGAGTACACCGTCGAGTGCACCGTCGGCCCATATCTCTCCGGCGACGATTGCGTCCCACACGAACGGCGCGGCTATCAGCCAGAGTCCCAGCAGGACGTTGAGTCCCGCCGTCCACTTCCCCTCTTCTTCGGGGTTCTCGTCGAGCGTTTCGACGTACTCCGTGTCGTCGTACTCTGCATCCTCGTCTTCGAAACCGACTTCGTCCTCGTCGTGGTCACCGTCGTACGGGTCGTTGTCTACCATGGGTCACTCCGACTCGACGTAGTCGTGTCAGACGGATAAGCAACAGCAGTCGTTCGAACCGTTCGAAAGTTACCGAACGATTACGTGAGAACGTCCCGGTTCGAAACTAAAGCACTCGGTCGGTGTGCGACCATCTCGGAGTCGGACCCGTCCCGAGGAATCGTAATCGGCGTTTACTCCCGAGACCGTCGCCGGTTCAAGGCCAGTCGTCGCGCTGGTCTTCTTCGACCGCGGCACTTTCGTCGTCGGTCTCCTCGGCGAGTTGCCAGTCGGCGGCCTCGGCGGCCTCGCTCACGTCGAGGAACTCCCACTCGTGGTCCTCGGCGAGGTCTCGGTCCGCATCGGTCGTCCCGACGAAGACGTGGCGGTCGGTGTCGAACTGTTCGCGGACACTCTCGAGGCTCTCGCCTTTCCCCTTCGGCCCGGAGAAGAAGTCCTGTCGGATGCGGTTCTTCCGGGTGAAGTTGGTCACGACGTAGGTGGGCTTGTCCGAGACGACGCCGACGTACTTGCTCCACCTGCGTGCGTCGTCGAACACCGTGCCGGGTTCGGCCAACTCCTCCAGCGCCGAGAGTTCGAAGGCGAGAGTCATCTCGCCGCTTCCGTTCATATCCCTTTCTCGGCCCGTGGCGGCCAAAACGCCTTCGGTCCGGAGTCAACCACCTCGAATCGGAGTGGCGTGTTCGGTCTGGGCCGACCTGCGTCGCCGCCGCTGGCGACTCTCGGGTGAGTTCTGACGCGGACGAAACCGAAATCAGACGGGGTCCGGACTCAGGCGAGTTCGACCCGCAGATACTCGGAGAACACGACTACCGGTTCGTCCGCGAACTCGGTGGCGAGTTCGGGCGTCACCGTGACGGTCGTTCGGTCGTCGTACTCGGCTACCAACTGCTTGGCGGTCTCGGGTAACTCGTCGAAGTGTCGGACGGGCGCGCCGGGCGGGACGGTCGTCGTCGGGCGGAGGTGGAGGGTTCGCCCGTCACCCTCTGCTCCGGAAGTCGTGTTCGAGGACATTATGCTACACGGTACCAAATGACTCACAGAATCTTAAACCTTCTGGCGAGCGGAACCAACCGGCGCCGTCGATAGATGTACCTCCCGAACGCGGGCATCAGAAACGAATCGGTCCGAAGAGAACGTCGAAACGGAGAGTCAGAAGCGATAGGCGTCGTCTTCGTCGCCCAGCGAGCGCTCGGTAGTCTCCATCATCTCGTCGGCGAACTCCATCTCGTCGCGGGTGTCGGTCTCCATCGTGGTCTGGTACTCCTTGATGCCGAGCGAGAGTATCTCCTCGAGGGCCTCCTGACGGTCCACGAACTCCTCCTGAGAGACGAGTTGGTCAATCTGCATGTCTACGTCGTCCGACAGGGCGATTTCGAGTTGGGGCATGTACGTCGGGTAACGGTTCCACCTACAACAACGTTGGGGACTATCCCGTCTCTTCCGATACCGCGCGGCGACCAAGGATTTGGGCGTCCGGGACGTCTGCCGACGCATGGCCAGCGTAGACACTCATCTCCGGCGTATCGCCGCACTCGCGGACGAGAAACTCGACGAGCGCTCGGGGTCCTCGCCCGAGGACCACGAGTACCGAGCGGCGTTGGAGGCGATGCGCGCGCTCGGCGGGGAGTCGGCGGTGGACCGATTCGCGGACGACCTGAAGCGGTCGATACGCAAGTCCGAGACCCTCCCGCAGGAGCAGTCGGTGCGGTCGCTCGGCCGCGACATCTGCGAGAGAGAGGGGTACGACATTCCGGACGATTCGTGGTTCGCGCGATAGAATCGGAGTCGGAAGTCCTCGCCGAAACGACGACAGAGAAATACTTATCCTCCTGACGTTAGTGCGGGAAACCGATGCCCTCCGGAGATTCGACCGTCGAACTATCGCGTCGACGGTTACTGGCGCTTTGGGGCGGAGCGACCGGACTTGGACTCGCAGGCGGTCGCCTCTACGGGCGCTTCTCGAACGGTGGCGACTGCGACCCCACACCGCTGACCGCCGCTCCGACCGAGTGGCCGTCGCCCCACTCCGACCGTGGCAACACCCGGTCGGTCCCCGCCGCGAGTGCGCCGACAGGCCCGCTCGTGGAACGCTGGCACCGAGCGTTCGAGATTCGAGAGGATGCCCGCCCGGTGGTGGCGAACGGCCGGGTCTTCCTCGCGACCGGAAACCGGGCGGCAGAAGTCGAGTTCGTCCGGGCGTACGATATCCGAGACGGGCGCTCTGACTGGGAGGTCCGATTTCGCAACGACGAGCGCTCGACCAGTCCCGTGGCGATGGGCGACTCCGTGTTTCACGCGACGACCACCGAGGAGTCGGGAACGGTCGTCACCGCGCTCGCCGCGGCCGACGGGAGCGAACGCTGGACCCGCGCGGTCGGCGAGCGCGAGAACCCGACCATTGCGGCCGGGTTAGTCCACCTGACCGAGTACGTCGGCCACGACGGGGAGCGCGTCTACGCTCTCGACGCCGCGACCGGGGAACGGTGCTGGGAGAGAACGCTCTCCCGGTCTGTCCGGGGAGACCCCGCGGTGACGGGCGGCCGCCTCGTCTACAACGTCGGCACCGAAGGCGAACTGCTGGCCCTCGACGCCCGAACCGGCGCGGAGGCGTGGAGAGGCGACGTGTCCGAGTACTTCCATCCGAACAACGACGCTCCCGACTCGGCAATTACCGACGCCGTCCGCGGGCGGATAGTCGCGGACGCCGACCGCGTGCTGGTCACGACCTTCGGCGGACGACTGCTCGCGCTCGACGCGGCGTCGGGCGACGTCCAGTGGACGACGACGTCGAGTCGGACCGCGCTGGTCGAACGGGACGGACGCACTCACGCCCCAGCGTGGTTCACCGCCGGCGCACTGAGCGACGGCGTCCTGCTGGCGATAGAGTCCAGACACCTCGAAAACGCGGACGCGATGTGGGCCATCGACACGGAGACCGGAGCGACGCGCTGGCGGTTCGAACCGACTTCGCCGGAACTGCTCTCCCTGTCGCTACCGACGATAGCCGGACAGAAGGCGTACGTCTGTGAGTACCAGCGAGTGCGGGGTTCGACCCGACTGCTCCGGTTCGACCTGAAGACCGGCGAACGACTCGGTGCGCACGACATCGGTGAACACGGCGCTTCTGGACCCGTTCTCGCCGACGAGACGGTAGTGGTGGCCGACGGTGGCGGAGTCACGACGCTAAGGGGCGACTGAGCACGTCGAAAAAACGAGGCGGTATCGGACGACCTACTGTTCCTGCGGAATCGCCAGTTCGTCGGGGTCGAAATCCTTCTCCAGCAGGACCTCCTTCTGGTCGGCGACCTCGGCCTCCTTCCGGATGAGGTCCTTGTACCGGCCCTGCGGCGCGATGTCGCCGATGAGGACGCCGCCGACGAGTTTACCGTCCTTGAACGCGAGGCGACGCCACTCGGTGTCGCTGTACTTGCGCTCGCACTCGTCGTCGCCCAGCGTCGGGAAGCCGAAGCTGAGGAACGGGAAGTCGAAGTGGGTGATGGAGTACGAGGAGACCCAACGGAACTCCTCTTCCTCGCCGTCGGCGACCATGTTCTTCGCGGCGATTTGGCCCTGTTCTTTGGCACTGCCCCACGACCCGTTCTGCGCGTACTGGTCGAGGATGGTGTCGTAGTACCGGGTGATGTCACCGGCCGCGTAGATGTCCTCGACGTTGGTCTGCATGTACTCGTCGACGACGATGCCGCTGTCCTCCTCGATGCCCGTGCCTTGGAGGTACTCGGTGTTGAAGTTCAGGCCGATGGCGACGCCCACGAAGTCGCTCTCGTACTCCTCGCCGTTGGCGTCGATGGTCGAGACGACGTGACCGTCGTCGTCGGTCTCGAAGCCTTCGACGCCGCTCTCGAGGACCGGTTCGACGCCCTTCTCTTCGAGCGCGTCGTGGATAATCTCCGCGCCGTCGAGGCTCAGGCCGTAGCGCCACCAGCGGTTGCCCCGCATGATGTACTTCGCATCGACGCCCTGTGCGGCACAGACCGCCGCGAGGTCGATGCCGAGCAGGCCCGCGCCGACGACGACGCCGGTGTCGGCCTCGTCCGCGTGCTCCTGAATCTTGCGGGCGTCCTGAAACGTCCAGAAGTGATGGATGCCCTCGGCGTCGCTGTTGTCCACCGGAAGCTGAGTCGGCGTGCCACCCGTGGCGACGAGCAGCTTGTCGTACTCGAACGTGCCGCTGTCGTGGGTGTGAACCTCGTGAGCGTCCGGGTCTACGTCCGTGACGAACGTGTTGAGTTCGAGGTCGATGTCCCGCTCGGCGTACCAGTCCTCTTCGTGGATGGAAATCGGCGCTTCGGGGAGTTTTCCTTTGGCGAATTCTTTGATGAGGATGCGGTTGTACAGCGCCTCACCTTCGTCTGTGATGACGGATACGTCGGCTTCCGGGTCCTCCTCGCGGATGGTCTCCGCGGCGGAACTGCCCGCAACCCCGTCACCGATTATCACGTACGACTCGCTCATAACCGGAACTTCATCTTCGGGGTTAAAGTGGGTTGCTATCTGTAAATCGTGGGTGCGATTCACGAACGGACGGGCTTTTGGGCGTCGCGTCCCAATCCCTTCACGATGAAGATAAAACAGAACGTCCGCCACTTCGCGTCCCGGAAGGCGCTGGAACTGCCGGTGGTCTCGGACCTCGTCAAGAACAAACTCGTGGACATGCACACCCGCATCTTCCTCGGGAAGGCCGACCCCGACCACCGCGAGGAGCGCCGGGAACACCTCGACGCCTTCTTCGATGCGACGATGGACACCTACCTCGCGGCGCTCCAGCAGGGCGCGCCCGAGGCCGAGGCCCGCGAGATAACGCACGTCCAAGCCAACTTCGACTTCTACAACCACGGCTGGACCGAGATGATGGAGTTCCCCGTGGACGAACTCGGCGACCACTACGACCGCTACGAGACCTTCTTCGAGCGCCACGGCATCACCATCGACGACCCGCTCGGGGAGTTCGGACCGCCCGCCGGTCTCCCGGCCGCGCCCTCGACGCCGGAGAAACTGGAGGAACCCGAGCACCCGTACGCGGAAGGCGGGTTCGCCGACGACGTGTACGTCGAGGACGAGGAGGGTAACGTCCACGTCGGCGGTCAGGACGAACCCACGGACGTGAACGTCACGGACGCGCCGGGCGTCAGCGACGAGGACGCCGAGGCGTAATCGACGCTACTCGGACGAGCGTCGCTTCGACCGAACCGTGGTCGGGTCGGTGAAATCCGGTTCGCCTCGATTACCGGGACGGGACGACCGTCACTGTCCGCTCTGCTCGCTCCCCTGATTTTCGCCGCCCTCGTTCGACCCGTCCGAGGATTCCTCTGCCTTCTCCTCGGCGGTCTCGGCGGTCTCCTCGATTTCCTCGGCCGCCTTCTCGCCGCCCTCCTGAACGCGGTCGGCGGCCATCTCCCCGCTCTCGCGCACTCGCTCGGCGGCCTCGTCGGCGACCGTCTCACCGGTCTCCTGAATCTGGTCGGCGACCTCTCCGGTGGCCGACTCGGTCTGCTGTGCGACCTCGCCCGAACGCATCTGCGTTTCGTCGGCGACGTCGCGGGCGCGGTCGGTCGCTTCGGTGACTGCCTTTTCGACCGACCCCGACCGCTTTCGCAGTACGTAGCCGAGGCCGACGACTGCGCCGACGAGGAACAGTTTCGTGAGGATACCGCTTCCGCCACCGTCGCTACTCTTTCCGCTTTTGCTCCTTTTACTTCGGCCGCCACCGCTCTCGCTTCCACCGCCGCCGCTACTTCCGACGGTCTTCTTCACGGCGTCTTTCGCCGCCGTTTCGAGCGTCTCCTCGGCGGCACTCTCGACGGTCCCTTTCATTCCGCTACTGCCGCCGCCGCCGCTCCCGGTTATCCGACCGAGTAACGCACGGAGGTCCACGACCAAGTACGGGCCGACCGTGCCGTTCCCGCCCGACCCGGACGAGTGTCCGGTTGGCTCTTCCATCTTCACCTCGAACGCGTCCATCAGCGAACTGCTCCCGCTGCTGCCGGTTCGTTTCGTTCCCCCTTCCTGCGACTCCTGTGACAGAATACTACTCATGGTTCTCCCCAGCGAAGATACGTGAAAATCGCGGAAAAGTATTCTGGGCCTTTTCGGCGGCGTGGCGGTTCCGCTCGGCCGATTCCGACTCCGAGATTCGCGCCGATTCAGTCACCGCACGCTCGGCCGGACCGCCCCGATAGTCGCCCGTTTTCTGCCGTTTCGTCAGTTCCGTCTTCCGTTAGTAGAACGTCGGAGTCGGCTGCGCGCGGGAGTTCCCGTCGCCGTCGCCGCCGAGCTGTTGGAGCGCCGACTGGGCGACCGCCGACAGTTCGTGGGCGTCGGCGCTGAACGCCTCCGTATCGACGTCGATTCCAACTATCGGTTCGATACCGCGTTCGAGGACGACCTGTGCGGCGTCGTAGTCGGGCAACGAGCCGTCGGTCTCGACGAGCAGTCCCACCCCGTCCATGTCCTCGTCGCTGGTTCGATTGAGGAGCGCGCCCGTCGGTCCCGTGACCATGCCAGCGTGTTCCGGTTCGGCGACGTCGGCCTCGTCGAGCAGTCGGTCGCCGTCTCCTATCGAGAGTCCGTATAGCGCTCTCGACCCGTCCTCGTCGTCCGTCCCTGCGTTCGAGAGACCGCTGATGTAAATCGGGGTCACGTCGTTGTCGCGGAGCCAGTCGGTGAGACACCCCGCGAACGCCGGGGCGCTGGAGGTCGAAACCGGGATGTCGCTGACGAGTACCAGCAGGTCGCGGTCGACGTCGGCGTACAGTTGTATCCCGGGACGGACCTCCGAGTCGCCCGCCCGGTAGGCGGCGACTGGGGGCACGCCCTCGCAGTAGGCGCCCGCGTAGTACTCCATCTCGAACTCACTGACGAGACGGTCGGTCACGAGTTTCCCGATTAACCCTTCGCCGGGCAACCCGTCGACGAGCGTCGGCGCGTCTAACGAGAGTCCTGGCTTCTCGACAGTGACGTGTGCCATATCGAATCGTCGGCCGGGACGGGCATAACGCTGATTGCCACGCCGTCTCCGACGACCGACCGGGTCGGCCCACTCGGGGGTCTACTCTGGCCGAACGACTTCCTTGCGGCCCGCGATGCGGTCGGCGCACTCGTAGCCCGCGACGATACCGCCGTTCAGGCTCCGTTCGGGGTACTGCGCTCTACTCGCCATCCCGGCGTAGTAGAGACCGTCCGCGACGTCCGCCGAGAGGTCGTAGGGAATCACCATGTCGAGGTATCCCCGCTCGTAGATGGGCGCGGCGCGTGGGTTCTTCGCGAGGCGGAACTCCTTCACGTGCGAGCGGTCCCACTCGGGGAACATCTCCTCGACGTGGCCGAGCCACAGGTCCTCGACTTCGTCCTCGTCCATCTGCCAGAGGTCCTCCTCGTAGTCCTGAATGTAGCTGGCGACGTACAGCAGGTGGTCCCCGCCGTAGTTCTCGGGCGGCATGTAGTTGGTGTGCTCGACGAGCGCGCCGAAGGGCGCGTCGTCGCCGATGTTGAGCCAGTACGTGTCGGTGAGCGGTTCGTCCATCGTTATCAGCGCGCAGACCGCGCCCTGAAAGTCGATGTCACACTCGTAGCCACAGAGGTCTTCGAGGACGTTGGGCATCGCAGCGACCACCACGTCGTCCACATCGTGGGTCTCGGTGGTGGCTCCGCCGTCGGCCTCCGCTTCGGCCTCCGGCCCTTCCGCGGCGGCCGGAGCGTCCGCGACGTCCACGGTCATCTCGCTGACCGCCCCGTCCTCGAGGTCGAGGTCGGTCACGCGGGCGTTCGTGGTGATATTCTCCTCGCCGACCGCTTCCACCAGCGCGTCGAGCAAGCGGCCGAACCCGCCTTCGAGGTAGCCCAGCGGTTCGCCTCTGAGGATGTCGCGCTCGCCGCGGAACTTGATGCGGCCGAGCAACCACGCCGCGCTCACGTCCTCCTTGCGGTCGCCGAACTTTCCGTCGAGGAGGGGGTCGAAGAAGCTCTCGTAGACGTTCCGGGTCGTGTGGTCGATGGCGAACTCCTTGACCGACTGGTCGTCGAACGTCTCCAGACTCTCGTACGTGTCGAACTTCGGGACGCCGCCGCGCACGTCCACGTCGAGCGTGAGCATCCCGAGTCGGAACTTGTCGTAGACGCTCAGCGGCGGGAACGCCAGAATCTCCCACGGCTTGTCCATGGGATAGACCGTTCCGTCCGTGTAGTAGGCGTTCTTCCCGATGGGCCACTGGAGGTCGTCTTCCAGTTCCAACTCTTCGATGAGGTCCACGATGGTCTCCTCGGTCGCCGAGAGGTGGTGGTAGAACTTCTCTATCGGGTCGCCCTTCGTCTCGTACACCGCGGCGAGACCGCCGATTTGGTCGCTGGCTTCGAAGACCTGCACGTCGTGACCGTGTTGCTGGAGGCGGTAGGCGGCCGCGAGACCCGCGATTCCCCCACCGACGACACCTTTCATACCACAGCGTTCACCGCGGTCGGCCAAAGGTCTTGTTGAACGCTCCGGCTGTCCGTCTCCTGTCACGTGCCGCCCGTCCGAGACGACGACTGGCCGGCCGAACCCTCGGACCGACCGGCCGATTTCTCGCCAAGCGAAGAGTAGTTACGACAAGACGCCTTCCGTTCGCCCATGAAGGCCGCGTTGATAATCCTCGACGGCTGGGGTCTCGGAAGCGAGGATGGCGGACGCAACGCCATCGAAGCCGCCGACACGCCGAACTTCGACCGGTTCGCCGACGCGGGGGCGTACGGCACGCTCGACGTGACCGGGCGGCGCGTCGGCCTGCCCGAGGGCCAGATGGGCAACAGCGAGGTGGGCCACCTCAACATCGGCGCGGGCCGGGTGGTCCGACAGGAGTACACCCGCATCTCCGACGCCATCGAGAACGGCGAACTTGGCGAGAACGACGCCATCGACTCGGCGTTCGAGTACGCCGACGAGAACGACGGTCGGGTCCACTTCATGGGACTGGTGAGCGAGGGCGGGGTCCACTCCGACCAGAAGCACCTCTACGCGCTCGTCGAACTGGCCGCCGAGCGCGGCGTGGACGCCGTGACTCACGCGTTCACCGACGGTCGGGACACCCCGCCGAAGAGCGGCGCGGCGTTCCTCGGCGACCTGCAGGAGGTAATCGACCGCGAGGGGACCGGCGAGGTGGCGACCGTCTCGGGGCGGTACTACGCGATGGACCGCGACCAGAACTGGGAGCGAACCCGTCGGGCCTACGAGGCCATCGTGAACCGCGACGCCGAGTACTCCGCGGATTCGGCGGTCGAAGCGGTCGAAGAGAGCTACGAGCGCGGCGAGACCGACGAGTTCGTGGAACCGACCCTCGTGGAAGGCGGCCCCGCGATGGACGACGGCGACGCGGCCCTCTTCTTCAACTTCCGGGCCGACCGCGCGCGCCAGTTGACGCGGATACTCGCGGACATCGACCCGGTCTGGGTCTTCGAGACGGACCCCCCGGAGATTCGACTCGCCACGATGACCCAGTACGACGAAGAGTTCGACCTCCCGGTGGCGTTCCCGCCCCACCGACCCGAGGACGTGCTGGGCGAGGTCCTCTCGGACCGCGGCCTCACCCAACTCCGCATCGCCGAGTCCGAGAAGTACGCCCACGTCACCTACTTCCTGAACGGGGGCCGCGAGGTCGAGTTCGAGGGCGAACGCCGCGAAATCGTGGAGAGTCCCAACGTGCCGACCTACGACCAGCAACCCGAGATGAGCGCCGAGGAGGTCACCGACACCGCCATCGCCACCGTCGAGAGCGACGACCCGGACGTGCTGGTCCTCAACTACGCGAACCCCGACATGGTCGGCCACACGGGCGACTTCGACGCCGCGGTGCAAGCGGTCGAAGCCGTGGATGCCCAGTTGGCGCGACTCGTCGAGGCCGTCGAGGCCGCGGGCGGGCACGTCCTCGTCACCGCCGACCACGGCAACGCCGACGACATGGGCACCCTGGAGGACCCCCACACCGCCCACACCTACAATCCGGTTCCGTTCGTCTATCTGACGCCCGAAGGCGATAACGGCGGCAAGCGCGTCCGAGAGGGCGGGTCGCTCTGCGACGTCGCGCCGACGCTGCTGTCGCTCGTCGGCGTGGAGCAACCCGAAGCGATGACCGGCGAGAACCTGCTGGAGTAGTCGAACGCGTCGGCGGCGCGACAGCCCCCGGTCCGAGTCCGAACGCATTTGGGTCATCGACTTCGAAGAACGCGGTATGTTCCCGCCGCTTCACGTCGGTTTCGGGCATCCCAACCTGCTCTGGATAGTCGTCACCGGACTGCTGGCGTTCGTCGTCGGTCTCGGCGTCAACCTCTATCGCTCGGCCGAGGACCCACCCGAGACCGACCTACACCGGCCGGACGAAGACGCCGAGTAGTTCTACTCGCCGGTCCGGAACGAGAGGTCGAGCGCGTCGGCCGAGTGGGTCAGCGACCCCATCGAAATCACGTCCACGCCGGTCGCGGCGTACGCCGGCACGTCTTCGATTTCGATGCCACCGCTGGCCTCCGCCAGCACGCCGTCCGGGAGCATCTCGACGCTCTCTCGGACCTCGTCGGGGGGCATGTTGTCGAGCAGGACGATGTCGGCCCCGGCCTCCGCGGCGCGAACCCCGTCTGCCGGGCGCTCGACTTCGACCTCGATTTTCGTCGCGAACGACTTCTCCGCGCGGAAGCGGCGGACCGCACTCTCCAGTCCCATCTCGGCGACGTGGTTGTCCTTGACCATCACCATCCCCGAGAGCGTCAGGCGGTGGGTGTCGCCGCCGCCCGCGGCGACGGCGCGCTTCTCGACCCCGCGCAGGCCCGGCGTGGTCTTCCGCGTCCCGGCTATCGCCACGTCGTCGCTGACTTCGCGGGCCGCATCGACCGCCCGCCGGGTCTTCGTCGCGACGCCCGAAGCGTGGCCGGTGACGTTGACCGCGACGCGCTCGCCCCGGAGGACCGACTCCGCGGCCCCCTCGACTTCGAGGAGGACGTCGCCCGGTTCGATTCGGTCGCCCGCCGCGACGGTCGCCTCGCACCCCACGTCGAGATAGTCGAAGACGGCCGTCGCGGCGTCGAGTCCGGCGGCGACGCCCGACTGCTTGGCGACGAGTCGCCCCGTCGTCTCGCCGGGGACGTGGTTGGTCACGTCGCGGTGGCCCACGTCCTCCCGAAGCCACTCTTCGACTTTCCGGTCAGTCACTCGCACGGGCATCGACCTCCTCGGAGTCGGCGTCGTCGGTCTCCGGCGCTTCGTCAGCCAGCGCGTGACACCCCACGGGGTCGGCCTCCGTCGCTCCGCGGGCCACCAGCAGGGCGACCACGCTGGCGTTCCGGAGTTCGTAGAGACTGCGACTCGTCCGGGTCCGGGTGTAGGCGTCCACCTCGCCCTTGAGTCGCCGCAGGACCGCGGTCGCCCGCTTCAGTCCCTCGGGCGTCCGGCGCAGGCCGACGTACTCGTCCATCACTCGGCGCAGGCGGACGAACTTCTCGCGGGCGAACCCCGAGGGGAGGTCGGGGTCGCTGTCGCGCAGGTCCGGGACCTCGACGCGCTCGGGCGAGAATCCGGCCGCGGTCTCCCCGGCGCGGAGGCCCCAGACCAGTCCCTCCAGCAGACTCGTGGAGGCGAGGCGGTTCGCGCCGTGGACGCCGGTCCGGGCGCACTCGCCGACCGCGAACAGGCGGTCGAGGTCGGTCCGGCCGCGGTCGTCCACCGCGATACCGCCGCAGAGGAAGTGTTCGCTCGGTTCGACCGGAATCCCCTCGCTCCAGTCTACGCCGCGGGCCTCGCACTTCTCGGCGAGGTCGGGGAACTCGGCGGCGAAGTCGAGCGGGGAGACGTCCAACAGGACTTCGCCGGTGCGCTCGCGTTCGTCGGCAACCGCGCGGGCGACCACGTCGCGAGGCGCGAGTTCGGCGTCCTCGTGGTAGTCGGGCATGAAGCGCTCGCCGTCCGCGTTCAGCAGAATCGCGCCCTCCCCGCGGACCGCCTCGCTGACGAGGAAGGGGTCGTCGCCGGAGTAGGCCGTGGGGTGGAACTGCACGTAGGCCATGTCCTCGACTTCGGCCCCCGCGAGCGCGGCCATGGCGATGCCGTCTCCGGTCGCTGTCTCGGGGTTGGTCGAGTTCTCGTAGAGCGCGCCGATGCCGCCCGTGGCGAGAACGGTGGCCCCGGCGAAGACGGGTTCAGGGTCGGTTCCGTCGCCGCCTCCGTCTACGAGTGCGCCGTGAACCCTGCCCTCGTCGGTGAGCAGGTCGAGCGCGGCGGTGTCGGACCGAACCGTCACGCGCTCGTGGTCGTCGAGGTAGTTCAGGAACGGGCCGAGGACGTGCTTGCCGGTACTGGCGTCCACGTGGAGGATTCGGGGTTCGGAGTGGGCGGCCTCCCGGCCGTAGTCCAACTCCCCGCCCTCGCGGTCGAAGGGCACGTCGAGAGTCTCGACCAGCACGTCCTCGACCGCGTCGCGCGACTCCTCGACCAGCACCTCGACCGCGTCGTGGTCGGCGGTGTCGGCGCTGGCGGCCAGCACGTCGCGCTCGAACGACTCGGGGTCGCTTCGAGTGGTGGCGATTCCGCCCTGCGCCCAATGGGAGGTCGTCTCCTCGGGGCAGGTCGCCTTCGTCACGACCAACACGTCCGCGCCCGCTCGGGCCGCCGCGAGCGCGGCCGAGCAACCGGCGACGCCGCTCCCGACGACGAGCACGTCGGTCTCCGTCGCGGTATCCGTCTCCCCGGTCATATCTCCAGCATGCGCTCCATCGCCACGTTCGCCAGTTCGGCCTCGCGGGGCGCGACCTCGATGACGTTGCGCTCGCGGCCCGCGACCAGTTCCTCCAGCACCCACGTCAGGTAGTTGGGGTCTATCTGGCGCATCGCGTTGCAGTCCATGCAGGCCTCCCCGCAGAGGGGGACGACGTTCACTTCGGGGTGCCACCGCTGGAGGTGGTTCGTGAGGTGAATCTCCGTGCCGATAGCCCACGTCTCGCCCGGGTCGGCCTCCGCGACTGTCTCGCAGATGGTCGCGGTGCTCCCGGCCACGTCGGCGGCCTCGACGACCTCTCGGCGGCACTCGGGGTGGACGATGACGTTGGCGTCGTCGTACTCCGCGCGGACCTGCTCGACGTGGTCGGTCCCGAATCGTTCGTGGACCTGACAGTAGCCGTCCCAGAGAATGATGTCGCTCTCGGCGACCTCCGCGGCGTCCTTCCCTTCGGGGTCCCACGGGTCCCACTCGGCGACGGACTCGGCCATGCCGAGGCGGTGGGCGGTGTTCTCGCCGAGGTGCTTGTCGGGGAGGAACAGCACCTTGTCGCCGCGCTCGAAGGCCCACTCGAACACCTCGTGGGCGTTCGAGGAGGTGCAGACCGCCCCGCCCTGTTCGGCGCAGAACGCTTTCAGGTCGGCGTACGAGTTCATGTACGTGATTGGCACGATGTCAGCGTCGGGCGCGGCCTCGGTGATTTCGGCCCACGCGGCGTCCACCTGCAGGGCCTCGGCCATCCCGGCCATCGGACACGACGCCTCCATCGAGGGCAGAATCACGGTCTGGTCGTCGTCGGTGATGATGTCCGCGGACTCGGCCATGAACGTCACGCCCCCGAAGACGACGTACTCCGCGTCGGCCTCTGCGGCCTCGACGCTGAGTTGGTAGGAGTCGCCGACGAAGTCGGCGTGTTCCACGATTTCGCGGCGCTGGTAGTTGTGGCCGAGAACGACGAGGTCGTCGCCCAACTCCTCTTTCGCGGCCTCGATTCGGTCCCGTCGCTCTCCCTCCTCCAGTTCCCGGTACGCCTCGGGTAACTGTTCGAGGTTGTCGTACTTGAAGAGGCTCAGGTCGGTTTCGATGTCCGCCGTTTCCATTTTTGGCACAGTAAGCCACCTGCGGTTGTCACAGACTTCGACGGACAGTATTGAAAATATTTTCTCTTCATAGCCACTCGGTGAACTTCATTTGCGTTTGTACCTGGTTGTGAGTGAATTCTGGCCGATGAAGAACGCGTCCGAATTTGAATATCCTCTATTTACCACTGGGTGGTAGATAAAAAAGACAAAAATCAGGCCCCGAAGGGATAGAATCCGAGAGACGAAGCGCGCGAAAAGCTCAGTTCCGCCCGTCGTACACCACGTCGCCGTCCACGACGGTCAGCGCCACGTCGATGTTCTCGATGTCGTCAGAGTGGTCCCACGGCGACCGCTCCAGCACCGTGAAGTCCGCCTTCTTCCCGACCGCTATCGTACCGAGTCGGTCCTCGTCGAATCCGGCGTAGGCCGCGCCGCGGGTGTACGCGCGGAGCGCCTCCGTCACGGAGAGGCGCTGGCCCTCCTCGGGCGCGTTGACCGTCTGGTGGACGCCGAACAGCGGGTCCAGCGGCATGCAGTCGCTCCCGAACGCGAGGTTCGCGCCCCCCTCCAGCAGGTCGGCGTAGCGGTTCGACCGCTTCCGGCGCTCGGTCCCGAGTCGGTCGTCGTAGAGACCGCCCTCCCGCGCCCACTTGAGGAAGTTCGGCTGGACCGAGGCGACGACCCCAGTCTCGGCGAATCGCTCGACGCCCTCGTCGTCGGTCAGTTCGGCGTGTTCGACCCGGTGGCGCGCGCTCGCGGGGTCGCCGGTCGCCTCGTAGGCCGACAGGACCTCGTCCACCGCCTCGTCGCCGATGGCGTGGGCGGTCAACTGGAAGCCCTCGCCGTCGGCCTCGGCGACGAGGTCCCGGAGTTCCTCGGGCGAGACGACCCACTGGCCGGTCGCCTCCTCGGGGTCGCCCGCACCGTCTTCGTCCGCGACCTCGGCGTCGGCGTAGGGTTCCGAGAGCTTCGCGGTCCGCCCCCCGAGACTCCCGTCGGTGAAGGTCTTGACGCCGCCGGTCCGGACGAACTCGCTCCCGTGATTGGTCCGGAGACCGGTCTCGACCAGCGCGTCGAGGTGGTCCGACCAGTAGTTGAGTCGCACCCGGAGCGCGAGGTCACCGTCGAGTTCCATCCGGCGGTAGACCGCCGGGGCGCGCGACTGGCGAACCATGTCGTGGACGCCGGTGACTCCCTTCCGGTGGGCCTCGCGCTGGGCGGCGTCGAGCAGTTCGCGCATCTCCTCGGCGTCGGGTTCGATGGTCTCGTAGATTACGTCCACCGCCTCCTCGACGACGACGCCGGTGGGGTCGCCGCCCTCGGTCCGCACGTCGTCGTCGGGCATCTCGGCGGCGTGTCGGTCGAGCGCGACCGAGTTGACCGCCGCGATGTGCATGTCCTCGCGGAACGCCGCGACCGGACGCTCCTCGGAGACCTGGTCGAGGTCCTCGCGGGTGAGGTACCGGGACTCCGCCCACGTACTCTCGTCGTAGCCGAAGCCCAGAATCCACTCGTCGGACGGTCCGTCGCGGTCGTCCCCGGACTCCCGGAGCGCGGCCACGCAGTCGGCGGGCGAGTCGGCCTCGGCGAGGTCGGCGTACACCAGCGAGCGCCCGAGGTGCTGGAGGTGGGTGTGGGCGTCGATGAAACCAGGCAGGAGGACCCGTCCACCGAGGTCCACCACCTCGGTCTCGGTGCCTTCCAGAAATTCGACCTCGTAGGCGTCGGCCACTCGTACGATTTCGCCGTCCCGAACCGCCACCGCCTCGGCGACCTCGTCGGGGTCGCCGAGCGTGTGGAGTTCCGCGTTCGTGAAGATGTAGTCTGCCGCCGCGGTCATGTCCGAGACGTGCGTCGGAGAGGCGATAACCGTTGGGGAACCGGCGACCGGGCGGCCGACAGAGGAGTTCGGCTACGAGGTCGGGTCGAGTACCGTAACGCACCCCTCGCCGCTCACGACGACCTCGTACCCGAAGAAGGAGAACTGGGCGCGCCCGGCGTTCCGAGGCGTCCCGTCGTGGTGGCTCGCGAACAGCGCGTCCAGCGCGTCCGGGTCGATGGTCGCCGCCAGCGGGTCCATCTGCACCGGGTCGGCGTCGGCGGCCGCCGCCACGGCCGCGACGACTCCCTCGCTCGTCCGTTCGTCTTCGTTCACTTCGTAACTCAGTACCGTCCCGCGACGTGCCGCTGATTGGTTCTCGCTCATGAATAACTCGGTCTCGCGGAGTACGTCTCTCCGGGAGGATTCGCTACCTGAAGGTAGGACTCCGGGGAGGTACCCTATCTGGTTCGTTTCTGAACGTCTTTAAATGGGGGCTACTCCTCGCCGACGAGCGTCGCCGCGACGAGATTCCGAAGGCCCCGACGCATTCGCTTCGCGACCGCCCGCGGGGAGATGTCGAACTCCTCCGAGAGTTCTTCGAGCGTCGTCCCGCGGGGTTCGTCGAAGTACCCCGCCGCGAAGGCGGCGACGATGGTCCGGCGCTGCTGGCCGGTCAGGCCGTACTGGTCGCCCGCTTCGACCTCCGTGAGCGTGTGAATCCAGTCGAGTCGGAGGTCGATGTCGTTGTCGGCGGCGTATCGCTGAATGCCCGCGACCGACTCCCGGTCGGACGACCGGAGTTGAAACTTCCAGACCTCGTCGCGGCGGGCCACCTCCAGCAGCGTCGCCTCGGACTCGACGATGGCTTCGACGATTCCCGGTTCGTCGGTCCACGTCGCGCGCACGAGTGCGCCGTCGCTCACCCGGTCCAGCATTGCGACCTCGTCGATGCCGCTCTCGTCAGCCAACTCCGAGACGAACGTCTCCACGTCGTCGCCCCAGACCCAGAAGAAGGGCAGGACACCGTCGCCCGTCGGGACGATTCTGTCGAGTTCTATCTCCATGTCGGGCGTCGCCGCGAGCGCCCGGCCGAGGGGAAACTCCTCGACGGGGACGGACAACTCCGCGATGACGCTCATGTCCTCGCGTGTCACCGGCGACCGATAAGGTCGTTGCGGCGGGGGTTTTCGACCCCGAGTTCGCCGGGCGCACGACCCGAGTTCGCACCCGACTCGTTCGTTCCGCAACCACTATGCGACGGGCGGTCAAACCGCGGCGCATGAACCGTATCATCGGTGAACGCGACCTCTCGGAGACGCCGTTCTCCGCCGACGACGCGCGAGCGACCTACCGCGAACTGGTGCGGGCGCGGGCGTTCGACGAGCGAGCGCTGGCGCTCCAGCGCAGGGGTTGGATGAGCAGTTGGCCGCCCTACCGCGGACAGGAGGGTTCGCAGGTCGGGGCCGCGCTGGCGATGGCCGACGACGACTGGTTGTTCCCGACCTACCGGTCGAACGCGATGCAGATAGCGCGCGACGTGCCGATGAGCGACATCCTGCTGTTCCGGCGGGGCATGCCCGAGTTTCACTCGGGTCACGACGTGCCAAACTTCCCGCAGGCGGTCCCCATCGCCACCCAGATTCCCCACGCCGCGGGCGTCGGCATGGCGATGAACTACGAGAAGCGCGTCAAGGGAGACGGCGCACGCGACGATGGCGCTGGCGACGACGATTCGGCCGTCCTCTGTTACTTCGGCGACGGCGCGACCAGCGAGGGCGACTTCCACGAGGGCCTGAACTTCGCGGGCGTCTTCGACGCGCCGACCGTCTTCTTCTGCGAGAACAACGAGTGGGCCATCAGTCTCCCCCGCGAGCGCCAGACCGCCTCGGACACCATCGCTCAGAAGGCCGACGCCTACGGGTTCGAGGGCGTGCAGGTGGACGGCAACGACCCGCTGGCGGTCCGAGAGACGGTCGCCGAGGCGCTCGACTCGGCGCGCGACGGCGACCCCGTGTTGGTCGAGAGCCTGACCTACCGGCAGGGTGCCCACACCACCAGCGACGACCCGAGTCAGTACGAGGAGGCGGCCCGCGAGTTGCCCGACTGGCGGACCGCCGACCCCCTCGAACGCTACGAGGAGTACCTCCGCGAGCAGGACGTACTTGACGACGAGTTCGTCGCGGAAGTCGAGGACGAGGTGGACGCGCAACTCGACGAGGCCGTCGAGACCGCGGAGTCGGCCGACCCCGGCGACCCCCACGACGTGTTCGACCGGGTGTACGAGGACCTCCCGCCGAAACTCAGCGAGCAGAAGGCGTGGCTGGACTCGTTCCTCGCCGACCACGACGTGCAGGAAATCGACCACTGACAGCGGGTCCGAAGAATCGATGCTGGCGCTCAGTCGAGCGCCATGTACGTCTTGGTGTCGGCGGCCCCGTCCATCCCCGAGATGTCCGACGAGGCGGCGTGGAGTACGTCGTACACCTCGTCGGCGTCGGCCTCCGCGATGACGTCGAACTCCCCCGCGACGATGTGCGCCT